>PWMW01000320.1 GCA_003559095.1 Clostridiales bacterium | reverse complement strand
TTAGTATTAATCGCTATTCATGTACTTGAAGAACCGGAGATCTGCGCCCTGGCTAAGGATGCGTTCGCAGACCAGGATATGTCTCGGGTTACACTACACGAGGACATTCAACCTGAGGCATTGCAGGCACTGCGAGTCAAGTGCAGAAGCCTGGATATGCAGTGCAAGCTAGTGATCACGGCCTACGACTCTTCGTCGATTGGTCGTGATTTGGGAGCGCTGGATTACTATAGAATGGACGTGGAAGTTTGTACACCGAAATATATCCGGTTCTACTCGGAATGGCGGAATGAGACTGTAGAGGAGGGTTCGTTATAGGGTGCGTGAAAACGGGGCTCAACTTTGTGAGCCGACACAAGGGCGTCGAGGTCGCGGATTACCCTGGTGACGACAGAATCACCAAGCACTAAGAATACGGCGCTAGCTCAAGGCGGAATCCTCTCTGTGTTAGAGCACACTCTGACATAAGAAAGACAATGTCAATGGACAGATTAGGGATCCCTTCGTCATAATCAGGTGTGCCATCCGAGGTTGGTCGTCTAAAGAGCGTGTAGTAGCCGTCTGGGGAAGAGCACACATTTGGTGTGCCAAACGAGAAAAACTGAGCTGATCTGGAGCGCATAGGGCGGAAGGCATGGATCGCCGAACGTCCTTCTGGAAGAAACTTAGAGGCACATCATGGTGCTCAGAAGCACTCACGGAAATGGCAGCGAGATAGAATGGCATTCTAGAGGTCAGCGGTTCGATCCGCCTTGAGTCCACCATGGCATATGCCCATGAACAAAGGATTCATGGATTTCGACACCACTCAATGAAGTGGTGTTTTTTTGTTGAGTGTGCCGATTGGTGTGCCAACTCAGAGGGACAAAACGGTGCTGCCAGCGCGCTGCGTGTCAGTCGCTGAGTACGACTCTAGTCCCGTCTCGAGAAGGCCGCGCATGACGTTTTTCACGGCAATACGCTCCCGCATTCGCTGGCCGATGGCGGTGCCGGAATGTTCCTCGCCGAAGCGCACCCACAGGCATTGCCACAGCGGGTCGAGGTGGTACTGCCAGCGAGCAACACAAAAGCTGGGAAGCAGGGATACCGTGACAGCGCACCCTAGGCGTTAACGTCACCATGCGGGAAGATGACCGAACCGGAATCCGTCAATGCAAAGCGCCGATAGAAACCGTGTTTATGCGGTTTGCCTTTCCTACAGCGAGGACAAAGTGACGATGGAGGCACGACATCACCTAGGTTTGGCACGACATACTCCGCCGGTAAGCAGGGAGTATCGACAATGATCTGCACCGATTCACTCCGTGGACTCAATGAGTACCAACCCTCTTCTGTTGTACCGCAAAGCATGCTCAAGCAGTGGGCAAAAAAACGCAAACCAATTCTGCGGCCTGCTTAAATTGGTTTGAGACAAAAGCCTCCATATTGGACATTTCTCAACGCGAAATTAGATAAGGTGGCAATATAGTTCATTGCCGTTGGTTGGGTAAAATGAAATAAACCAATGTCTTGAAGGGTTTTATTTCCGTTTATATTGACAAACGGAAATAATGTTGGTATCCTTACTCTGTCATTTCATTCTAGGAGTGAGGCAGATGAAACATAGAGCAGGAGAATTCATTACGAACTTAACAGGAGAGCTTCAATACCAATCGTTCTCGCCAAGACCATTACCACCAGCACCGCCTGTTGAACTCGACGAGGAAGCCATTGGATTGCTAGCAAAAGCGCATCGGAGTCTGGGAATCTTGGAGGGTATTTCTCGCCAAGTTCCTGATATGGATTTGTTCGTTTCCATGTATGTTAGGAAAGAAGCGCTGCTGTCGTCACAGATTGAGGGAACCCAAGCCACACTCGATGACATTTTGGACCCTGACATTGAACAGAACACGAATCTCCATGTGGCTGATGTGGTAAATTATGTTAAGTGCTCTCAGTATGCGAAAAGGCGCTTAGAGGCTCTACCCCTGTCCAATCGTCTCTTGCAGGAAACCCATCAAATTCTGATGCGAAACGTACGGGGTGACGAGAAGAATCCTGGAGAGTTCAGGCGGAGTCAAAACTGGATAGGGCCCCAAGGGAGTACGCTGAGGGATGCCAGATATGTGCCTCCAAATCCGCTTGCTATGATTGAGGCCATGTCTGACTTGGAAAAATTCCTTCACGCAGACGATGGCTTAGACCCATTGATAAAGATTGGATTAGCTCATTATCAATTTGAAACCATCCATCCGTTTTTAGATGGCAATGGAAGGGTAGGACGACTTTTGATTACCTTATTCTTAATGGAAAAGAACATTCTCAGTCGCGAGACCTTGTACATGTCGTATTTTTTCAAGCGGAATAGGGTAGAGTACTATGATCGGTTGATGGAAGTGAGGCTAAAAGGTAATTTCGAGCAGTGGGTTAAGTTTTTCTTGCGGGGTGTACACGAATCCGCGGAGGACGCAGTCCAGACCATAGCGGCCCTTGTGAAATTGCATGAGAAAAACATCGCCGCATTAGACAATACAGGGAAAGCGGCACTTACCATGCGGAAGGTTTTTCGATTCCTTGAGCGTAATCCGATTATAGATATAAAAAAGACCAGTGTCGAATTGGAACTATCCTACAACGCTGTTTCGCGAGCTGTAATGCGTCTGATCGAGCTAGGAATCTTGGTGCAAACGGAAAGCCGCCAAAGAAATCGGGTTTTCGCCTATGAAGAGTATCTAGAGATACTAAGAAAAGACACGTGAACAGAGGCACAACTGGGAATCGCCGAACGCCCTTCTGGAAGAAACTTAAAGGCACATCGTGGCGCTCAGAAGCACTCACGGAAATGGCCGCGAGATAGAATGGCATTCTAGAGGCCAGCGGTTCGATCCCGCTTAGATCCACCATTGTATATACCCATGAGCAAAGGGTTCATGGATTTCGACACCACTCAATGTAGTGGTGTTTTTTTGTCGGGTCACGGATAATGTTCGCCGCTGGCATAACCATTGCAAGCCTTCTAACCGCTTTATTGGGAGCTGCGACCTAGCGCGAGGCATTCGTATCCCCTGTTATCTTGTACCAATCACAAAATCGCATGGCCGTAGCACAATGGCCGTATCTTAATACGGTGTAGTCCAGTCGGAACGGGACCAGTTGGTATTGATTGACAGACATTGTTTCCACTTGTAAACTGGTGTTAGAGCTACCGGGGAGGTGGGAATGTTGTCCGAGGACAAGCTGGTCACTGCTCAAGACGTTGCCGATGCTCTCAGCATGTCTGTGGAGACCATATGGCGCTATACACGGGAAAAAAGAATACCCTATCTCGAAATCGGGCATCGACAGTACCGATACCCGAAACAAGCGGTCCTTGCTGCGTTGACGAAAAACTCCATGAGTGTCTGTGAGGAGCAAATCAAGTATGGAGCACAGCGTGGGTTCACCTATGGTGATTACGCTAAACTGCCGGACGAACCAGGGTTTCAGTATGAGGTCATCGCCGGAGTTTTGATCCGCGAGCCAACGCCGTCCTATATCCATCAGCGAGTTTCGCGGAGACTGCAGCGGGTGCTTGAAGACTACTGGGCCGAGAAGGACCCTGGAGGTGAAGTGTTCGCCGCTCCTCTGGATGTGTGGCTCAGTGAGGGTACCATTGTCCAGCCGGACCTTTTCTATCTTCCGAGTTCACGCCCACCTCAACACATGCCCGTGGATAGCCTTCCTGAACTGGTAGTGGAGATTCTTGCGCCGTCTACTATCCGTAAGGATCGGGTCACGAAACTCAGTTGTTATCAGGTCGCCGAGATACCTCATTATTGGATCGTGGATCCGAACGACGGTGTCATCGAAGCGTACGAGCTTCGCGATGGCCATTACGTGTCAATGGTGCGAGCCTTTCAAGGAACGTTCGTGCACCCGAGCTTTCCTGGTCTATCGTTTGATATCGAGGTGCTGTTCGCTTAGGCTAACGAACGTACGCCTGTTGCACTTGGACGTCTTTTTCATCCATGGCTTGTCAAGCTTCAAGAGGCCCAGAAGAAGACAACCTGGGTTGGTCACCAGGGGCGGGCTCACTTCACGGTGGGTTGGTGTTATCAAGTCTCCGGGGCACCTCTGCACACTTCTCGGCAATCCCGGGCGGAACCGGATCGTCCGGTTTTGCTGTGCTGCGTATCGGGCATGAAGACTAATCAAGGTTGACACCACTCACGTCAGTGGTGTTTTTGTGTGTGCCGAGGATTTTCCGTGATCACGCCTGGTTCCAAGATGAAGACGGCCTTCAAAGGCCTGATAGAAACGATGCCTGCCATGGGTTCTTGATCTAGCCAACAAGAATCGGCCGCTGTTGGGAGGAATTACCTGAGGCATTGATGAAGAGAAAACACAAAAACCAGAATTGAGAGAACATATGTGACAATACGGATAAGACGTCAAACCATTGCAGAGACTTTGGAATCTTCCGGGACGGTTCTTCGAGTTAGAGTGAGGATGGGGAAACCCAGAGAGGAGTGAGCGGTTTGATGATGCGAGTGGTCATTGCGTTGTGTTTTATGGTGGCGCTGACAGGTCCCGTGATGGCGTACGGTTCCTGGGATTGGCGGGGAGACAGCACATTGTCCTTCAGTGCCCAGCTGGAGGATATCATTGGCGAGTTTGAGACATTTCTCCAACGCGCAGAAACGGCAGATGCCGCCAACCCGGCGCTTTTGGCGGAGCTGCAGGCCCTGTTGGGCAGCACGCGGGAGTTAGTCGGACAGGTGCAGGCCCCGACGACCACTTCTGAGCAGCCCCCTTCGCGCTGGGACCGCGCCGCCGGAACCCAGTTGCAGAGTGTGTCTGGCCCTGCCGGACACTGGGTTTTCCGGGATGCCCTTGACGGCACGGCCAGGGACTCTTCACCGGCGCGTAATCATGGCACGGTGCTAGGGCCAACACCAACCACGGATCCATTCGGTAACGAAGGACAGGCATATTGGTTTGATGGGTCACGACCGGATCAGCACATCTACGTGGGCCATTCACCCATCTTCTCCGGCCGCGATCTGTTTGCGCTGACAGCCTGGATACGACCGGTTGGTTTGAGCTCATCTTGGGGAACGATCATCTCTAAACACAGCACGATGGGTGATGGTGAGTGGTATTTGGCGGTGCGCCGGAACGGTTTTCGTCTCGCGCATGTGGGTGACGGTGGGGTGAGGAGAAACTTAGAATGGCAGTATGAGGTGCCTGAAAATGAATGGACGCATGTGGCCGTTACCTTTGAACGGGGCAAGGTCACCTTGTATGTCAATAGCCACGAAGTGGGCACGCAGCAGGCATCAGGTGGGACAAACAGCACCACATGGCCTGTATTGATTGGTACCATTGCCGGTGAGGGGTTGGATTCCGGTTGGAACTTCCGCGGAGCCCTGTACGATGTGCGGTTCTATAATCGGACCTTGTATTCCGGGTATGTGGCCTCTTTGGTGCCACGCCCTGCCTTGGGTTTTTAAGGATGTAGATGCTGCAATGTTCTACTGGTGGCTGCGCTTCGAGCCAAAGCTGCAGGCAGAGGAACGAGTTAAAGAAGGCAGCGAAAAAGCTAGGTTCGTGTGTAATGGGTTTCTACTCATGGTGAATAGGAGTGATCCATCGTGAAAAGACTGGTGGTTATTGTAATGATTGCCTTGGCTCTGGCGGTACCTCTTTCCGCCCATGCTTATGAAGCTTGGGATTGGCAGGGAAGCGCGTCTCCGGTGCCTGGCGCATTGGAAGAGATTGCTCGTGAGCTCCTTGCTGTGGTCGAAGCAGCGACAGCAGCCAACGCAGCGCATCCGGACTTTTTGGCGGATCTGCGGCGGACGGCGCACCGAATGTTGGAACTGGCTGCACAGGGGGCTGACGACCCGGCCCTGCACCCGCCTGGGCCCGCGGATCCAACGGCGCCGTTGGATAGAGTGGCAGACATTCCAGCCATCGCTGTCGGGTCTCCCGTCGGTCACTGGGTCTTGGACGATGCAGCCCGGGGTACGGCTTTGGATCGATCACCGTATGGTCACCATGGTACCGTAAGTGGGCCTCACCCCAGTACCGATCCTTACGGACGGGAAGGATCCGCCTATTACTTCAGCGGCACAGCGCGCCCCGATCACCATATCGATATGGGCAACTCATCTGCGTTTACTGGTCTCGAGCGTTTTTCGGTGGCGGCTTGGATCCGCCCCATGCGGCTAGACTCGCGCTGGAGGTCGATCATATCCAAGCACAGTGCCCATGGCGATGGCGAATGGTACGTTGCTGTCAACACCTCAGGCTTTCGGTTTGCTCATATTGACGGTAACGGTGTGCGCCGTAACCGCCAATTCAACTACGAAATACCGATTGAAGAGTGGATCCATGTAGCCGTGACCTTCGACGATGGTGCTGTGACGTTTTATGTGGATGGAATTGTCCTTGACACGGCAGAGACCGGTCAAGGAACCAACACGACAGATTGGCCGCTTCTTATCGGAACTGTCGGCGGCGCTAGTTTTGGGCAAAGCCACAATTATTGGGGCTGTATCTATGATGTGCGGCTCTATGACTACGCAGTATCCCCCGGCGATGTGTTGGCGATGATACCGTTTCGTTGACGTACCTACCGTGTCAATAGAGTGGGAGTGCGCGGCTATAATTGCCATTGAGGAAAAGGAGCACATACCATGGCAGCAGTGGTTCTTCGCCCTTACAATCAGGATCAAGACGCTCAACGACCCTATCGGTTGTATAAAGACACATGGGTCCACGCTGGCCCCTGCAAAACGCACAGTTTGTCCAAGCAACCGCCACCGGGCAGCCGGTCGGTTGCTTGGCCATATCCGCTGCCCCTGTGAAACTCGAAGGAGTGATAGGGAGTTGACTATAGATAAGATATTTTCGCTCAGAAACAATGAAATTAAACCTCTGCCTTCGCGATCCTTTCGCGAAGGGTTGTTGGGATCAAATCTGGAGGCGGGTCTGCAGAACTTGGTGGAACACTATCCGGAGATTCTTTCCGGAAGTCAGGTCAAGCCGGGAGGCGAAGAGCCTCCTCGTTTCGCGCTTCTGTGCAGTGAAATAGCTATAAACAATTGGTTTTTGGATTCGCTGCTGGTGGACCAGGACGGTGTCTTGACCCTTGTTGAGTCAAAGCTTGTGGAGAACCCTGAATCCCGGCGGGCAGTGGTTGGTCAGATCATTGAATACGCTGCGTACGCCAGTCAGGCGTGGGCACACGGCAACTTAAGGGAGCAGGTGTCCACCTATTGGCACAAACGAGGTAGAGACGCAGAAAGTGCCATTTTCTCCTTGTTCGATGGACCCATTGATCTTGATTGGTTCTGGTCTCGAGTTGAAGAAAACCTTGCGCAGAACAAGCTCAGATTGATCCTCGCCACGGACAAACTGCGCCCGTCGGTCAGGAGGATTGTTGAGTTTCTCAACGGAGAACTGCGGAATGTAGAAATCCTGGCGTTGGAACTGACGTTCTATGGCGAAGATGCCGATTCTGTGGTCGTGGTACCCCGCATTGTGGGTCAAACACAGGCCACGGCCGGGAAGGGCACATATAGTAGAACCCAAGGACCGTGGTCCGATGAGCGATTGAAGGAGGTTTTCAGCAGTTACCGCGATGAAGTTCTGGGACAGCGTTTGGTGACGGTTTTGGAGTGGGCCAGCAGAACTGGTTTATTCATTGAAAGCTCAAACCAAACACCATCATTCGGCATCATGGGCCCATGCCAGCGCCGGATCATGTCTGTGTGGGACACTGGAATCGTCTACTGCTATCTGCACGCAGAACGCCATGGCAACAATGAACACCAGAGAAGGTCCTTTATCGCCGGACTGAATTCATTCTCCATATTCAACTTCCCGTTTGAAGGCATTGTATCGGGGAGAGACTCGGTCGGCAGTTTAGTACCTTAAGGTTTTAGAACTGCAATAAAAAACAAGTTGTTGACGAAAAGGCCAGCTAGATAGTCACCCAAGATGCGTGCAAAGCCGCCGTTGACGGCGGATGAAGACCGAATGGGA
>PWMW01000062.1 GCA_003559095.1 Clostridiales bacterium | reverse complement strand
TCGGGTGCCGGAACAGCCGCCCTGGAAGTAATTTCTTACTGGAGAGCACCTGTGAGACCAATTGGTCTCACAGGTGCTCTCCAGTAAGAAATTACTTCCAGGGCGGCTGTTCCGGCACCCGATGGGCAAACTCGGCAATCATGCGAGCTTCGTAGTCGCCCGCGTACTCACCGCGGAAAAAGGCGTCAACAGCCTCTTCGTAAAACCGCTGCCAAGATCGCTCCTCATCCCCGGGGTTGATGGGATAGAACAAAACACCATTGTCTTTGGCCGCCTGCAGATCCCCCAAAGCATCACCGATCATCAGCACATGCCCGTCCTCGTACCCGTGGGCTTTGGCCATGGCCAGGATTTCCTTCTTCGTACCCATCTCCTGACCACAGATGACCTTGACGTACTGTGTAAGCTGGTGCTCTTCCCATTCCCGAGCCAAAGCTTCCACAGGTGTGGCCGAGACCACCAGGATATCGGCGTGCGCTTGTGCTTTCTCCAAGCTTTCCTTCACATAGGGAAATGGCGGCACATGGCGTACCATAGCACCGATTGCATCATTGACCGCCGTCGACCAGTCCAAAGCTCGCCGCAAAACAGGATCACCGTTTTGCGCAACGTGTGCCGCCAACGCTGGATTACCCAGTCGTGTTTCTTCTTGTACCCAGCGGCGCAGGGAATCTAGTTCCGGCAGCTTAGTATGTCGCCGCTGGACTTCGGGCCGTTGCGCCAGCAGGTCCATAACCTGCAGCAGGGCCGGGAACCGATTGACACCCCGGGACTTGGAGTAGAGATTGACGAACTCCGCCGTTTCCCGGGCATATTTGGATACAGCCTGCAGGTCCCAGCTGTTAATGATATTGGGAATGAAACACTCCTTGTGTTTGATTTCCATGGTGTCAAAGGCACAGCCATCGGAATCAACGCCGATCAAGAATCCATGTTCCGGCTGCAGGTTGCGCAGCTCGTCTGCGTATTGATGCATCGACATCCTCCTTCAAGAACACACTGCCCGGCAGGGCAAATGGTGGAATACAGTCCCAGCTAGCGCTTGGCTTCCCATTTTTCCGTCCAGACGTTTTCGTTGGGCGTCCCCTTGAACTCAGACTCGCCCATGATCTTATCGACTACCTGCTTGATGATCTCAGGGTTATTGTGATACGCGTTGATGAACGTCTTGACCATGGTGACATCATGCAGATGGGTGGTGAAGTTCAGGGAAACAAAGACAGTGGGCACTTCGCAGACATACCAAGGTACTTCGTTGCTCATCGGAGCCCGCCAGCGGATCCGATAATTGTTCTCCGCCGCATAGCCGATCACATCCGCAAAGATCAGAGCCGCATCCACTTCTTCCCGATACTTCAGCGTAGACCCTTTGACACGGCTGGAACCATCATTCACAGTAACTTCAAACCCACGGCCTTCCAGCTCAGCCACGATGGTATCCAGAGAATTGCTGGATTGCATGATCCCGCCGGTCTCACCCTCCAGATAATACAGGCGAATGCGCTTGTGGGTCTCCGGGCGAATGGGCAGTTGGTTCCAAGTATCTTTCACCAGCGTAATACCCTTATCCGCTGCGTCAGCCCGCATGGCCAAATGCTCCGGGCAGCCGATGATGTCCAGGTCTTCCGGTGACCGCAAGAGGGTGCCCTCGGCCTTCTTCTTGTGCAGATTCAACTTGGCCTTGAGACCCAAGATGCGGCGCAGGGCATCCTGCATGCGCTCTTCGGTAATAACACCTTTGCGATAGCCATTGAGCATGAAGTTAAAATCTTCATCCATGTCATTAAAGAACAAGAACATATCGCAGCCCGCGGCAATAGAACCAGGCACATAATCTTCTCGGCGCATGGCAGCGCTCATACCCAGCATATGGCTGGCATCAGTGATCACCATGCCGTTGAACTTCAGTTGCTCTTTGAGCAGATCCTGGATCAACTCTTCTGCCAAGGTGGCAGGCATGATATCCTTATCTTCCAGGTCTGGGCGGAGCCGCTTCTGGTACTCAGGAAGGGCAATATGCCCCGCCATAATCATCTCCACGCCACGCTCAATGTGATGTTTGTAGACTCGTCCAAAGGACGCATCCCACTCCTCACAATTCAACTCATTGACGCCTAACACGAGATGCTGATCTCGTTCTTCGGTGCCGTCTCCGGGGAAGTGCTTGATGCACTGAATCACATCGCGTTCTGCCGTCAACCCATCCAGGTACGCCGAGGTGTATTTGATTACGCTATCGGCATTGGTTCCGTAGGCCCGGGTGTTGACAATCGTATTGCGCCAGTTCTGAAGGATATCTACTGCGGGGTCAAAGTTTACGTTGACACCCAAGGCTGTTGCCTCACGAGCTGACACCAGACCCACATTGTACGCCACCTGGGGATCGCCAGTGGCTTCAGCGTGGGCCGCCGACGCGATGTATGTTCCGTCTTTGCTGGCACCATTGCCGCCGGCATCGCAGTTCGCTGCCACCAACAATGGAATTTTGGCATGGGTTTGCAGGCCATTAAGCAGGCTCTGGACCTGCTCCTTGCTGCCGCCGTGGTAACGAGCGCCGCCAATGTGGTACGTATCAAGGATCTCTTCATTGCTCAACTGGTTTCCGCTGAATCCATCCTGGCCAAAATGGAAAAGATTCGTGAACAACTGGCCGACTTTTTCTTCGTCCGTCATTCCGGCGATGGTGTCCTCTACCCACTGCACTTGTTCTTCGGACAAATTGTAGGGCTTCGCCCGTAGATCAACTAACCGTCCCATATTGCCCCTCCTTGGTATGATATTCTTGTATCAAGTTTAGCACAGGGATTTCCGTGATTCAATAAATAAATTGCATTTCGCAATAAATTGTTTTGACAATGCCCTTTCACAACGAAAACCCCTGTAGGGCGTCCAGCGGTCGAACCGACCGAAATAAGAGCATCTAACTGGAAAATCCCGCCTTTTCGGAAGTTCGCCTGTACTTCCATTATATGGAGTATCGCTTAACAGGGCCAAGCTAAACAGTATGTTTATTTGCCTCCATCAACTTTCGCGGCCCCAAAATCCGACTCTTCTGGCTTTGAAACCATCGACGATGCCGCGTCGCGGGCCCGGACAACAAAAAAACCCGGACCTAGGGTCCAAGGTTGGCAAACCTCTAACAGATAGTAGGAAATAGACCTTGATGTCTCAACATCAAGTCTATTAGTACTGTACATCACAAACAGCGACTTGTCAAGAAAAACGACGCAATTCGTTGAACAAAATGCCCGTGTTGGTTTCTTCGTTCCCCAGTCCACAGGGCGCATGCAATCTGCCATGCAGAAATAGGAAGAACGCAGTAGAATAGAAGGGTAGATCAACGAAAGGTGGTAGGCCCCATGCATCAGATTGTAGTTGATGGCATCAGCAAACAATTCACTGTTTCGCAGCGTCCCGAGGGCTCCGGAGGGATCCTGCGCCGCCTCGTGGCTCGGCCCCGTCGCACCATTCAGGCCTTGGACGCCATTGCATTTGCCATGGAACCAGGCGAACTGGTGGGGTACATCGGCCCCAACGGCGCCGGCAAGTCCACAACGGTGAAGATCATGAGCGGCATTCTTACCCCTGACCAAGGTCGCTGCACAATCCTGGGCAGAACTCCCTGGAAACAACGGACGGAACACGTAGCCCAGATTGGTGTAGTCTTTGGTCAGCGCAGCCAGTTGTGGTGGGATGTCCCCGTTCAAGACTCCTTCGATCTGCTTAAAGAGATCTACCGGGTACCAACTGAGGCCTTTCGTCGGCGCCAGCAGCAATTGGTGGAAGCTCTTCAGATCGGAGATCTGCTGAATATCCCTGTGCGCCAGCTCTCCTTGGGCCAACGTATGCGCTGCGAAATGGCGGCGGCTCTGCTGCACAGCCCCAAGATTCTCTTTCTAGATGAACCCACCATTGGTCTAGATACCGTCTCTAAGCTGGCGCTGCGGGACTTCCTCCGGGAAGAAAACCGCAGTCGGGGTGTGACCATGATCCTCACCACCCATGATATGGATGACATCGAAGCCCTCTGTGAGCGCGTCATGGTCATTGGCCATGGGCGCTTGCTGTACGATGGTTCACTGGCCGCACTGAAACATACATACTCTCCCCTGCGCTGCATCCGCGTCGTCTTAGAACACGTGGTGGAGCCTAACGGGATTGCAGGTGCCACCCGCATTGAGGTGGACGGACCCCAGTGGCGGGTGTACTACGATCCGGCACAGATGGCGGCCCCTGCTCTGATGGCACAGCTCACCAGCCGACTGCCCCTGCGGGACGTGTTCATGGAAGACCATGACATTGATGCCATGATCGCCCAAATGTACCAGGAGATGAGCCTATGAGTTTTCACCAACTGCTGGTTAACCAGCGGCCCTACGGAGCGCTGTTCCGCATTCGTCTGACCGAAGGACTGCAGTACCGGGTGGCGGCCTGGGCTGGAGCCTCCACAAGTATCTTCTGGGCTCTCATCGAAATAACGGTCCTTACTGTTTTCTACACCTATGCGGCCAACCCCGCAGGTGGTTTCATGGCAGGACTGACTCTTCCCCAGGTGGTTTCCTATGTGTGGATCGGCCAAACACTCTTTATGATGCAGCTGTCCCTAGACCCAGAACTTTTGACCAAGATCGACGATGGCAACGTAGCCATTGAGATGTGCCGTCCTCTGGACCTTTACAACTTCTGGTGGGCCCGCACCGTGGCCAATCTTCTCATACCCTTGGTATGGCGAGGTTCTTTTGTACTTCTGGCGGGCATTCTCATCCCCGGCGCCTACGGCCTGGGCGCACCTGCATCATGGGCAGGACTTTTCTTGACCTTAATGTCTGCTGTCAGCGCGCTCATTCTATCCAGCACGTGGTGCATGGTGGTCTATGCTGTGCGCATGCGGGTGGAATGGGGTAACGGGCCCATGCACCTCTTGATGCTCGTTGCCAGCATCTTTTCCGGCAGCTATCTGCCCCTGCAGTTGTGGCCCGATGCACTGCAAACATTTTTGCTGCTCCAGCCCTTCGCCGGCTATCTTGACATTCCCGCTCGACTCTACGTCGGTTCACTGCTGCCAGAGCATGCGTGGGGCCCCATTCTGCTCCAATGGGTGTGGATCTGTATCTTTGTGACGGTGGGACGCTGGCTGCTGAAACGGCGGCTCCGGACCATGATCGTGCAGGGAGGTTGATGGTATGAATGCGCTGACACTGTATGTTCGCTATCTGCACATTAACTTCCTCGCCGGTCTGCAGTATAAGGGCTGGCCGTTGATGGTGTTCCAGACCTTGTTTGTGGTGGTCACGGACCCCATTGGCCTGATCTTCCTTTTCCACCGTTTTGGGGCCATCGGACGTTGGTCAGTCTATCACATGGTGTTGATCTATGCCATGGCGGTGACCAGCTTTGGACTGGCCGAGACCTTCGCCCGGGGCCTAGATTACTTCCCCTGGCGCATGATCCGCAGCGGAGACTTTGACCGTATTCTGCTGCGGCCGCAGCCGCTGCTGCTGCAGATCGCTGCCTCCTACTTCCACCTGCATCGCCTTTCCCGGGTGGCTGGAGGTTTGGCCGGCATCGCCATCTGTCTCTGGGCACTGAACATCCCCATAACCTGGGATCGTCTGCTGATGCTGGCCGCGGCTCTGCTGGGAGGCTTCTTTACGTACACGGGCGTCTTTGTGATCACCTCTGGTATTGCTTTTTTCACCATCCAAGGGCTGGATTGGATCTACATCTTCACCAACGCCAGTTACCAAGTGGCGCGGATTCCCGTGGACTTCATGCCCAAGATCCTGCGGGTTACCTTCACGTTCTTCATGCCCATGCTAGTCGTGGCCTATTACCCGGCATCCGTCATCGGCGGCTGGGGCGAACCCTACTGGACCGGCTGGCTGGCCCTGCCGGCAGGTTTGCTCTTCCTCACAGCTTCCGGCTTCGTCTGGCGGGTCGGGGTTCGGCATTACAAGAGTACCGGTAGTTGAACGAGAACTGACAAAGCACCGAGCCCGGCTCCCAACTGGAGCGCCTGGCTCGGTGCTTCTGCGTCCAAATCGCTGCACAGCCGTTGTTTAGGAACGCAGTCGCAGGAACACGTCCATGCTGCGGCGGGCACACTGGGATATGGCGATGGGATCAAACCCAATCACTGATGAGTACAGGGTATCATGCAGCGGTTCTACCCAGTGCTTGGGCAGAGCTTTGGCCCCCAAGGCAGCTCCCAGAATAGAGCCCACAGTGGCTCCGTTGCAGTCGGTATCCCAACCACCCAAAACAGACATGGCCAACGTCCGGGAGAAGTCGCCACCACCGTGGATTAGGGAAGCGCAGACCAGCGCGGCGTTGTTATTGGTGTGCACCGGGTGGTAATGGCCGAAGTGCTTCCACAAGGCAGCAGCCAAAACTGTGGGCTCTGGGATGGTCTCTGCCAAGGTAATGGCCTGCTGCACATCGGCTGCCAGCCGACTAGTGACCGGGATTTCGCTGAGACCAATATCCACGAGACGTCGGGGATCCGGCTCAGCAAAGGCCGCTGCGATCATCGCTGCCACCATCATCTCACCATAGATCCCGTTCTTCACATGCGAGAGCGATGCGTCCTGCCAGCCCAGCTGGGCAGCCAACTCGGGGCGCCCTGCTGCAGAGTAGGCGAGACCATCGGCGCGAATCTGGGCCCCAATCCATTCTCGATACGGATTAAGGTAGGTTCGTACCCAGTGGATTTGCTCCACCCAATCCTGCGGTTTTTCCCCGTTCATATGTGACGTGACATGGCAGAAATTCAAGTACGCCTGGGTTTCCGCTGTGCAGACGAACTGGTAGGGCAGCAGCCGATGCCACAGTTTGCCCATATCCCACGCGTCGAAATGGCTGCCGCGCTCCTCGGTCATGACCAATCCCAGCACGGTGTAGCGGATATCATCATCGGACTCCATGAACGCGATCTTTTCTTTAACACTCAAACATCCCTGATTAACCACAATCCCATGCTGTTGTTGCGCCCGAGAATGCAGCGGCGTGTAATCCGCAATGGGCCACGCATCGGCACCCTCGAACCACAGCTTCACATTCTCCCAGCCAGTACGGCCTGCTGATCCTCCCATGAAAGCCGGCTGCTCCAACGGTTTCCCTAGAGCACAGCCTATGCTCCGTCCCAACCAAGCGCCGTAAAAGCGATCGTACAGTGCATCTCCTTCCACCATGATGGTGCATTCTCGCGGTCCCTGCGGACGCAGGGAGCGAATGGCCTGCAGATCATTGGGCTCTTGAAAGGGAAAATCGGCCACGGCAGGCAGCTGGCGCAACTCCTCATAGAGAGTCAGCAGTTCCTTGTTGTCGTCCGCGGCTGCCTGCATGCGCTCCGCAAAATTCCCAATCTGGAAGCCTTCTTGGCGCCGCTGTACAACTTCTTCCTGCAACAGTTCAGCTAACGTGGTCCATCCAGCCATGATCTATCCCTCCTCATGGCCATAGTTCCACCCACTGCCAGATAACCCCTTTGGCCCAGAAAGCAATTTCTTTGTAGTTGACGGTGGTTCTGAAGGAATCTGGCCGACCAAAAGCCAATGTCATAGGTACAGCAATCCTGCGCACCGAATCAGGGCGCGGATCCAAGGAGGCAGCAAGATGACATATCCGGAGAAACCGCAGTACATAGCGTCATACGAAACGTTCGGCCTGGGACTGTTCCTGCACTGGGGTCTCTACTCCCAGATGGGCGCTGGTGAGTGGATCATGCATCACCACAACATTCCCCGCAGTGAATACCGTAAGCTGGCGGCAACCTTCACTGCATCCGAGTTCGATGCCGATGCCATTGTTCGGCTGGCAAAGGCCAATGGCATCCGTTACATCTGTCTGACGACGCGGCACCATGATGGGTTTTCCCTCTATGACACCAGGGGCTTGAGCACATTCGATGCGCCGCACAGTGCGGCCGGGCGCGACCTGATCAAAGAGTACGCTGATGCTTGCCATGCCCATGATATGCCTATGTTCTTCTACCACACCACCCTCGATTGGATGGTGGAAACCTTTGACACGGATTGGGACGCCTATCTGCAGTACCTCCGCAACTCGGTGGAGATCCTCTGCAAACACTACGGCAACGTGGCGGGGTTTTGGTTCGACGGCAACTGGTCCCGTCCCGGCCGGGATTGGCAGGAAGACTATCTCTATGAACTGATTCGCAAATACCATCCGGAATGCATCATTGTCAATAATACCGGACTCGGCGCCCGCGGAGCCACGGGCAATCCGCACATTGATGTTCTCACGTTCGAGCAAGGACGGCCCGGACCCATCGACCGCTCCGACGCCGCCAAGTACCAGGCCTGCGAAATGTTCGAGACCATCAGCAGTCATTGGGGAGCTGCTGCTCTCGATCTCACGCACAAGAATCCGGCACAACTCATCGAGACACTGGCGGCCTGCCGCCGTTATGGTGCCAATCTGCTGCTGAACATTGGTCCCAACGCCGAGGGCGACATTCCTAACTATGAGGCGGCGGTCATCCAGACCATCGGCCGGTGGATTGCCACCTGCGGAACGGGGATCTACGAAGGAGAGCCCAGCGAGCTCGTCTGCCGGGGCAGCAACTTTGTGTTGAAGGTAGGCAGCGAGTATCACTGCTATGTTCACAATCTGTCCATTCAGGGCAACACCCATTTGCTCCAAGGTGAGGCCAGCGATGGTTGGCTCACCATCTCCGGTGACCTGCCGCCCATCAAGAGTGTGCACTGGCTGGATAACAATGAGCCGCTGCGGTTCTCTCAAGACCGTGCCAACGGCCTCTTTGCCTTCGAAGCATCACCGTATGCCTACGGGAAAAACCTTGTGGTACGAACTGCAGTACTAAACACGGAGTCATCAACGGGTTAGGAGTGTCTACTATGCTGAAGCTTGTCAATGAGTACCTTACGACCCATAAGGATCGCCTATTTCAACAATGGATTGATCTGGTCAACACTCCGGCTCCCAGCGGCTACGAACAAGCGCGGGGTGCTTTGGTGAAAAAGTGCTTTGAGGATGCGCAGTTAAAGGACGTTCGCATCGATGAACTGGGGAATGTTATAGGCACGCTGCCTGGTCCAGCCGGCGCTCCCCATGTGGTGGTGGCACCGCACATGGATACGGTATTCCGGGCAGCCCAGATGAAACCACCCGTTATCCGCGATGGGCGCATCTATGCGCCCGGTGTCCGCGACAACACCGCCGGAGTTGCTGCTGTGCTGGCGGCTGTGCAGACCATTGCCGCGCGGCAGCTGCGCCTCCCCGTGACGGTGACATTCGTTGCCACCGTCCAAGAAGAAGTGGGGCTTAAGGGCATGCAGTACTTTCTGGAACACTACGAAGAGCCCATTCACTGCCTATTGGCTGTGGACGGACCCTTGGGGAACATCCTTTACGGGGGACCAGGGGTCCACTGGATCCGTTTTTCCATGAAAGGCCCTGGTGGCCACGCTTGGCAGTACCATGGGCGGCCCAGCGCCGTCCACAGCATGGCGCAGTTCGTCTGCGCGGTGACCGATCTGGCAGTCCCCAAAGAACCGAAGACAACGGTCAATGTGGGCACATTTCAAGGCGGGACGGTTCCCAACGCCATCGCCCAAGAAGCCGAGATCCGCATCGATCTGCGCTCGGAGGAACAGCAGGCCCTGGACACTGTCACCGCGCAGATCATGGAACTGGCCGAACAAACAGCAGCAAAGACTGGTCTAACATTGGACGTGGAGACGCTGAACCGCCTTCCCGCTGGGTCTCTCCCTGGTGGTCCCGATCATCCGTTGGTGCAGGCGGCCCGGGATATTCTCCAGTCCCTAGGCCAGCCCATTACTGAAGTAGGATTTGCCGCCACCGACGCCAATCCTGGCAATGCTGCGGGTATTCCGTCGCTGGCCGTGGGTGGAACCAGTGGTGACAAGGTTCATAGTTTGGAGGAATATGCCGACATCGAACCATTCTATAATGGTGTTCGACAGATCCTTCTGCTGTTGGAGCGGATTCCTGACTGTATTTGAAGCAGGAACGACCACACGGCGGTACCCACCTTGTTTCCGTCCCATAACTGGACAAAATAAACACGCCTGTTCCGCATGGTTTTCAAAGCGGAACAGGCGTGTTTTCAGCGTTAGCGGCGGCGCCCGTGGGCTTACGCGTACTGCAGGGCAATCTCCTTGGCTATCTTGGTCCAAATATCGAATCGCTCAGGTTCACGGCAGCACGTATGGGTATCCTTGAGCACCACCTCGGTGATACAGCCATATTGCATAGCGCGACCCATAGCACCGGCGAGATATTCGCGGACATAATTGGGGTCAAAATCACCGGCAACGGTTCCCGGGTGGGGTTTCCAAGCCAGCACGACGCTCTGCCCGATCTGGGCTGCACATGTCTCCACGTCTGCCCAGGGAGATACAGAAACACGGCGCAGATTGGGTATCTGCAGCACATCCCCCAGCTTTTTCGACAAATCTTCGCAGCAGCCGTAGCCCACGAAGCCGAACGGAGCCAAGAGTTTCCGCTCATATGGCAGCACAAACTCACGCACCATGGCTGGGGATACGTGCGTCATCTCCTGCGCTTCGGCAGCGGCCCAGATCTGCAAACACTCAGGATCCTCTGGGTGCAGGGTATCGTCTCGGTACGTGACCCCCGTGCACGAAAAACCCACATCGCCCCCCAGGTGGTGGAGGTCGTCCAGCGTCTCATCGAACAATCGCAGCTGTCGATACTGTTCGAGAATCCCCAAGTACCCTTGGGTCAAGCGTTCCATGCCCCTGTGTACCAACTGAGGCTGATCGTACATGTCCAGCATAATCTGTTCAAGGCCACGCAGCTTGCACAGCTGATTCATAAGATGAAACTCTACGTTGTGGACGCCCAAAAGCTGAACATCAAGCAGCCCGTCAAACACATCCGATGCCAGCTCATAGTCGCGCAGTGAACCTTCTGCATCATGGGAAACCACCGGCAAAGTTAGCTGTTCCAGATCATCCACTGCGTGGATGACTGGGTCGTAACCCCAAGCACCCTCCGCAGTGCTCGGCCGAAACTTTGGCTCCAATCCCCATGAAGATATGGTGATTCGCTTAGGCACAACCCACACCGGCTCGATTACGCGATCATCATCAAAGTGTTCCCACATGTAGATACGACTCCGCAGATGCCACTCAGCCCGCCGGGCCCACTGACCCTTGCATTGGAGGGTACTTTCCGGAAGCAGCTCGCGCCAGGCTCCTTCAGCCGACACAAACAAAGCCGGACGGCCAAACATGAGCTGATTCTTCTGTTTCCACAATGTCCGCCGTTCGCCCATGATCGGGTCCGCAGCAATCCGCGCCACTTCAGCCGCAAGTTCCCGCAGAACGGCGCGTTCGTTGGCTGTTACCAAAATATCACCTCATCATCTGACGGGTTTAACCTTTCATGCCGGTCAACGCAATTCCTTGGATAAACGTCTTTTGCGTCACAAAAAACAACACGATGACGGGGATGGTCATGAGGGTAGAGGCAGCCATCAACAGAGCCCACTCGGCACCAAATTGTCGCTGAAACTGCTGGAGACCCAGGGCAAGTGGGAACTTCGATTCCGAATTGATATAGATGAGCGGCATCATAAACTCATTCCAGAAGTTGATAAAGGTCAGTAGAGCAGTCGTGGCCAAAGCCGGACGAGCTAAGGGCAGGATAATCTGCCAATAAATGCGCAATTCTGAGCAGCCGTCGATGCGAGCCGCGTCTTGCAGCTCCATAGGCAGTGTCATGAAGAACTGTCGCATCAAAAAGATGAAGAAAGCGTTGCCAAACATGGTTGGCACCACCAATGGCAGGAAGGTGTCAATCCAACCAAGATTGCGGAACACTACAAATAACGGAATCATCGTTACCTGGAAAGGAAGCATCATGGTGGAGATCAGCACGAAGAACACAATGTTCCGGCCCGGCCACTGAATTCTGGAAAAGCCGTAGGCTACCAAAGATGAAGAAAACGTGGTAAACACTGTGGCTGGCACGGCAATGTACAGCGTGTTCATCAGATAGCGAAAGAACGGAATATAGTTCACCGCATCGACATAGTTGCTCCAATGCAGGGGCCTCGGGATCCAGACCACTGGAACTCGGAACAAGAGCGCTTCTGGCTTGAGGCTGGTGGATATGAGCCAGAAAAAGGGAATCGCCACGGTAATACCGACCACCAACCGCAAAAAAAGTACAAGGGTTTGTCGAAGGAGGTCTGAACGCCGCTGACTGGCCCTGCCGTTGAAATCACCATCAACTGCTTTCATAGTGCACCCACCTCCCCGACGTCCGGAACAATACCAGCGTAACTACCATAATTACCACGAATAGCATCCACGCCATGGCCGAAGCGTAGCCCATACGGAGGTACGCAAAGGCGTTTTGGTACAAGTATATGGCATAGAACAACGTTGAGCCGAGGGGGCCGCCTGGAGGCACATTGGACCCAGCTCCCCGGCTGATAATAAAAGCTTGGGTAAAATACTGAAACGTACTGATCATGCCAATACAGAGATTGAAGAAAATGGTGGGAGACAGAATGGGCAGGGTCACGTGGCGCAGCTTCTTCCACCAACCGGCACCATCCAGTTCAGCGGCTTCATAGAGAGTCTCCGGAACACTCTGCAGTCCGGCGAGGAAAATAATCATGGTCCCCCCCGTGGCCCACGCCTGCATCAATATGAGGCCCGGTTTGCTCCAAGTTGGATCCGTAAACCATCCTACGCCAGAGAACCCGAAACTCCGAATAATCGCGTTGACAATACCGTATTGAGGATTCAGCACCCACATCCAGAGCACGGACGCGGCCACGATCGGTACCACTGACGGCAGATAAAACAGCGTCCGAAACGCCGTCGTGAATCGGGCCCGTTCATTGAGCAGTATAGCCAAAGCCAACGCCACAACGAGCCAGATGGGCAGACCAATAAGGACCATATAGATGGTATTGCCAATGGCGATCCGAAACTGCGGATCCATCGTCAGCAATCTTTGATAGTTCATCAGACCGATATACCTGGGCTCGCTGACAAGATTGTAGCGGGTAAAGCTGTAATAGATGGACATGGCCATGGGGTAGACCGTAAACACGGAAAAACCAATAATCCACGGTGATATAAACATCAAACCGTTCCTAAGATTGTTCCACTTAGCCTTCACAAACACGCCTCCTTCCACAAACAGAAGGGGCTACTAAGCCCCTTCTGTTGAAGGTCTGTTCCACTCAAATATCCACTGTCCTGGCCCCTAGAAACCTTCCATTTCGTACTCAAATTGAACAGCCTGTTGGGCTTGGGTCAGAGCGTCCGCCGGTGAAAGCTGCTTATAAAGGGCCCGCTCTGCATATTGTCCCATTTGATCCAAGAAGAACTGGTCAATGGCTGTCAGCGGACCGCTGGATGAAGCATCCTCACTCTCCAGCGCACCAATACCGAATTCCAAAATAGGCATGTCTGGGAGCAGCCGTTCAGCTACGGATCGACGGGGAGGCATGTTGGCCAAAACCCTCGCCATGCGCTCACTTCCCACAGGACCCGTGATATACTCGATGAACCGCCAGGATTCCTCAGGATAATCGGAGCCCTGCGGAATGGTGAACATGGAGCCGCCGACGGATGTCCAAGGATACACGCCGCCTTCCGGAGCCGGCCGAGCCATCACTCCGTAGTTCACCGGGCCATAGCGCTCATTGAACTGCACAATCCACTCACCGAATCCTGCCATAGCCACCTGCCCGGAGAAGAACGGGTTCTGCGGGCTCCAGTAGTTCCCCAAACCGGAGACAAACTCGCTGACCTTCGCCATACCGCCGAAATGATCAACGTATTCCACCATCCAAGTTAAGGCCTCGATGTTCTTGGGATGATCAATGGTGAAGCGGTTGTTCTCCTCATCAAAGAAGGAGCCGCCAAACACGTGACCCCAGCCCCAGAGACCAGCACCGGCCGCGTCATAGCCCAAGCGTGTAATGTTGCCATTGGCATCACGCACGGTGAGGGCCTCCGCAGCTTCCATCAGTTCGTCAATGGTCTGCGGCGGGTTCTCAGGATCCAAACCAGCCTCAACAAACATGTCCTTGTTGTAAACGATAAACGATGTGTTGGTTGTGGCCGGAATTCCATACAGGTGCCCATTATACATGGATTGACGACGATTGGCCGGGAAGAAGTCGTCTGCGTCGTACAGATCTGAGGCGGCAGCGAACTCATCTAGGGGCATCAATGCACCACGGGCAGCCAAACCTGGCACTTGTGTCTCCCACACCGCTGAAACCACATCCGGGGGTGTTCCTGCGGCGATCGCCGTCAGGAGAGCATCGTAGGAACCAAAAATCGTTGACGTTTCAACAATAATATCAGGATTGTCTTCCATAAAGGGATCGATAACATAGGTGATGATGTCCTCCAACTCTGCCCCACCCCAGCCAGTCCAGTACTGGATCGTTACCGGATTGGCCGCCACGGCTGCGCTCAGCATCAAAACCAGCAATACAGTAAAAAATCCTCTTCGTAACATGGCATATCCTCCTTATTCTCTGTCGCAAGCAGCTTCACCAACCAGACTGTGTGCCCAGCTCCCCTCCTCCACAGTCCCTTTCACCATGGGACAAGGCCCGTGCAATTCCCGTACGTATGCTGAAGTATTTCTACAGGTTATTCGATTATCCTGCAGGAATCGTTAACTATATGGAGAATTTTTTGCATAACGCTTACAACTGAGCTGTCTCTTGCATGAGCCTGTCCTGCGCTGGAGGTGCCCCATCTATGAGAGTAACCATGGCCTATGTTGCCCGCAAAGCCAACGTATCGCACTGCACAGTGTCGCGCGTTTTGAACAACAAATACCGCCATAAGTATACCGAAGCCACCAGGCAGCGTGTTCTCCAGGCTGCGGACGAGCTGAGTTACCGCCCCAATATTTTGGCACGGGGTCTGCGCAAACAGGCCAGCACCTTTGTGGGGGTGCTGCTTCCAGATTTGGTCAACTCGTTCATTCCCAACTTAGTCCAGGGTATCCAGGACGTTTGTGACTCTAAGGATCTGAGCACGGTAGTTTACTCTACGCGACTGCGGCCGGAACGCCTCGAGAAGTATGTGCAGCTGTTGATTGATAAACGCGTCGAGGGCATGATTATCTATGATCCGTTCCATCAACTACAGGAGCGAACTCTGCGGCGTCTGCAGCAGCACGATATTCCGGTCATTGCCGTGCTGGTGGATCTCTGTGATGGCGCCACAACATCCATTAAGATCGATCAGGCTTTAGGTGCTCGTTTGGCCACAGAACACCTGTTATCCTTGGGCCATCGCAGTATCCTACACCTGAGTGCGGAGAATGCCGATAGCCACGGGCGGGAAAGGTATGAAGGCTTCCTAAAGGCGGTCCAGGACTACCCGCACCACATTGGCACAACGATGATCGAAGTCGATTGGAGCTGGGATAAGGCCTACGAGGAAATTTCTGTTCTCTATGGGAATGCCCGAACCGACGCGCCCACTGCCATCTTTGCTTCGTCCGATGCCACCGCATTAGGCGCCATCAAGGCCCTTTTGGAACATGGCTATCGAATCCCCGACGACGTCTCTGTGGTAGGATTCGATGATCTTCCCTACGCTGAAATGAGTTATCCGGGCTTGACAACCATCGCTCAGCCCAAGTATCCAGTGGGAGAACATGCCATGAGCCTTCTTCTGCGCATGATGCATGGGCAGCCAGTGAGCCCGGTTCTGTTGGAACCACAGTTGATCCTTCGCCAATCTACAGCCGCACCGCCCGAACAGCCTCTGGCTAAAGGACGCTCCGCTGCAACCTGAGAGGAGTCAAGATCAATGCAGAGCAAAGACGAGACCGCGGCATCGCTGCCGCGACCCACAGCACAACAGCTGGAATGGCATCGCATGGAGTTTTATGGATTTATCCACTTCGGCATCAATACGTTCACAGACCAGGAATGGGGTTACGGTGACCAGCCACCAACGCGGTTTGATCCCAGCCGCCTCTCGCCGCAGCAGTGGGCTGAAGTAGCAACAGACGCCGGAATGCGGGGACTGATCTTGACCTGCAAACACCACGATGGGTTCTGTCTTTGGCCCAGCCGCTACACCGAATACTCCCTTAAGAACAGTCCATATAAAGGCGGTACAGGCGATGTGGTTGGCGAACTCAGTGAGGCCTGCCGACAACAGGGCCTCAAGTTTGGAGTGTATCTGTCTCCGTGGGATCGGAACCATCGCCATTATGGAGGACCGGAGTATATCCGCTATTACCGCGACCAAATGCAGGAGTTGCTTACACAGTATGGTCCGATCTTTGAGGTGTGGCTGGATGGAGCCAACGGCGGTGACGGCTACTACGGCGGCGCCAACGAAACACGCACCATCGACCGTGCCACGTACTATCAATGGTCTACAACCATCGCCCAGATCCGCCAACTACAGCCAGACGCGCTGATTTTTAGCGATGCCGGCCCTGACATTCGCTGGATCGGCAATGAACGGGGTATGGCGTCCGCAAGCACTTGGTACACCTTCGACCCCCAGGGTCGATACCCAGGCTACAGTCCGCCAGGCTATGATCCTGCGGCGGATTTGGGACAGGGTCACCAAACAGGCCGCTCTTGGATCCCACCCGAAGCCGATGTATCCATCCGCCCGGGATGGTTCTACCACGAAAAAGAAGATTCACAGGTTAAGGACGGTCGTCAGCTAATGGAGCTCTATTACCAATCTGTGGGACGGGGCGCCAATCTGCTGCTAAACCTGCCACCGGACCGCAGTGGCTGCATCCCCCAACAGGACATTGGCGCCCTGCAGGAGTTTCGCCGACTCCGCCAGCAGCTGCAGGACAGCATTCCAGCGCAGGTTCCCACGGCCAGCGCCAGCAGCGGGAGCAGCCCCGCTGCCGTCTCTCATCCTTCCTCAGAACAGTTTTGGCAGGCTCATACGGAGGACAAGGCTCCCTGGCTGCAGTTGGAGTTTGGTACGCCGGTGACGTTTGACCACGTAATCCTTCAGGAGACCATTGCCCGAGGGCAGCGCATCGCCGGTTGGCAGTTGCAGGCAGCTCAAGGCCCTGCATGGCGCACCATCGGAAGCGGAGCCACCATCGGATTCAAACGACTGCATGTGCTGCCTGAGCCTGTGCGCACAGACAAACTGCGTCTGCTCCTTGCTCCCTACGTTGCAAGTCCTGCATTGAGTTATTTCGCGGTGGCTGACGTTTCCGGTGAATGAAACTTCCGATTTCACAGGCCCTGGCCGTCATATTCCGTCGGCATCTCCACGGGCCGCCCGCGAAAATTCGGCTGCAAATGGAGACGTTCTGCCCCGCAGCTGCGAATAATGTTGTATAATGAGTACAATATTATTCATTCACGTTGAGAAGGGAAGTTTTGTCGTTGAATGCTGTTACGCAACAGGGCCGCGCCGGTGTCTGGTACACGGTGAGTGCCTATACGCTGTGGGGATTTCTACCCTTGTATTGGAAGCTTCTTGAAACCGTACCCGCCCTGGAAGTACTAGCACATCGAGTTCTGTGGTCTTTTGGCTTCACGTTAACGTTGATCCTAATCCGCGACCGGAACAAAGTGTGGCAGATGCTGACACTGCCCCGCCGCAAGTTGGTGACGGTCTTCCTCTGCGGCGTGCTGATCAGCTTTAACTGGTACACATACATTTGGGCCGTGAACTCCAACCACGTCATTCAGGCCAGCATGGGCTACTACATCAGTCCGCTGATGGTGGTGCTGTTGAGCGTTCTGATCCTAAAGGAATCGTTGGACCGTTGGAAGATCACAGCCGCGGTCTTGGCCACCGCAGGCGTACTCATCATTACGCTGCAGTATGGGCAGGTTCCATGGGTGGCGTTGGTGCTGGCGGGAACATTTTCTCTTTACAGTTTGGCCAAAAAGGTTCTGCAGGTGAATGCCCTGACAGGTCTTTTTCTGGAGACTACAGCCGTGGCTCCTTTGGCACTCTTATATGTTCTAGTCCTGGAACGGGGACAGCTTGGCCACTTTACGAGCGTATCGGTGCCCATTTCCTTCTTCTTGATGGGTGCCGGAGCCATTACGGCTATGCCACTGCTCCTGTTTGCCCAAGGCGCGCAGCGAATTCGCTTGTCCACCGTGGGTTTCTTTCAGTACATTGCGCCCAGCATTACCCTGCTTCTAGGCGTGTTTGTGTTTGGCGAGGTATTCTCCACAACACACCTCATAAGTTTTGGGCTCATCTGGGTCGCTCTGGTTTTGTTCACACTATCCAATGTGGGTATGCTGCCGTTGGCGGAACCAGCCAAGATGAAAGCCCGACCCTAGATGCTGCCTTGGTTCGTCTGCTTACAGCAGGGGCGTTTGCATTTTCGGACAGTTTTCGTTAAGATGGAGTTAACATCATAGAAGTAATGGGAGTGATCAATGTGAACCAATCTAAACTGCGCCTTGGAGTTATTGGCTTTGCCCACATGCATGTGAATTCCCTCATCGACGACTTTGACAAGCTGGAAAATGCCGAATGGGTGGCCTGTGCTGATACACCAGCCAAAGTGCCCTCCACATCGCGGACGTTTGGGACGCGCCATGCTAACATTCAACGGGCTGTGGAACATACGGGTATTGAAAAGTACTACCAAGATTACCGCGAGATGTTGGAAAAGGAAGCGTTTGACCTCATCATCGTCTGCAGTGAAAATGCACAGCATGCTGCAGTGGTGGAGGCCATCGCCGACAAGAACATTCACATCGTGGTGGAAAAGCCAATGGCCATGACTTTATCCGATGGTCTGCGCATGGTGAAAGCTGCTGACCGCAACAACGTCAAGCTGATCGTCAACTGGCCCAGCACTTGGAATCCTGCCATTCGCAAAGCCCAGGAACTGGTACAAGCAGGTGAGGTAGGTCAGGTCCTGCGCTTCAAGTACCGCAATAGCGAATCCCTAGGCCCCATGGCATATGGTCAGACGATCACGGATGCCGAAAAAGGTCAAGAATGGTGGCATCAAGCAGATACCGGCGGTGGAGCCTACATGGATTACTGCTGTTACGGAGCGAACCTGTCTCGCTGGTTCTTAGGCGAGGCTGCTGTTGCCGCTTATGGTCTGCAGGCCAACCTTAACAGTCATTACGGCGACGCCGACGATAACGGCATTGTTGTGGCCCGCTACCCGAAGTCCGTAGCCGTTTTGGAAGGCAGCTGGACCACGTTGAACACCGGGATCCCCAACGGCCCCCTTGTCTACGGAACCACAGGAACGCTCGTCGTAGATGGGAACAAAGTACTGGTTTACAAAGAGCGCCGCAATCCAGAGCCCACACTGGTCTACGACGACCACACCCTGCCAGTGGGCCGGGAATCGCTGGCCCTCGAAGTCCAACATCACGTAACCACCGGTGAACCGCTCCATCCAACGCTGGATATTCCTGTGAACATCGATGCCATGGCACTCCTTGATGCTGGCCTGCGCTCTGCTGCCAGCGGTAAGCAGGAACTGCTGAACGACATTCGTTGGAATATCGGCTAATAATTTTCTACCTCCAGTATGACGCCACCATGCCGGCTTCGACCGGCATGGTGGTTTTTAGCGCGGCCGAAAGCAGCGGAACCGCCAAACGCTAACAGGATTGACAACAAACTTAACAAGCGGTACACTATAATCGACACGCGTGTCGATAAAGGGAGGCGCTGAAGTTGCCAAAAATCGTTGACGTACCGCAGAAAAGGGCGGAGATCATGGAGCAGGCAGCCCGAGTGTTTGCCGCCAAAGGTTATTCCGATGCCACGCTTTTGGACGTAGCTCGCCAATGCGGTATGGGCCGCACCAGTCTCTATCAGTATTTCGCCAACAAAGAGGAGCTCTTTACGTTCCTGTTGGATCATGTTCTCCGGAGCCTGCTGGCGGACATGCACGAGGCAGCGGCCAGTTCTGAGCATGCGTACGCCAAACTGCAGCAGGTATTTACAAGACTTGGGCGACGCTTTCGCACAGAAAAGCACCTGCTGATGGCTGTGGCCGAGGCCAAACCTGTCGTCAAAGAGGGCAACGAACACATTTGGCAGACCATTGTCAGCTTTCGACAGGAGGCCGTTCAGGTCTTGACAAGCATCCTCGAGGAAGGAGCAGCCCATGATCAATTGGTGGCAGTGGATGGCCCCAGCATGGCCGCCACCCTGTACCTGCTTGTGGAGTCCTTGGTTATACATCTGGCTGTCACCGAGGAGTCCACCTTGGAGCAGCATTTGGCTAACTTAGACTTTTTCCTAGCAAGACTGCAGCGCTCCTAACCCGGAGCGAATCGCAGGAGAAACTCATGTCACGTTGATCGGGCAGCTGAAGACCTACTGGGAGGTGATCAACCGGAGGCAATGATTGGCTTCATGCCCATGGCACAGAATGGTCTCGAATCATTACCGAGAATAGCAAAGTGGGAGGTTTTCGCATGGCAGAATTCAAGTACAGTATTACCGCCAGCATTTCACCACAGCGAGTCAAGCCTGGTGAAACCATCAATTTGACGGCTAAGATTACCGATGTTGAAGGCGACCTGCGCAACGTCGTCATGTCCGTTCCCCAGTATGGGATCATGGAGTATCTCAGACCGCGCGGCGACGGGGAGACCTATACCATGACCCAGACAGTGCCTTGGGAGGCACCGGCAGCCAACTACGAACTGCGCGTGTACGCTACCAGCACTGATAACCAGCGCGGACCGCAGGAACGCGTTACCCTCACCGTCACCTAAACCACCTGGTCAAACCAAGATGAGACACTGCAGAGAAGCCCTCCTGCCGCGGCAGAAGGGCTTTTTTGTATTTCTAGATTAGGTTCCTCCAGCTCAGACGCAGGGCTGCAGTGCCGACTCAGCCAGTCTCCGGCGTCAGGGCCTACTTTAACTGCCCAAACAGCTGCTGTTTCAAATCCAAGTAGTAAAGATAATCTTCTTCCTTGACGTTAGGTGGACAACGGTGGTCCACAAAGGGAATGAAGCCGCCCCGCTGAACACAGGGAACCAGCGATGTCACGTAACGGTCAATGGCCTGACGATCTTGGGACAGTGCCATCTTATCCACGCCGCCCATAATGCGCAGTTCCCGCCCGTATTGGTCCAGCATATCTTGCGGATGGCCCGAACCGTTCACTTCCCAGGGAAACATACAGTTGATGCCGCCTTCCAAGAACAGCGGCAACAAGGGGCGGATGTCCCCGTCACAGTCGGTCCACCAAAGATCGATCCCGGCTGCGTGAATCTTAGCTGCAATTCGCTTATAGCGAGGAACCACAACCTCTTTGAAGAAGGTTGGGCTGACGATAGGGCCGCTCTTAAAGCAGATATCCTCCCAGCCTGATGCGAAGTCGAACGTAAAGTGCGGCAGAACTTGCTCGAGGAAATTCTCCACCAGCACACAGCAGGTTTCCACCATGTCCTCGACCATCTCTGGATAGTCGTAACAGGCGTATGCCAAACCTTCAAAGGTAAGCATATCCCGGATCTTGCCAATCATTGAACCGCAGTGCACCCCTAAGGGATATTCCCGGTCCGGCCCGTGGATATTTTTCAAGCGGGCAATATCCACTTGACGCTCCGGCGCGTCCACGGCAAAGCGCTCAGCCTTCACCTGCTGCCAGTCCTGCGGCGTTACCACCGAGGCTTGAATATAGTGGGGAATGGTATCATGACGATCCTTGGGTACTTCAGCTAGGAGACCATCGGCGTTGCGCATAATCAAGTTCTTATCGGTCTGGTCAATGACCTCTTCGGCAAACGGCGGCGCCATCCAGATGTTACCCCCGATGGTTTCAATCCGGTCGAACTGAAAGAAGACGTCGGCTTCGGAATTGTTCGTGATGTTGTTCTCGCGAAACAGCCTCCATTTTTGGAAGTTTTCCTTCCAGTAGCCAAACTCCATGTTAAAGCAGCGATCTACGCTGTCGTAATGCATCTGGTTGTTGAAGCGTTCCCGATCGGTCAATTTGGCATCCCATTTGCGGCGGTAGTGTTCTGGCAAAGCTGCCACCCTCTCTCCATGAATTTTGCCGATTGTATCTTGAGATAACTTTAGGGTTCTACTGGAAAAATTCCTTTGCCGAGAAGGACAAAATCCCAGCAAAGACGAAAGAAGATCATGATAATTATGTTCATTACCGTGCTGGAATACTGCCGCGCTTCCTGAGGAGGAGTCCCTATGCCCCACACGCATGTGAACTTCCAAGGTGACAGCATTACCATCAATGGTCAGCCAGTGTACAGTGATGTTCCGTACAGTAATCCGCTAGTTCACGGCATGCTGATGAATGCTCGTTTTATACAAGGAGTTTTCGACGATAAGGCTGACCCATCCCGCTTCGCCCGGTTTGGCCACGACGTCTATGAACCGGAAGCCAACACCGACCGACTGATCGCGGCTCTTCCCCAGTGGTATCGCTTTGGTCTGCGAGCGTTCACCGTCGGTCTGCAGGGCGGTGGACCCTGCCTGACCATGGATGATTGGACCAGCATCGATAACAATCCATTTGGCCCAGAGGGTACTGCCTTAGATCCGGCATACGAAGGCCGGCTTGATCGGCTCATTGCAGCGGCTGATCGTCTAGGCATGGTGGTTATTGTCAGCTTGCTGTACCAAGGCCAGGTGCACCACTTCGCCCACGACGACGCCATCCGGCAGGCGGTGGTTACAGCATGCCGCATGCTGCGGGCCAATGGGTATACCAATGTCATCGTTGAAGTGGCCAATGAACACACGGTAGGGCAGTTCGCCCACCACCCGGTGATCAGTTCGCCGCAGGGAGCTGCCTCCCTCATCGAACTGGCCCAAGAACATTCGCAGATGCCGGTGGGCTGCAGCGGCGGCGGTGGTGAGGCCAACCGCACAGTCCAGGAGCCCGCTGATGTAATTCTGATCCACGGCAACGGCTGCACACGCCAGCAGTTGTTTGCAACGGTCAAGACGGCCCGGACCTGGCAGATGAACAAGCCCCTGGTCTGCAATGAAGACTCACCCTGCATCGGCCAGCTGGAGGTCGCCTTTGCATCCCGCTTATCCTGGGGATACTACAACAATATGACAAAGCAAGAGCCGCCGGCGGACTGGACCATTACCCCGGGAGAAGATCAGTTTTTTGCCCAGCGCATGGCCACAGGAATCGGTCTCGATGTCCCTCGCTTGCGTGAAGAAGCTCAATACTACCTGCAGGGCTTCGAGGAGCCCATGGCACTCAATGGGCGCCGGTGGATTCGCTTGGCCAGCCTCTACCCCGAATCCATCAACTACGTTGAGTTCTACCGCAACAACCTCTGGGTGGATACGGCGTACGATGAACCTTTCTCCTGCGGCTACATGAACAGCTGGATGCAAACGTCGACACCGGTGGCAAAGGGCGACCTTTGGGAAGCCAAGGTATTCCTGCGCAGTGGTGATGTGGTGTTCCGCCGTGTGCAGGTTGAGTAACCAAAGAACAGCACCCAACAGGGACCGAGGCCGCTCGGAACCGCTGTTGGGTGTTTTTTATGCTCCCCAAACGCGCGGCATCGGCAGCGGTTCCTTGCCCATCTCGGCGTGCAAAAACTTGAGCAAGAGACGCTGTTTTAGGTCCTGGGAACGGGGATCGTCCCATAAATTCTGGAATTCGCCAGGATCCTCCTGCAGATCAAACAGTTCACCGTACGTTTGGTTGTAATAGACCGTCAGTTTGTACCGGGCATCGACATAGGTCTTGAGGTTTACCGTATCCGGTTCATGTCGGTTCTCGATTACCACATGATCCCGGGCTGCTGCGGCCTCACCCTTCCAGACAGCACTCTGATCCACTCCGGTCATGCAGCGGGGCACCGGAATCCCGGCCAAAGACAACAACGTTGGTGCCACGTCCACCAGTGTTTGGAGGGCACTGCTGCGGGTATTAGGGGGCACGTGCTGGGGGTATCGAACCAGGAAAGGTACTTTGATCATGTCTTCATAATGGAATGGTCCTTTCCGGATCAGTCCGTGTTGGCCGAAAAAATGGCCGTGGTCCGTAGTGAAGACCACAATGGTATTGTCTCGCAGACCCAACGCATCAAGGCGCTCTAGGATTCTGCCGATGTAGGCATCCATCATGCTGACCATACCGTAATAGACGGCTATGTCCTTGCGCAGTGACGCTTCGTCCTGCAGATGGGAATGGAAACCATGGACACCATGGTGCCCTTCCTGATGTCCCTGGTAAGCGGAGAAATCCGGGAACTTCTGCTGGGTCAGGCCAAAGTGCGGTGGGTTCGCGTCGTGCTCACCGGGACGGGATTCCGGCAGGGTAATGGCTTCGGGGTCATACATCGTATCCCAAGGTTCGGGAACAAAATAGTCGGGATGAGGGTCAAAGAAAGAAGCCCAGAGGAAAAATGGCTGCTCTGCCTCCTGATAGGCCTCCAAGCGTTCTATTGTTTCCTCAGCGATCCAGTTGTTGTAGTGGTACTCTTCTGGAATATGCCAAGTGTGGCGCAGTGTTTCGTCCATGGTTCCAGTGGGGGCTAGGAAATGCTCCCGCCAGTTGGCGAATCCTTTCCGCTCCATCCAAAGCACATAATGCTGTCCCACGTGGGCTTCATTGGTGTGATTGCGGGCGAGGGCAATGTCGGCAAAGCCATAGAACGGCTCATTGTAAGCTTTCCAGAAGTCAAGATCCTGGAGTATCGGATAAGCCTCCAACGACGGAAACTCTTCCGTGCCCCGCAGCGGTTGCAAGTGAGCCTTGCCGATCAATGCCGTCTGGTACCCCTGCTCTAGGAAAATCTCCCCTACGGTTTGCTCGGCCTCAGATAGCTTGGTGCCCAGCGAATATGCCCCGTGCTGGCTGGGATACTTACCCGTGATGATGGAAGCACGGGTTGGTGTACAGGTGGGGTTAGGACAATAAGCCCGCGTAAAGGCGGTCCCTTCCGCAGCTAGTTTGTCCAGATTCGGCGTCTTGATTTCATCGTTGAACATACCCAAGGTACTCCAATGCTGCTGATCGCTGGTGATGAACAAGATGTTCGGACGGTCCTGTTTCACACTACTCCCCCCAATGGAATGAACTCACCGGTATCTTCTCTGCCTTCCCTGTCTTCGAGTCCTTTAAGCGGCTTTCCTCCCTGCGATGTTCCAAGCCGCTGCCGATCCAGCGCCCAGTGCAGCACGTAGACTCTGGCCAAAGTGTTCCCGGCAAGTCTTCCTCAGGACCCGCGGATTCGCTTTTATTTTTCTAACACAAGAACTTATAATATCCGAAAAGTTACTATTCCGGATTTCTTGCTTGGGAAAGGATTTTGCCCTTTATAAGCGAAGCTTTAACAATGATTAATTTACTCAATAAACAAAGGAAGTGATGCCGGAGATATTTCAGACAGATTTGGTCGTTGCATGCCCTTTGGAATGGTGCTTGGGAACAATGGATTGGCAAAACATACTCGAGAGGAGCGAAGGCAGTTGTTAATTGGGATTCAAGACGGACAGACACATTTCCGTCCCCGAAGCTGCCGCAAGTATGAAAAAACACGCATTTCCAGTGGTTATCCTGTTGTTGGCTCTGTTGCTCAGTACCTCCGTGGTCGCCGCCACGTATAATGATGCTCCGATGCTCCAGGAACGGGTAGCTGCCGGAGAGCTGCCGCCAGTGGAGGATCGCCTCCCAGAACAGCCTTATGTTGTCGAACCCGTTGAAGCTATTGGTAAATATGGCGGCACGATGCGTCTCGCCACGATTCGTCCCGTGGGTTACGGCGACGATACGCTCTTAATGGGCAACCCTCATCAATTCATGAAATTGGACCCCGCCACCTTCGAGATCGTTCCCAACTTCCCGGTGGAAGTGGACGTGTCGGAAGACATGACCACATATACTTTCCGCTTCAGTCCAGGGCTCAAATGGTCGGACGGCCACCCTTACACAGCCGACGACATTATGTTCTGGTATGAGGATGTTCTTTGGAACGAGGATCTGACACCTCTGATCGGCGTCCAATGGCGTGCCGGCGGCGAAGTCGTCGAAGTCACCAAGATCGATGATCATACCGTGCGGTTCCAGTTCGCTATTCCCAAACCGTACTTCATCCCCGATCTCGTACACATCAATTTCCATTATTGGCCCAAGCATTATTTGTCACAGTTCCATCCGAACTATGTCGACAGGGCTGAACTGGATCAGATGACTGCGGATGCAGGTTTCGACCACTGGTACCAACTGCTCTTGAACAAACATCAGAATATCTGGGGTACCCCAGCACAGATCGAGCTGCCGACCATAGCTCCATACGTACTCGTGCAGCAAACCGCCAGCCGCAGAGTCTATGAAAGAAATCCTTATTACTGGAAAGTCGACACTGAAGGCAACCAACTGCCTTACATTGATCGAGTCGATGTTGAGATTGCCAGTGATCTAGAAGTGATCCAAGGTATGATCGTCTCTGGTTCCATCGACTTTTCTGGGATGGGCACAGATATCCGCAACTTCCCCATGTACCGCGGTTCCGAAGACGAAGCTAACTTCCGCACAATTTTGTGGGAAAGCGGCCAAGCCAGCGAAGTCATCTACATGTTCAACATGACACACGCTGACCCCGTCATCCGAGACATCTTCGGAGATGTGCGTTTTCGTAAGGCCATGTCCCTGGGCATTGACCGTCAAGAGATCAGCGACGCTATCTACTTCGGACGTGCTGTACCTACACAATATACGGTACTGCCAATCAGTATGCACCACAATCCTGATTTTGCGCAGGCATACACCGAGTATGATCCAGTCTTGGCCAACGAACTCCTTGACGAAATGGGCTTGGTTGAGCGGGACAGCGAAGGTTTTCGAGTG
>PWMW01000358.1 GCA_003559095.1 Clostridiales bacterium | reverse complement strand
TGGGAGCCAGTGGTGCTGGCAAGAGTACGATTCTTCGTCTGATGAACGGTCTCATCAAACCCAGCGCAGGCCGGGTTCTATATGACGGCCGGGATATCACATCCTACTCCGAAGCTCAATTGGCAGCGATTCGCCGTCAGGTGGGTATGGTGTTCCAGTCGGCCGCCCTATTCGATTCTTTGTCGGTGGCCGACAATGTTGGTTTTGCTTGGCGTAAGGATAAGCTGTCGCCGCAGCGGTACCTGGAAAATGTGAGGCAGACGCTCCGAATCGTAGGACTGGAGGGCGTGGAAGAACGCATGCCGGCGGAGCTCAGCGGTGGGATGCGCAAGCGAGTGGGTTTGGCTAGAACTATTGCTATGAATCCCAAGGTGCTCTTATATGACGAACCAACGGCGGGACTCGATCCCACCACAAGCAAGCGGATTTTGGACCTGATTGCTGATCTTCGGACAAGGTTGGAAGTGACCTCAGTCATGGTAACCCACGATCTAGACGGCGCCTTCGCCATCGCAGATCGTGTGGCTCTGCTCCATGAGGCGCGCATTCGTTTTGTTGGAACGGTAGCCGAGATGGAAGCCAGCACAGACCCGTTGGTACGCGGTTTTATTTCTGGGGAACAGGTAATGGTAGGATAGGGGTGCAGTTATGCGGTTGTCGTCAGAAATCAAGGTGGGAGCCACGATCGTCATCGGTTTGGTGCTGTTGGCGTTCATGGCCGTTGCCGTTGGACGGGTTCAGATCAGTCCGCGGGAAGGCTATTCCCTGGAAGTTATGTACAACACCGTTGATGGCCTCCGTGAAGGTGCCCCTGTTCGTTATGCCGGTGTGAATGTGGGGCGGGTGAGTTTTGTGCGTCTGGAGCCGGCCGGAGTGCGTGTGGGAATACGGCTTACTACGGATATGCCCATTCCAGTAGACTCACGGTTTGTCATAGCTACGGTGGGAGTTTTGGGCGATAAGCACGTGGAGATCCATCCAGGCCGGGCCCAAGTGGCGCTGGAACCTGGCGTGGAGCTGCGCGGCGTAGATCCGGTGATGATGGACAGTATTTTGGTGGAGATGGATACCACTCTTCGTAATCTTAACCAGGTAGTTCAGGGCTTTGCCCAAATAGCCGACTCCGAAGAACTACAGGCCGGGATTGTCGAGTCCACAATCTTGATGCGCGATACCATTGGTGGGCTCAAAGCGGCTGTGGATCAGGTGAACCTGATGGGCTTAACACTGACCGAGATCACTGGGCAGGTCGAGGTGTTCACCGAGCAGCTGACCCGCACGCAGTTGGAGGGTATTGCTGCGAATCTCGAAACATTCACATCAGAGCTGGCTGGCCTGCGGCTGCAGGAGTCTTTGGAAGATTTTCAGACCTTCACCAAAGAGCTCAACACGCTACCGATTCAGGAGATGTCCAGAGAGTTCGCTTCGCTTACCAGCTCGCTGAATCGTCTAGACATGGAAGGGATGGAGCGCGAAGTAAGGCAGTTCACAGGGATGATGGCGCAGTTGGATTTGGTGCCTTTACTGGAAGAGGTCACCGAGGTGACGCGGCAAATCTCACGACTGGATATTGAACAGCGTGGCGATGAACTGGCTGCCTTTACCGGCATGCTGGCCCAGCTGCCGCTGGACGAGTTTGCAGCCGATCTGCGGGAAATTACGCAGACGGTTAAGGGCATTCCCTTGGATGAGATGGGCCAGAGTGTGCTGCATTTCACAAAGGAGCTTGAGCGGGTTCCCGTGGCTGCCATATCCGCGGATTTGGAGGAGTTAGTAGCTGAACTGCGGTCGCTAGGTCTGCATGAGATGGCCGCCGATGTTCAAGTCTTCACCCAAGAACTGGGGCGGCTTGATATGGATGATCTGATTCATGAGCTGACCGGCGAGTTTCGCGATTTTTCCCGGCGCTTGAACACTCTTGAGATCGAACCGCTCTTTGTGGAACTGCAGGAGATGGTAGACTATCTTGGTTCCTTGGGCCGGTCTGTAACGGCTGAGGATGTCGAGGCCGTAATGGCTGATATGCGGACGTCGTCGGCGAACGTTCGCCAAGCCTCCGATCAGTTGGAATATTTCATTGCTGATATTCGCCAGGATACACACAGCCTGGCCAAGGAAACGGAGAACGTAATGCTTCAGGTACAGGCGAGTCTGCAGGGCATCGATGCCATTGTCAGCGATGTCCAAGGTTTTCTTAACGATGTGACAGCGCAGGGGCGGACGGCCCAGTCGCTCACAGCGGTTTTGGACAATCTCGAGGCCAGCACGGGGACCATTCGCTGGGCTCTTGAGACCATCGAGGATGGCCTGCCGTTGGATTCCGAAATGTTCGTGGAGATCCGGCAGACCATGGACAGCATTCAGAAGATCAACCAAGATATTCAAGTCATTCGCGGTGTTGGCGAGTTTGTCAATATCACGCCCCGACTGGCTCTATCCTATGCGCCGGTGCGAGACGAAAACGTGTCGTTCTTGACTGGTGATGCTCGTTTCGAGTTTCACCCAGAGGGCAGCCCGTCGTTTTATGTTATCTGGTTGACCGAGATAGGTGGTGCCAATGAGTTCCAGCTGCAGTATGGAGTGGATGGTACAACGTTCCGCCAGCGGTATGGCATCATTGATTCCCGTTTGGGAGTGGCGTTGGATGGTAAGCTCACTGACGACTTTGTGGCCACCGGAGAGCTGCGGTTTAAAGATACCCTGAAGCTGCGTGTGCGGGCGGATTATCAATGGCTGCCCGATTGGTGGCTGATGGCTGAGATCGATGATGTTTTCATGGGCAACCCCGATGATCTGCAGCTGCGGATTGGCATTGAACGATTTTTCTAGGTTTGTTGGGAAGTCCAAAGGAGAACCTTGTATGATGCTCGAACTTAAGTAGCATAACAGATTGGCATTTTACATTTGTATAGAGTGAAAGGTGCCCTAATCGTTTTGTTGTGGGCGGCAGGCTGCATCCATCTCCATTTGCGGGGTGATGTACTCGGCCATACTTCCAGTGTGCCAACGGCTTTTGGTGCAGGAAGTCAGGCATACGACAGATCGATGGGGAGAATAGGGAAGTTGGACGTGCCACCAGCATTGATTGGGGCACAAAACCACGCGGTCCCGCCACTGTATCCGGTTAGCTGCGGCCAAAGCCACTTCGTCCTTGGGGACGAGGGAAGGGGGTCGAAGCGAATATCCGGGAGCCAGGAGACCTGCCTTTCATTCCTTGTACAACCATCCTGCGCGGAAAGGAGTGGTGGAATCCATAGTACGTTTATGGACGGCACCTGCGGCTATTCGCGGGTGCTTTTTGCTGGCGTTTTCTCATGGAATGACAAGGAGGTAGTTATGCGAAGAAATTTCTTGATGGTTGTGTTGGCTGTGCTTTTGTTGGTTGGGCTTGGAAGCGCTGCAGGAGCTGCTCCTGCCCGGGTAGTATCGCTGGTCCCCAGCATTACGGAGAACATCTACGTTCTGGGCGCTCAAGATCAACTGGTGGGTGTAACCTCCTGGTGCAATTATCCCCCAGAAGCTCAGGAAAAGACAGTTGTCGGTGATGCATTTAACTTGAACATGGAAATTCTGCTTTCCCTTGAGCCGGACTTGGTTCTGGGTGATGCCAACTTGGTCTCTCATCATCTGCAGTCCTTGGCCGATCTGGACATCCCGGTATTCACCATTCAGCCCTTAACGTATGATGAAGTGGCGGAGAGTCTCGTGTTGTTAGGTGAGGTATTGGGTCACGCCGATGCGGGAGAGGCTGCCGCGGCCAACATGCGTCAGCGTCGGGAAGAGCTCTTGGATCAGGTGCCGGAAGACGCCGAGGTCAGCGTTTTTGTGGAAACCTGGAATGAACCCATATCCACAGCGGGTCCGGGAAGTTTTCTTCACGAGCTCATCACCATGGCAGGAGCGCACAACATAGCCCACGACATGGATGAGCCATGGGGACAGTTCAGTGAAGAACTGATCATCGACCGCAATCCTGACGTGATTCTGCTGACCAATTTCAACTACGATGAAGTGATGGCACGATCTAGCTGGCAGCAGCTGACGGCCGTCCGCGACGGGCGTGTTGTGGAAGTCAATCCGGACATCTTCTCTCGGACCAGTCCCCGCTTGGCGGATGCTCTAGAAGCGCTGATTACCATCCTATATTCGAGGTGAACGCGATGAAGCGGCAGTTGGCGGCCCATCCGGTGATATTTCTGTGCACTTTGCTGGTGGTTGTGGCCACTGCAGCCTTAACCATGGGCTCTGTGGACATTCCGCCAATGGTGGTGGGCCGTATTCTGCTCGGACAGCTGCCGCTGCTGGCCGCCTGGGTCACACCCGACTGGACTTCTGCTCAAGCCATCATTCTTCTGCAGATCCGGCTGCCGCGCGTTTTATTGGCGGCAGCCGTGGGTGGTGGTTTGGGTGTGGCAGGGGTGATCTTCCAAGGCCTTCTTCGTAATCCGTTGGCCGATCCCTATATTATTGGTGTTTCTTCGGGAGCATCGCTCGGTGCTGCCGTGGCATTGATGTTTTTAATACCAATGGGCTATGTCGGTTTTTTCGTGCTTCCAATGTGTGCTTTTCTTGGTGCCGTGGCATCGGCCTATTTGGTGTATCGTCTCGGGCGGATCCATGGTCACATTCAACCGCTGCAGCTGCTGTTGGCGGGGGTGGCCATTGCCTCCGTATTGACTGCCATTGTGTCATTTTTGATGGTATTGCGCGTCCAAAATCTCCAGGATGTGTACCTGTGGTTGATGGGCAGTCTGTCGGGACGGAGCTGGCGGCATTTTTCCACTGCGGCACCGTACATTTTGGCCGCTTTTGCCGCCAGTTTCTGGCTGGCTCGGGATCTAAACATCCTGTTGTTGGGGGAGGAGACGGCTCACAGTCTCGGTGTGGACGTCCAACGACTGCAGAAAAAGGCGCTCATCCTAGGTTCGCTATTGGCTGCCGCAGCGGTCTCTGTCAGCGGTGTTATCGGCTTTGTCGGCTTGATGGTACCTCATGGAGTACGATTGGTGGTGGGGCCGGATCACCGAAAGCTTCTGCCGCTGTCGTTTCTCAGCGGTGCCATCTTTCTTATCGTGGCCGATACACTGGCCCGCACAGTGCTTTCGCCCATAGAACTTCCCGTGGGAATCATAACGGCCTTGGCGGGTGGTCCGTTCTTTCTCTACTTGCTGCGCCGTTCCGGAACGTAGAACAGTGTCTTTTGGTGTAGCTGCCTAGTGCGTCACGCTCTGAAAGATGTTGCTGCCACCGTATCGTGGAAAGGGGGAGGTCAGGAATGATGAAGCCATCTATTGAACTGAATCATGTGGATTATTCCTATGGGCAGCTCCCTGTTATTCGTGATGTCTCCCTGACCTACCATGGAGGTCAGTTCATCGGGGTTTTAGGGCCGAACGGTGCAGGCAAATCCACGCTTCTGCGCCTGCTTGACCGCTTGTTGGTGGCGCAGCGGGGACAGATCCGGCTCAACGGCCGCCCCATTGAGGCCTATGATCTCAAAGAACTGGCGCGAACCACTGCTCTAATTCCTCAGGAACCAGAGTATTTTCCGTTCCTCGTCAAAGAAATCGTGATGATGGGAAGAACTCCGTTCGTAGGCCGTTTTCGTCGGGAGGGACCGCAGGATTGGCAGCTGGTGTATACCGCCATGCAGCAGACACAGGTAGACCATTTGGCCGAGCGGCCCATTCATCAGATCTCCGGTGGCGAACGGCAGCGCGTCATGCTGGCCCGTGCTCTGGTGCAGGATACTTCGATCCTGCTCCTGGATGAGCCCACCAACCATCTGGATATTCAGCATCAAGTGAGCATTGGCAGACTGCTTCGGCAGAAGGGGCGTGAGGGGATCTTGGCTGTAGCGGTTCTCCATGATCTGCACTTGGCTTCACTTTACTGCGATCAAGTCATTCTGATGCATGAAGGACGCATCTTCCGACAGGGTACGCCGGCGGATGTTCTGACCAGTTCTACGCTGCAAGAGGTGTACGGCGTCACGTTGAATGTTCTGCAGCATCCGAACAATGGTCGCCCTCTAGTTTTCCCATAGCCGCATCTGAAACGCGTGGTGAATGGCAGCTCTTGGCAGGAACTCCAAGACGCTTTGGCGAACATGCATAATTGGCTTTGTTGATAGTGGTGGTTTGCCGAAGCGAAAGGAACGGTGTCAGGATGTATGTAGTTTGCCGGGAACACTTGGAGCAGGCCATTGATGAGTTCGTTGACATTTATGAGACACCGCCTGACCTGTACGAGTTGAGCAGCGTCACCTTTACAGATTGGGCAGCACCGACGACATGCAACTTCTGCAAGACAGCCCCGGTGTACTTGGTGGTGTGACGGGGCCGGGCGCCGAGAGTGACCTATCCTATGGGGTGTGGACCGGGGTGATGATGGTAGCTTGGAGTACCGCCCGGTGGATGGCTGACGGGAGGCATGGCAGTGCGGATCAAGATCATCGGTGTCGGAAAGATCAAAGAAAAATATCTTAAACAGGGCATATCAGAGTACTCTAAGCGCCTGCAGGCCTATGGACAGCTTGAAATCGTCGAAGTCAAAGACGAGCCATTCAAGGAACCGCTCTCGGGCAAAGAACAAGAACAAGTGATGGAGAAGGAAGCGCTGCGGATAGAGAAAGAAATCCCTGGGCGCTGCCATTTGATCGTTCTTGATCGTGAAGGTGTGGCCGTTAGTTCGCCGCAGTGGGCGGATTATCTGCAGCAGCGGATGCTGTCCGGTGATCATCAGTTTGTCTATGTGATCGGTGGTGCTCTGGGTCTTCATGATCGTATTAAAGAGGCCAGTCATTGGCGTTTGTCCTTTTCAGCGCTGACATTTCCCCACCAGCTCATGCGTTTGATGCTTCTGGAACAGTTGTACCGCACAGCCAGTATCTTGAATGGAGAAAAATACCACAAGTAGCAGAGCCAGCGAAGGGATCCCATCGCATTTGTAGAAAGTACCCATAATAACAAATCGGAGGTGTGCGTGGTATGCGCTGGAAGAAGATATCGGACGCAGTAGTACGGCGACTTCCTCTTTATCTGCGAGTATTGGATGAACTGGCCAAGAACAAAGATGCAAAATTGATTTCCTCGCATGAGTTGGGGGAACGTGCTGGTGTGGGGCCCGCGTTGGTTCGCAAGGATTTGGCATGGTTTGGGGAGTTCGGGAAACAAGGCGTGGGCTATGAGATTGAGTATCTCCGCCTGGAACTGCGGAAGATCTTGAACCTGGAAAACGTCATTCGGGTGGCGGTAGTAGGCGTGGGAAGCCTTGGGGCTGCCTTGGCGCGCTTTCACATAAAGAAGTTTTTGGAGGACGAAAGCTTCAACCTTAAGGTCTGTGCGTTGTTTGACGCGGATCCGGACAAACACGGGGATATGCATGAAGGTCTCCATGTGCGGGATATGGAAGAGTTGGAAGATGTAATCCGCAGCGAGGACATTGAGATGGCTATTATCACAGTTCCCGCCGAGTTTGCCCAGGATGTGGCCACCAATTTGGCCAATGCCGGCATTCGTGCCATTTTAAATTTCGCGCCGGTGAAAATATCTGTGCCGGACCACGTTCAGTTGGCCACCGCGGACCTCAGCTTGGAACTGCAGCGCTTGGCCTACTATCTGCAGGAGGAATAGCCTAGCCTGGCGGCGACTGCCAGACGGCTTACATATGGGGGGCGCTTCTAGAGAAGGATCCAACGGGTTCCTTTTCTGGAGGCTTTTTCTTTGTCAAGCAGGATTTGTTTGCCCCATGTAAAACATCTTATATGTATGCAATGAAAAATGGGGAGGAAATGTTGTGCTCGAGCGAAGGGTTCAGTTGCTGATTATAGGAGGCGGTCCCGCTGGCTATGCCGCGGCGGCCCGGGGACGCCAGTTGGGGTTGGATACGATTCTGGTGGAGCGAGATACCTTGGGGGGAACGTGTCTTAACCGCGGCTGCATTCCTACCAAGACCCTCTTGGAGAGTGCCGGGCTGTTCCAACAGATCAAGAAAGCGCAGGAGTTTGGCCTCAGTATCAACGAGGTCGATGTGCAGTACGACCGCATTGTGGAGCGCAAGGATCGGATTGTAAGCTCTTTGGTCAAGGGTCTTCAGCACACCATGGAACACAGTGGTGTCGAGGTGGTTCCGGGCGAGGCGGTGTTCGTCGGTTCCAACCAAGTGCGGGTAGATGGTCCGTCAGCCACTACCATCCAAGCCGAGAAGATCATCACAGCCACAGGGACAACGCCGGCTCATCTTCCGCACTGTCGTCCCAATGGAGAGAACATATTCGATAGTGACAGCATTCTCCGGATGACACATTTGCCGTCATCCTTGGTGATCGTGGGCGGTGGAGTGATTGGCTGCGAGTTTGCCTCGATCTTTCAGGCTTTAGGGGTATCGGTTACCATCGTTGAGCTTCTGGATGGGTTGCTGCCCGGTGAAGACGGAGATCTGCGCAAAACACTGCTTCGAGAATTCAAAAAGCAGAAGATTAAAGTACTGACAGAAGCTAGACTGAATGCGGTGGCTGAGGAACAAGGGTCACTGAAGTTTTCCATAGAGCAAAAGGGTAAAGAAAAGGAACTGGAGGCTGCCGCCTGCCTCATCGCCATCGGCCGCCGCCCCGTTGTTCCCGATGGTCTGGATGTGGACAAGGATGAAGCGGGCTACATCGTGGTGAGTGAGAACTACGAAACATCCCAGGCTTCGGTGTATGCCGCTGGAGATCTCATTGGAGGTCTGCAGCTGGCTCATTTGGCGTTTTTTGAAGGTATCAATGCAGTGAATGCTGCTTTTGGCGCGGAGAGCCGTCGCTCCTGGCATGTACCCCGCTGCGTTTACACCCATCCAGAAACCGCAGCGGTGGGGCTCACAGAAGAGCAGGCCCGCCAGCAGTATGAGGACGTGCAGATCGGCACGTTTTCCCTCAAGGGCAATGGTAAGGCCATGATTTTGGGAGATAACGCAGGATTCTGCAAGGTAATTGCTGAACCCGATGGCCGTGTACTCGGTTTTCACATGGTCGGCCCGCATGCCACCGAGATGATTGCTGAGGCTGTTGTGGCGCTGGAACAGAAGTTGAGCTTGGCTGAATGGTCGCAGTGTATCCATCCTCACCCCACGGTTAACGAGAGTATTCAGGAAAGTTTGTGGTCAGCCTTGGGTGTGCCACTGCACGGATAATGAAGCGAAGCAGGGGCGTCGTGAGGGCAACTCTGCGGGACTATGATTGGAGGAACATGCATGTTAACTGACATCGAAATTGCTCAACAGGCGACACTGCAGCGGATTCAAGATATTGGTGCTGTCATTGGCATTGAAGCGGACGATCTCGAGTTCTACGGCAAGTATAAAGCCAAGGTCCCACTGGAACTGTACCAACGAATTCAAGGCCGGCCCAATGGCAAATTGATCTATACCACTGCCATCACCGCCACACCAGCCGGCGAAGGCAAGACGTGTACAACCATCGGACTTACCCAAGCATTGGGGGCCTTAGGCAAAAGGTCCATGGCCTGTTTGCGGGAACCATCCTTGGGTCCGACGTTCGGTATCAAGGGCGGTGCAGCTGGGGGTGGTTATTCCCAGGTTGTACCCATGGAAGACATCAATCTTCATTTTACCGGGGACATCCACGCTGTCACTAGTGCTCATAATCTGCTGGCTGCATTGGTGGACAACAGCATTGTCAAGGGGAATCCTCTCAACATTGATCCCAAGCGGGTACTTCTGCGCCGAGTGATGGACATGAATGACCGGCAATTGCGTAATGTTGTGGCTGGACTAGGCGGCATCGGTGATGGTGTGACACGAGAAACTGGCTTTGACATATCGGTGGCGTCTGAGCTCATGGCCATTCTCTGCTTAGCCAGTGATTTACAGGATCTCAAGGAACGAGTGGGTAGAATGCTCGTGGCATACACATACGATCGGGAGCCTGTGTACGTGCATCAATTGCGGGGGCAAGGGGCTGTGGCGGTTCTGATGAAGGATGCTATCAAGCCCAACCTAGTGCAGACCCTTGAGGGTCAGCCCGCCTTCATCCACGGCGGTCCGTTCGCCAATATTGCCCACGGCAACAATTCCATCATTGCAACAAAGATGGCTCTGAAGCTGGCCGACTATGTGGTCACAGAAGGTGGATTTGCTGCGGACCTTGGTGCCGAGAAGTTCTTTGACATCGTCCATGGGTATACGGGATTAACTCCTGATTTGGCTGTTCTGGTGGTATCCGTTCGGGCCCTGAATATGCATGGCGGTATGGCCAAAGATAAGGTCAAAGAAACCAATCTGGAAGCTTTGCAGAAGGGACTCGCCAACCTGGATAAGCACATTGAGAATCTACGAACCTTCGGGCTGCCCACCGTGGTTGCCATTAACCAGTTCCCTTCCGATGCACCCGAGGAGTTGGACTTGATCAAGGAACACTGTGCGAAACAGGGTGTCAAAGCGGCCGTATCGCAGGTGGTAGCTGAAGGTGGTCTTGGCGGCCGCGAGTTTGCTGAGACCGTGTTGGAGGTTTTGGAGTCCACCCCAGCATCGTTTCGACCACTGTACGATTGGCAGCAGCCCATCAAAGATAAAATTGAACTGCTGGCCACCAAGATCTATGGGGCCGATGGCGTCCAATATTCGGACCAGGCGGAGCGGCAGATCAAGAACCTAGAGGCCATGGGTGTAGCGAGTCTGCCTTTGTGTATGGCCAAGACGCAGCATTCCCTATCAGACAACCCGGCTCTTAAAGGAGCGCCCACAGGCTGGAAGCTGCAGATCAAAGAGATCAAACCTTCGTTAGGTGCTGGTTTTTTGGTGTGCTACACCGGTGATATTATGACCATGCCTGGTCTTCCCAAGATTCCAGCGGCCCAGAACGTAGATATTGATGAATATGGGGTTATAACTGGTCTTTTCTAGCTTTCAATGAGGGTGAATCATCGTCATGATGCTTCACCCTTTTCTGCAAAAATAGTTGTTTCTTTTCCGGAGGGCTTCTGGTATACTAGGCTAAGTGAATTTTCAGCTGTCCTTAAGGAGGATGTATCATGTTACCAACCCCAAAGAAATTTACGATGGTTTCCGGCAGTGCCGAAGGGCCGTCCAAACTAAATGCTTTTGACAACGCCCTCTTGGTTTCGGGCATCGGCAACCTCAATCTGCTGCGGGTCAGCAGTGTGCTGCCGCCGAACTGCGTCGAAGTTCCCACGTTGGAGATTGCTCCGGGTTCTCTGACTCCCACGGCGTACGGCAGTATTACCAGCGATGTTCCCGGTGAACGGATTTCTGCTTCTGTGGGGATTGGTTTCACCAAGGATAGCTATGGCATCATTATGGAGTTTTCCGGTAAATGCTCCAAGGAAGAAGCGGAAGAAGTGGTGGCCCAGATGGTGCGCGATGCGTTCAGTCAACGGGGCGAAGCGCTGGCGGAGGTTAAGGTGCTGGGCACCGAGCATATCGTGGAGTCCATTGCCTGTGCGTTTGCTGCAGTGGCTCTCTGGTACTAGGCTCTGAATCACCAAGGAGGAACGCTTGTGGAACTGTGGTATACAGAAAAGCAGACGCCGAATTACGGCATCACTGCAAAGATCAAAGAAACGCTTTACACTGCGACAACGCCGTTTCAGGAACTGGCGGTCATTGATACGGTGGAGTTCGGGCGCATGTTAGTTCTCGACGGCATGGTGCAGACCACCATTCGCGACGAATTCGTGTATCATGAAATGATCGCACACCCCGCGCTGACCGCGCATCCCAACCCGAAGAAAGTGGCTGTGATTGGCGGTGGTGACGGTGGTGTGATTCGGGAAGTGTTGAAACACCCGTCGGTAGAAACGGCCGTCTTGGTTGAGATCGACGAGGAAGTGATTCGGGCGTCGCAGAAGTATCTACCCGAAATTGCCGGGGCTCTGCAGGATCCTCGCGTCGAGATCCTTGTCACCGATGGTATCCAGCACATTCGGGACACCAAAGACGAGTATGACGTGATTTTGGTCGACTCCACCGAACCGGTGGGGGCAGCCGTGGGACTGTTTTCGGAGTCCTTTTATGCCAATATCTATGAAGCGTTGACCGCTGATGGCATTTTGGTGGCGCAGACCGAAAGTCCTTTGTTCAACCAACAGCTGATTCAGGCCAGTTTTGCGGGCATTCAAAAGTCCTTCCCCATAACTCGTCTTTATGTGGCCACTGTGTTTACGTACCCCAGTGGCCTCTGGAGTTTCACCATGGGATCAAAAAAGGTTTGCCCCCTTGAAGTTGAGAGGGAGGACATTCCTGCCTTGGATACGAAGTACTATAACAGAGCAGTTCACTATGGAGCTTTCCAACTTCCCAACTTTGTCAAAGAATTGGTGGTACCATAGGAATATCCGGATCTGTGGGACGGACACCCCGCCCCTGATATCTGGTCTTTTTTCCCCTACAGAAAATACCTGTAGGGGAATTGTTCGTTTACGTAGGAGGAGATATGGTTGCAATTTATGGGTAGCCTTGATCGAGAAGACGCGGCCAGTTTGGTGCTTTTCGGCGCACCAATGGACTATACGACGAGCTTTCGTCCGGGAGCCCGTTTTGGACCCGCTCGGGTGCGGGAAGTTTCGGAGGGCCTTGAAGAATACAGTTACCGCTTGGATCGAGATTTGCTGCAGGCGGGTTTCTTCGATGCCGGCGATGTGCTGTGCCCGTTCGGTAACGTTGAGCGTTCACTGCAGGCCATAGGTGCAGAAACCCAGCGTATTTTGGCGGGAGGTCGGCTGCCTTTGCTGGTTGGCGGCGAGCATCTGGTAAGTCTGCCGGCTATTGCAGCTGTGCACGCCGTGCATCCGGAGCTTGTGATACTGCATTTTGATGCCCATGCAGATCTGCGCTCGGATTACCTTGGTGAAACGAAATCACACGCAACGGTCATGGGACGTGTGTTGGACTTGTTAGGTGCGAAACGCATTTATCAGTTTGGCATCCGCTCTGGAACGCGGGAAGAGTTCACCTTGGGGCGTAGTGCGAATCACTTTTATCCTGGGGCTGTTCTGGAGCCACTGCAAGCTGTGATTCCAACCCTAGGTACTGTGCCGGTGTATATCAGTATCGACATTGACGTTCTGGATCCGGCGCATGTGCCGGGGACCGGCACGCCAGAAGCCGGCGGTATTTCCTCTACAGAGCTGCTAGAGGCTATTTATGCCATGAAACACCTTAATGTTGTTGGTATGGACATTGTGGAGTTGTCTCCACTGTTAGATAACAGTGATATCACGTCCCTCTTGGTAGCCAAATTGGTGCGTGAGAGTATGATAGCATTTGGGAAGGGTGTGAGAGCATGAGTACTGCAGCACAGTTAAAGGAGCTCTTGGCCGCGAGAATTCGCGCCAGCCTCGAACAAGCCGTTGACGACGGAGTACTGCAGATCGAAGAGATCCCCGACATTGAGCTGGAAACTCCCCGGGATAAGAGCCACGGTGATTTCGCCAGCAATATTGCCATGATCCTTGCCAAACCAGCGCGCATGGCGCCACGAGCGATAGCACAGATCATTGTGGAGCGCCTCCATGATCCTCTGATTGAGAAGGTGGACATCGCCGGTCCGGGATTTATCAACTTCTCCCTCAGCAACCAATGGTTGTTCGATCTGTTGAAATTAGTGCATCATCAGAGCAGGGACTTCGGCGCCAGCGCCGCTGGAGAAGGCCAGCGAGTGCTGTTGGAGTTTGTCAGTGCTAATCCCGTTGGTCCGATGAATGTTGTCAATGCCCGGGCGGCTGCGGTAGGGGATACTGTGGCCCGTTTGATGCGGGCGGCTGGCTATGAAGTAGGAACCGAGTACTATGTGAATGACGCTGGTAATCAGGCTGGAATCTTTGCCCGTTCGTTAGATGCACGGTATCGGCAGCTTAAGGGTGAAGAGATTGACTTCCCGGCTGACGGCTATCCGGGCGATTACGTCACGGAATTGGCTGCAGAGCTGGTGAAGGAAGACGTACCCGTGGACAACATGACCGCCAAGGAACGGGAAGCATTTCTCAGACGGTGGGGAACGGACAAAATGGTGGAGCAGCAGCGCCGCGATCTGGCTGCCTACGGCGTGGAGTTCGATGTTTGGTATCGCGAGCGAGAGCTGCATGCCGCCGGTGCCTTGGAAGATGTCATCCAATTGTTCAAAGATAAGGGCTATATGTACATGAAGGACGGCGCCCTTTGGTTCCGTTCAACGCAGTTCGGTGATGATAAGGACCGAGTTATCATCAAGCAGGATGGAACGTACACATACGCCACAGCGGACATTGCATACCATTACGACAAACTAAAGCGCGGGTACAATCGATTGATCGATATATTGGGGCCCGACCATCACGGTTACATCGGTCGGATGAAGGCAGCTGTGCAGGCCCTGGGCTATCCTGACGACACCTTGGAAGTGATGATACTGCAGTATGTTGCTCTGCTTAGGGATGGGCAGCAGGTAAAAATGTCCAAACGAGCTGGGGAGTTCATCACGATGCAGGATCTATTGGACGAGGTCGGCAAGGATGCAGCTCGCTACTTCTTCCTTATGCGCAGTCCCGAGAGTCACCTGGATTTTGACCTATCACTGGCCGCGGAGCAGAGCAGCGAGAACCCTGTGTTCTACGTGCAGTATGCCCATGCCAGGATCTGCAGTATGCTTCGACAGGCCGCTGAAGCGGGACATGCTGTTCCCGAGCCAGAGCAAGCACCTTTGACGGCGCTGCGGCGCCCTGAGGAACTGGATCTTATGAAAAAAATCGCTGAGCTGCCCGAAGAGATCGCTGCCGCCGCCCGGTACCGGGAGCCGCATCGCATTGCACGGTACGCACTTGATTTTGCCGGTCTGTTCCACTCGTTCTATACGCACTGCCGTGTTCTAGGCGAAGATGAAGCGATCCGGGATGCACGTTTGGTGTTGGTTGCAGCGGTTCAGATCGTGTTGCGCCGTGTCTTGGATCTGCTGGGCATCGACGCTCCTGAAACCATGTAAGGGGGACGACTTAATGGCACTGCGCCAGGCCGGGGCTATCTTGGCCCAAGCCTTCAAAGCAGCGTACGAGTATATCGGGATCTTAATGTTGTCGAACTTCGTTTGGTTCTTAGCAGCATTCCTGCCTATTTTGCTCTTTACCATGCTTCCTTGGCAGCATCCTGTTTTTTTTCTCTTCGGGGTGTTGGGGACTGTTGTTCTGTTCGGACCCGCTACCGCCGGTATCCACACAGTGATTTACCGTTTGGTGCAGCGTGAAGAGGCAACATTGGCCCATTTTCGAGCTGGCTTTGTGCGGTTTTTTGGCCGTTCGTTTTTGCTGGCCCTATTAATGGGCGTGATTTTGGGCATTCTTATCGTGGACTTGTGGTTTAGTCTCAACAGTCCCAGCACATGGTTTCGGTTGCTGAGCGGAATTTGGGTGTATTTCATCATCTTCTGGGGGATTATGGCGCAGTTTGTGTTTCCATTCCTGGTTCAGCAGGATATCGGTGTAATCACGATTCTCAAGCGTTCCTCACTGTTGGCGATGGACAACATACTTGTGAGCGTCGTGATAACGCTAGTAAATACTGTGATCCTTGCGGTCAGCGTGCTTTTGGCAGCGCCGATATTACTCTTTGTTATGGGTTTGACTGCCTTCGTACAGCATTTTGCCCTGCTTGAGTTGTTAAAAAAGTATGACGAACAAGAACAGGATACGAACGAAAATGAAAACGGTCAGGGGATGTAAAGAGGTATGGCAAAGTTCATCTTTATTACCGGCGGCGTGGTCTCAAGTTTGGGCAAGGGAATCACAGCGGCGTCATTGGGCAGATTGTTGAAAAATCGCGGTTTGAAGGTCAGTATACTCAAGCTGGATCCTTATCTGAACGTGGATCCAGGCACCATGAGCCCGTTCCAGCATGGTGAAGTGTTTGTTACCGATGATGGTGCCGAAACAGATCTGGACTTGGGACACTATGAGCGATTTATTGACACCAACCTTACCAAGATGAGCAATGTTACCACGGGTAAAATCTATTGGAGCATTCTTGGTAAAGAGCGCCGCGGCGACTTCCTTGGTGGTACCGTGCAGGTGATTCCCCACGTAACGAACGAAATTAAAGATCGCATAACTCGTCTGGCCAGCGAGTCTGGGGCCGACGTGGTCCTTGTGGAGATTGGCGGCACTGTAGGTGACATTGAGTCCCTGCCCTTCCTGGAGGCTATCCGACAATTGAAAACAGAAGTGGGACGGAATGCCTGTCTTTACATCCACGTTACGCTGGTACCGTTCATTGGCGCGGCCAGAGAACTCAAGACAAAACCCACTCAACACAGCGTTAAGGAACTGCGCAGTATCGGCATCCAACCGGATATCATTGTCTGCCGTAGTGAGCATGAGCTTTCACTGGACCTGCGCAAGAAGATCGCCTTGTTTTGTGATATTGAGGAACGAGCTGTTATTCCCAACACCGACGTGGATACCATCTACGAAGTTCCGCTTCATTTTGCCAGTGAAGGGCTGGACGAAATTGTCATCGAAAAGCTGCATATAGAATGTGCGCAGCGGGATATGGTGGAGTGGCAGGAGTTGGTTGAGACAATCAAGAATCCTGTCAACAAGGTGAAGATCGGCATTGTAGGCAAGTATGTGTCACTGCCAGATGCCTACCTCAGTATCGCCGAGGCCTTGCGGCACGGGGGATTCCATCATCGTACCGATGTGGATGTGGTCTGGATTGATGCCGAGGACTTGGAAGGTGGCTGCTATGAGAGCTGCCTCCGGGAACTGGATGGCATTTTGATCCCAGGAGGATTCGGCTATCGCGGTATTGAAGGGAAGATTCAGGCGGTGCGCTACGCCAGAGAGAAGAAAGTTCCCTTCCTCGGCATATGTCTTGGAATGCAGTGCGCTGTCATGGAATTTGCTCGCAATATCTGCGGCTATGAGGGAGCCAACAGCTCCGAGTTTGTCGAAACCGAACACCCCGTCATTGATCTGATGCCCGAGCAAAAAGACATTGAAGATCTTGGCGGAACCATGCGTCTGGGACTGTATCCCTGCATCCTTGACGATACCTCGCGGAGCTTTCAGGCCTATGATCATGAAGTCATCTATGAACGCCACCGCCACCGCTACGAGTTCAACAATGCCTATCGCCAGTCTCTGCAGGCAGCGGGGATGCTGTTTGCCGGTTTGTCGCCAGACCAGCGGCTCGTGGAGATCATTGAACTCCCGGACCATCCTTGGTTCGTTGCTTCGCAGTTTCATCCCGAGTTTAAGTCGCGACCGAACAATCCTCATCCTTTGTTCCGTGATTTCATCGGCGCTGCCCTACAGGCTAAACAGGCTTAGAGCCTAATTGATGGGGGTGAATGCAATGCTGGAGATGAGTGTTCAGATGGTTGGTCTGGATCAGATGAGCATGGCCCCAGTGGTTATCTTGACGGACGAAAAGAAGGAACGCTTTCTACCTTTGGTTATCGGTCCGGCGGAAGCCAATGCGATCAATCTGGCTTTGGAGAAGGTTGAAGTGCCCCGCCCGATGACCCATGACTTATTGGCATCCGTGATCGGTACCATGGGTGGCAAGGTGGAGCAGATCACCATTACCAAGTTGGTGAACGAGACATTCTATGCAGAGATTCATGTGCGCATCAAGGAAACTCTGCACAAGATCGACGCTCGGCCCAGCGATTCCATTGCCTTGGCGCTCCGCTGTAGTGCTCCAATTATGGTTGCAGATTCGGTGGCCCAGCGAACCATGGCCATTGCCAAGGAAGAGGACCCAGAGATGGAGGATTTCAAGAAGTTTCTGGAAAACTTAACGCCCGATGATTTCCGTAAGGACAATTGATGTCCTCCGGAGTCTGCGAACGCCATGCATTGCAGGGTTTCGCTTCCGTATGTAGATAAAGGATTTTGCCATCCGTCGGCGAATAGTCTCAAAGATGGATAGGAGGAATCCTCGTGCTAGTGGATGCAGAACGGGTTTTGGTGTTGTATTGTCCAGCCTGCGAGCTTGTGCAGAATCACCCCATATCACTGTTCACTGTGAAGAGGAATGCGCCAAAACCCATTCCTTGCACGTGTGGCTTTAACCAGGGGCACATAGAGCGCCGTGAGGACGCATATCATCTGGGAATTTTCTTGCCGTCGGGCGAACGGGTCCGGCTGCGCTTCGGCGTCCAGGAGTTCCAACAGATGCCTGTACTGCGACTGCTGCATCCCGAGACCCAGGATGAGCTGGGCTTTTTCGGTGTGCCAGCTGCCGTGAAACCGCTGGCTGGTCATTGGCGCGGTGTGGTAGCCTTGGATGAGGAAGACTACGTTCGACCCGAAATCATGGAACGCATTTTGGATTATCTTAGTGATTTAGCGGCGGAAGAGCGCATTACCTGCGGATGCCGCCGGCCTTCCATAGGGATTGATGTATACGCCGACAAAGTGGAGTTGATTTGTTCACACTGCGGCAGTGCTGTCTTGATCGGCGCCGCTACGCAGAATGATATAGAGCGTGTTCGGCGCATCGAACGCGTTACCATGGAACCGGCGTCGTTTTCGTTTTTGGATGAGTGGCTCAAGCCTTTTGAGTAGGCGCGAACCGCTCCGCTAACCATTGGCCTGAGGCGCTGAAAGAAAAGGGGTACGGTACTGGTGAATATCGCTGAACTGGAATCACGGACCAGCGGAGAGCTGCAGGACATCGCCAAAGGGCTGGGGATATCGGGATATTCAAAGCGCCGCAAGAAGGACCTGATTATCGAGATACTTAAGGCCAACACCCACAATGACGGGCTTCTGTTTATCAGCGGGATCTTGGAGATCATGGCGGATGGATTTGGGTTTTTGCGTGTCGATAACTATACGTCGGGACAGGACGATGTGTATGTTTCGCCGTCCCAGATCCGCCGTTTTTCCATGCGTTCTGGCGATGAAGTGCTGGGCCAAGTGCGTCCACCGAAGGATGGTGAGCGTTATTACGCGCTGCTGCGTGTCCTTGCCATCAATTTGCTAAACCCGGAGTTGGCACCGAAACGCCCCCACTTTGACGCACTAACACCCATCTACCCGCGCCAGCGCATCCATCTGGAAACCGAGAGTACACGTTATGCGGCCCGGATCATTGACTTGGTTGCTCCACTGGGCTTTGGGCAGCGGGGTCTCATCGTCGCCCCACCCAAGGCGGGCAAAACCACAATCCTCAAAGAGATGGCCAATGCTATCACCACGAATCACCCCGACGTGGAGTTGATCGTTCTTCTAATCGACGAGCGTCCGGAGGAAGTAACGGATATGGAACGTTCCGTGGATGGCGAGGTGATCAGTTCTACATTTGACCTACCGCCGGAGAACCACGTGCGAATTGCGGATATTGTCCTGGAGCGGGCCAAGCGATTGGTGGAATCGGGCAAAGACGTAGTGGTCTTGTTGGACAGTATCACACGACTGGCTCGGGCCCATAACCTGGTCGTGCCTCCCAGCGGCCGCACATTGTCCGGTGGTGTGGATCCCGCGGCGCTCCATCGTCCGAAGCGCTTTTTTGGAGCGGCGCGCAAGTTGGAAGAGCAGGGCAGTCTCACGATCCTAGCGACAGCTCTGGTTGAGACCGGCAGTCGTATGGATGATGTTATCTTTGAAGAATTCAAGGGTACAGGCAATATGGAGCTGCATCTAGACCGTAAATTGGCAGAACGCCGAGTGTTCCCCGCCATCGATATCTATCGTTCGGGTACTCGCAAGGAGGAACTATTGTTGTCCCGTGGGGAGTTGGACGCCATGTGGGTTCTGCGGAAGGCCATGTCCTCCCTGGGGACCATGGAAACCCTTGAGCTTTTGTTGGAACGATTAACCCACGCGCAGACCAACGCAGAGTTGGCAAATCTGATAATTAAATCGTCGTTTGCCGAAAATGTTCGAAATCGCTAAAGGAATTTGGCGTGGCTTGTCGAAATTAGTCGTTAGTTATGTAAAATTGCATGAAGGAGGGTACGTATGACACGACGACACAGGAAGTCGCGGAATTTTGCACTCATACTCATTTTGTTCTTATTCAGTGTCAGCGTGATCGGGAACGTCGATAGCCGTTTACATATTGGCGGCCATGTCTGGGAAGAGGATGCCTTGGACTCTGGGATTGAAGGGGTAGAACCCGAGCCATCGCAGACCATGGAGCCGCCATCACGTATCGCAGCCACTGAAGATCTGTCAAAGGTCAGAAGCCAGGAGGTATTCGGCATTGACGTTGATGCGCGTACCTTTGATGCCGGGACCGTTGAAGTGCCAGCAGTAGACAGCAAAGCGCTGATTGTGGCTGATGTGGATACTGAGAAGGCAGAATCCGAAACAGCCTTGGAGGAGTCGGTAAAGGCTGCTGAGGCTGAGGCTGCCGACACTAAGGGTTTGGCCGCAGAAGCAACATCCGAAACTGCGCCATCAGCGAAGGAAGAGTCTGAACCGGAGACGGAGCCAGCAGTGCAGGTGGCCGTCGAAGTTCCAGAAGTGAAGGAAGAACCAGCTCCAAAACCAGAGCCCGAGCCCCAAAGACCTTCCATTCTAGTCCACACAGTGCGTTCTGGGGAGACGCTTTGGGACATTGCCAACTCCTATGGGATCAGCGTGGATACGATTTTGTCCGCTAATGATATTGCCAACTCCAATCGGATCCAAGTGGGTCAGGAGCTTAAGGTTTTGACCGTCAAAGGGGTTCTCCACACTGTGGCCGTGGGTGAAAGCCTTTGGGAGATCTCCCAGCGTTACAAGATCTCCATGGATGAGATTGTGCGGGCCAACAGCATCAGCAATCCCAGCCGTATTCAGCCAGCCACGCAGATCGTAATTCCAGGTGCAACGCAGATCCGACCCCGAGATGTTTTGGTGGTTAACGGGCAATTGCAGCGGGCGTTTGACTGGCCTCTGCGAGGACGACTGTCATCGCCATTCGGACCCCGGTGGGGAACCATGCATAATGGAATTGATCTGGCCGTTCCGACCGGGACGTCTGTCCGGGCTGCTGCTGATGGTCGTGTGACATTCAGCGGCTGGAATGGCGGCTATGGTTATCTCGTGATCATTGATCATGGTAATGGTGTGGAAACTCGTTATGCCCACCATTCGCGGAATGTGGTGCAAGTGGGCCAGCGTGTGGAGCGGGGGCAGATCGTAGCTTATAGTGGCAATACGGGTAATTCTACCGGACCTCACCTTCACTTTGAGATTCGTTATCGTGGCACGCCAGTGGATCCGCAGAGGTATCTTCGCTAGCATAAGTACTTGAAATGCACTGCGACTTGTGCTATACTAGCGTTTGTTTGGACTGGCAAGGAGAGTGAGGTGAAAAGAATGCGGGAAGGAATCCATCCTAAATATGATGCAAGCAACGTCTCATGTATTTGTGGTGAGACCTTCGATACACGTTCCACTGCGGGCAATATCCGCGTAGAAGTGTGCTCTAAGTGTCACCCATTCTACACTGGTCAGCGGCAGCAGAAGATTAGCAGTGGCGGCCGTATTGAGCGCTTTATGAAGAAGTACGGTCAAGAAGGCAAATAATCAAGAACAAAAGCAGGCCGGGCCTGCTTTTGTTCTTTTTATTTTTTGTGGTTGATGGGGTGATAGAATGCTAATGTTGGCTCCGATGGCGGGTGCTACGGACCAGGCTTTTCGCGAGATTGCCAAGGATTACGGTTGCGATTTTCTTGTGTCCGAAATGGTAAGTGCCAAGGGCTTGGTGTATGACAACCAGCGCACCAAGGATTTGTTGGCCTTTTCGGACAAGGAACGACCGCTTGCCATCCAATTGTTCGGCAATGAACCGCAAACTATGGCGGAAGCCGCGCGCCGAATTGCAGACCAAGTGGCACCGGATATGATCGATATCAACATGGGCTGCCCTACACCGAAGATTGTCAAGAACGGTGACGGCGCGGCTTTGCTGCAGGATCCTGACCTTGCCGTGAGGATTGTGGAGTCTGTCAGGCAAGCTGTGGACATACCTGTCACCGTGAAACTTCGTCTTGGCTGGGCCGACGGGGATTTGTCGGCTCTCCAGCTCAGCCCACGTCTGAATGCCGTGGGAGTCCATTGGATCACAGTCCACGGCCGCACTCGCCAACAGTTCTACAGCGGCCACGCTGATTGGGACGCCATCCGGGCCATAAAGAAGCAGATTACCGTGCCGCTTGTAGCGAATGGTGACATTCGGTCTCCAGAAACGGCGGCGGAAGCACTGCGGCGCACGGAAGCGGATCACATCATGATCGGGCGCGCCGCTTTGGGTAATCCCTGGATTTTTCGGGAGATCAAAACCTACCTGGATACCGGTATAATTCCGGAAATGCCCACTGCGCATGAGCGCGTAACTGTGATTCTGCGGCATCTACACAGGGCGGCCGAACTAAAAGGTGAACTTCGAGCCGTGTTCGAAATGCGCGCTCACGTAGCATGGTACTTCAAGCACGTGCCCTATTCTGCGGAGATCCGGCGCCGGGCCAATCATTGCAAGTCGGTGGCGGATTATCAACGGCTGCTGACTTCCTGGCAGGAGGCCAACTGCGTTGGTTGACGGAAACATCATCGAGCGCTCCCCGTGTTGCTGTGCGGACATACTAAAACCGCGGCGTGCTGCACAAGATGAGGCGTATCCGATGCTTTGGCAGGCGCCGCCTGTACGGGATAAGCGCAAGTGGTTGCGGGTATCTGTGTTATTTGGTACAATGAGTGTGAACAAGTTGTGCACACAAGAACAACCCGGTAGGGGGTGTCGCCATGGAGTTTTACCGAGTCGGTGAAAAGCTGATGAGTCGCGATAAGCTGATGCGCGCCGTGGATCGTATTCTGACACTGCGGGCCTCGGGTCTCTCACAGCAGGAGACAGCGCATCGCATGGGATGCGATCGAACATTGGTGTCTCGCTTGGAAGCGCTGGCGGAAGTGCGTCGGGGTGGTGCTTTGGCGGTTATCGGGTTTCCTGTGGCTAACAAGGAAGACCTGCAGGCAGTGTGTGACGACTATGGTGTTGAATACACGCTGTTGATGACGGATGTTGAGCGGATTGCCTACGCCGAGCAGCGCAGTGGTGTGGAGCTGCTTAACGAGATTATGAAGATTGTTACAAACCTGCAGGACTTTGATACTGTTATAATGATTGGCTCTGACATGCGTATTCGCCTGGCCGGCGCGCTGTTCGGCGACAAAGTTGTTGGAATGCAGATCGGCGAGTCTCCCATTGAAGAGGACGTGCATGTGGAACCCGAAGAGTTGGTGGCCTTGATTGCTGCAGTCAGGGGGGAATCGACATGAAACGGATTGTCAGCGTCAGTATCGGTTCTTCGAAGCGGAATCACGTAGCCGAAGTGGAGATTTTGGGCCAGCAGTTCTCCATTGAACGAATTGGCACAGACGGAAGCATACCGAAGGCTGTGGAAGTGATCCGCGAGCTTGATGGGTTAGTGGAAGCTTTCGGCATGGGTGGAATTGACCTCTATATCTGGGCGGGCCAAAAGCGGTATATCTTTCGCGAGGCGAAGCAGATTGCGGCGGCGGCACAGAAGACCCCCATTGTTGACGGATCTGGTCTGAAAAATACCCTAGAACGCAAGGCCATTGAGTACGTGAATGCAATGTCGCCAGGAACGTTTCGCGAGAAGAACGTCCTCATGACATCAGCCATGGATCGTTTTGGCATGGCCGATGCTTTGGGACAGACTGGCTGTCGGATTATGTTCGGCGATCTCATCTTTGCCCTTGGAGTTCCCATTCCTCTGTACAGTCTTAGCGCCCTGAATCGGATCGCCAGAGTTATCGCCCCGATCATCGTTCAGATGCCGTTCCGATGGGTCTATCCAACTGGAGCAAAACAAGACGAGCAAGAGGCCACTACAAAAATGGATAGATTTTACTCCTGGGCCGATGTGGTTGCCGGTGACTTTCACATGATCCGGAAATATCTTCCCAGCGATCTCAAGGGAAAAACAATCATCACAAATACGGTTACCCAAAATGACGTGGATCTCCTGCGTTCGCGGGGTGTTTCGCGATTGGTGACCACAACCCCCAATCTGCAGGGACGCTCCTTTGGAACCAATGTTATGGAAGCCTTGGTGGTTGCTCTGCTAGACAAGCCCGCAGGACAGATTAGCAGTAGCGATTATCTTGACATTCTTGAACAGGTTAATTTCGTGCCACGAGTCGAGGATTTTGGCCAGTCTGGTGCTTGAGCTGTTGTTAGATTGGACCGGAGCAGTACAGTACTATGCCGGCTTCCTGGCAGATGAAGGTTGGTCTAGCGGCGGAAGCGCGGCTCCATGTGCAATAGAGTGAAATAAGGGCTGTCGATTCTTGACATCCCTTTTCTTGTTCCTTATAATGAATTAGACAATTACGAACAGATTTGCATGTTGCCTTGGTTTCCGAGCCACAGGCGGGACACGGGATGATATTTTTATGACGATGGAAGGGTGAGAGCTTTGGTAGAAAAGGAAGTCCTATTAACCCCAGACGGGCTCAAGAAGCTGGAGAAGGAACTGGAGTACCTCAAGACGACAAAACGCAGAGAAGTCTCGCAGCGAATTAAAGAGGCCTTGGACTTTGGGGACATCTCTGAGAATGCGGAATACGATGACGCCAAGAATGAGCAAGCCTTCGTGGAAGGTCGGATCCTTAAAGTTGAAAAGATCCTGCGCAATGCTCGGGTTGTGGACTCTGACGAAGCCGAAGATAACGTGGTCTCTCTGGGTCGACGTGTGACACTTAAGGATTTGGAAACCGGCGATGTCTTTGAATATCAGGTGGTAGGCTCTGCAGAGGCGGATCCTTCGGAATCCAAGATTTCCAACGAATCGCCAGTAGGCCAGGCCATTATGGGCAAAGGAACAGGGACCGTCGTGGATGTGGAAGTGATCGATGGTGTCCTGCAATATGAGGTACTGAAGATCAGTCGGTAAGCTATGGAGGGAATATCAGTGTCGGAAACGCATCAGAATACAGAACAGCAGCTTAGCCTCAACGAACTGATGAGAATCCGCCGAGACAAGCTGCAGCAGCTGCGGGATGGCGGTGTTGAGCCCTACGGAGGCCGATTTGAAACAACCCACCAAACCAACGAGATCATGGAGCAATTCGATGAACTCGCTGAGAGCGACACGGTGATTGCCGGCCGTATCATGTCATTCCGCACCCATGGGAAGGCAAGTTTTGCTGATCTCATGGACTCCAGCGGTCGAGTGCAGCTTTATGCACGGGTGAATACGCTTGGTGAGGACGCGTATGAGCAGTTCAAACGCTTGGATATCGGTGACCATATTGGTGTGCACGGCCGCGTGTTCCGTACTCGTCGCGGTGAAATCAGTGTTGAGGTGAAGCAAGTAACCCTGTTGTCCAAATCGCTGCGTCCTCTACCCGAGAAATGGCACGGGTTGAAGGATGTGGAACTGCGTTATCGACAGCGTTATGTGGATTTGATCGTCAATCCCGGCGTGCGGGAAGTGTTTATCGCCCGCAGCAAGATCCTTCAGTATATTAGGCAGTTTCTACAGGAGCGCGGATACATTGAAGTAGAGACTCCAATGCTGAATGTGATTCCAGGGGGTGCCAACGCGCGGCCGTTTGTTACGCATCACAACGCTCTAGATATGGACCTCTTTATGCGCATTGCACCAGAGCTCTACCTTAAGCGCCTGCTGGTCGGTGGTTTTGAAAAGGTGTTTGAGATGGGCAAAAATTTCCGGAATGAAGGCATATCTACGAAGCACAATCCAGAGTATACGTCCGTGGAAGTATATCAGGCTTACGCTGATATGGAAGACATGATGAGGATGACCGAGGATTGCTTTGCCTTTGTGGCGGAACAAGTGCTCGGGACGACCCAGGTGGAGTACCAGGGGCATGTGGTTGATTTGCAGCCTCCGTGGCCGCGAGTGCCTATGCTAGAGGCTATAGCCGAGCATTCTGGTGTGGATTTGACGGGAATGAGCGATGAAGAGGCTCGCCAGGCAGCCAGAGACAAGGGCATTCATGTAGAGAACAACGCCTCCAAGGCGCACGTTATTGAGGAACTGTTCGATGCCTTTGTTGAACCCAAACTGATTCAGCCTATCTTCATTACAGACCATCCGGTGGAGGTTTCTCCGCTGGCGAAGCGGCGTCCGGATAACCCGGAGTTGACCGAGCGCTTTGAGCCATTCATGGTTACGTGGGAGATGGCCAATGGTTTTTCTGAACTTAATGACCCCATCGATCAGGAACAGCGCTTCCGCCGACAAGTGGAGCAGCGAGCGTCTGGAGATGAAGAAGCCCACATGATTGATGAAGATTATATCAGGGCGCTGGAATACGGAATGCCTCCCGCTGGGGGCCTCGGTATCGGTGTGGATCGTCTGGTGATGCTGTTGACCAACTCACCGTCCATTCGCGATGTTCTTCTCTTTCCACATATGCGACCCCGAGATTAGCAGGGTTTCAGATAAAGCAGATGCGAGTCATGGCACGGCGAGGGTCTTCACGACCTTCGGCCGTGTTTTTGTTGAACGTCCGAATCATAGAAAACAATGATTTCCGGCGAAAATAGATGGTGTGATTAGATTTGAGAGTGTAGGGGAAGAAATCCCGGGAATTAACCTCGAATTGTTCCAAATTAGCTCTTGATTCTCCCTGAGATCCATGGTATAGTAAGAAACGTCGCTGAGAGTTGTTACATTAATGTAAGCGACATGGGACTTTGAAAACTAAACAGTGGAAAGAACGAATTAAGCACAGCGCTTTGTCAATTTTGGCAAAGAAAGAGCTGGACAAACTTGAAGTTTCAACGGAGAGTTTGATCCTGGCTCAGGACGAACGCTGGCGGCGTGCCTAATACATGCAAGTCGAGCGGGGTTACGTTTTCGGCGTC
>PWMW01000087.1 GCA_003559095.1 Clostridiales bacterium | reverse complement strand
GCCCCCCAAAAACCTCGCCTCGACGAACGTTGTACAGATGACGTGGTTGCGGAAATCCCAGCTGCCGGGGTTTCGCTGTTCCCGTTAAGCGCTCGTATAGCAATTTTCCAGTGAACGCCTAGTAGACCAGCTGGCGGAAATCCCGAATTACGTGAAAGGAAATAATGTTGCCGTCATGGGCATTCATGGCTCGAGTGTCGCCGGAGCGACTGAGCACATAGAGATCGTCGCCATCAATGACCATGCTGGCGTAGTGACGGCTTTCTTTCTGGGATTCCCCTTGGGCAACCATGCCTGCAAAACACCAATCGACGCAGTTCTTAGAAAAATGAAGCTGCAGCCGATTGCGTTCGTTGTTGGGCAGGTTGAAGCGATCCGCCGGCAGTTCTGACGCCTTGGTCATACTATCTGTGGATTGTGAGCTCAGCAGCCAGAAGAGACCCGTCGGTTCATCATACAAGATATGGAACTTCATCTGGCCACCGGGGCATGGCACGTAAACGATCTTGCGTCCGGAAGGCACCTGCTCTGCCATGGTTGTCATGGTGCCGTCGGCGTTCTCGACCACCTTGGCAATGGCCGCATAACCGGTACCGCCCGTGTGGGCCCGGGCCCAGAGGTGGAATGTTCGGCCCGCAGGATCATACCAACAATGGTTCGGGTCTTGGAATTGAACGACGTTGGTCTCCAGCCACCCTAGGGGCATGCACTTGCGCTTGGGAGCCACATCAACACCTGTCTTCGGTGCCGTGGCATAGAAGGGGACGCCAAAATCATCCAAAGAACTGGGATCGATCAAGTCTCGGAATGGCAATTCCGAGGCGAACGTCCAGTTTTCCTTCTTTGTCAGATCGGCGTCCAACGGGCCGCGCATCAGAATAGGTGCCATTCCGTTCACATTCCAGCCATCAATATCGGTCAGCACTCGTTTTTCCATGACGAGGTACACACAGTCATTGGCGTAATGAATGTTGCAGGGGGCTTGGTGCCAGAGGCTGCCCTTCCTGGGGTTGATTCTGGAGATGAACTCACCATCGGTCAAAAAGACCGGTTCTGACCATGTTTCGCCCATATCATCGGAGGCGATGATGCAGAGGTTATCGGCATGACCCAAAACATAGACCCGCTGGCCCGCTGCAAAGGGACGGGCGTGCATAAATGGAAAATCTGCCCGATGAACCCAGGTCGCTCCCTGATCGTCGGAAGTGAACACCTTGCCCTGCCAAGTCTTGCCCCACTCGATGATAGCCTTGGGTTCCGGAATAGTGTCCATGCCTGGCCCGCTGAGATCCATTGTGCCCACCAAGCGGCCGGAATCCAAGCGGGTGATCCCCGGACTATATACCTGGATCTGTGTGGGATCAGGGGATTCGAACATGATCGAGTACTCAGCGGCCAAAGGCCTCACGGGGCCGCCCTTACGATGCATATGTTTCATACCACTATCTCCTTTGATGTCCTGCATGATCGGTACACGGTGCCCAAAAATTCGCAGCGATAATGCATTGGCAGTGCCAGAGCCGCTGTTCTTGCAACCGCAGTGAAAACAAGCTCTACCACTCGCCGCGGCGGCGATATTTTGCTGCCACGGCCTGGGAGAACTCAGCATTGGCTTCATCCAAGGCAGCCAAAATTTCTTCGCTGGTCCTGCCGGCGCTGCTGCGAGCAGCTGCAATCACGGTATTACATTCATTGTGATCCATGAACTGGACAGCCTCCAAGATGGTCGGTTGGTCATTCGCCGGAATTACGATAAACCCATGTTTATCTGCGTGAATCAGCTGACCTGGTTCCACAGTGCAGCCAAAAACACGGACGCTGTGTCCCCAACGTACAGGCACGCTGTAGGCATGGCCGACGCAGAGTCGGCGGGCTAGGGCTTTGAATCCAGCATTTTTCATTTCATCCACATCGCGAATGGCTCCGTCAGTGATGGTGCCGACGCAGCCCAAGGCACGGTGTGCGTTGCTGTTTACTTCACCCCAAAAGGATCCCAGCGTTTGTTCGCCATCCAAATCATGGACAACTACGATCTTCGGTCCAGGCACACTGGCCACATAACGGCGGTATTCACTCCAAGCGCTGGCGTTGTTGGTATGCTCGGGGTTGCTCGGTTCGATGGTCACCGTCACGGCGTATCCTATCATCGAGCCCATCTCGGGCATGAAGTCACGCGTTTCCGAACGGTTAAAGAGGCCTTCTGTACGTTCCATTTTGGTCGTGGCCTCCCATCCATTGTAGATGGAAGGGGTGTTGAATCGCTTTAATTTCAGCAGATCCGCATGGCTTAACTGCGGTGTTGGCAAAGCATTCATCTCCCTAATGCTGCAGTATGGGTATGGCTGCACTTGCTTACGACTCTTTCGTCAGCCACTCACAGTGGGTCCAGCAGCGGCTTACCAATTGATCCCCAGCGGTCAGGCCGAGGCGCTGGAGTCATTAGTGCTGCCGGTGGTTGGCTGCGGCGGACGCAGACTGTGTGCGCAGAGAACGTTCTCTGCGCACACAGGATTTCCCTGTTGTCCTTAAAGGAACATCAGTCCCAGAACCACTGATCGGCTTGGGTTCCACGCATATGATCCACCCAAGTCATGTCCTTGGGGAAGTTGCGCAGATTGCTCTTGATAATCACCGGTCGAGGTGTTTCACCCACAACACCCAGAGCGTACAGTCCTGAAACACTCTTTTCAAGGAACGTACGTCCGGCTTCCATATACTCATCGGTACCTTTGACCGTCTGTAGGAACTGTTCCATGGCATCGTTCAGGTCCTTAATTTCCTGCGGGGGCTCTTCACCTTGTTCGCCGCTGGTCAAGAACCACTGCCGCCACGGAGGTGCAACCTTGGGCACTGTATCCAAGCCCCACGGTGGCCGCATCAACGTGGTCAGTTCACGCATACGGAACTCGTCAACGGCATCGCCAAACCAGACGCTAGCTTCCAGATCGTTGGCCTGGGCCCGTTCCACAAAGAGCTCCCGGGTCATGGTGCGATAATCGGCCTTAACACCAATGGCATCCCAAAAACTGATGACCATTTCCGTTAATTCCACTTCGCCTCTGGTAGAGTCCGCTAATTCGAACTCGAGAACATCACCGTTGGGAAGCAGACGATAACGCTGATTGCGATCCCAACCTAGACCCATCTCGTCCAGCAGTTGCGCGGCCTTTTCAGGATCGTATTGGGCGTAGTATTCACCCATCCAATCTTCGTAGAACGGTGTTACAGATGGCGTCGTGTACTGCCGAGGTGTGCCGAGGCCGAAGAAGAGCGTGCGGTTCACTTCATCTCTGTCAATGGCCAAGGACATTGCTTTGCGGAAGCGAATGTCGTTGAATACTTCGCGCAGAGCTTCATTCTCGGTGGTCAGGTTGAACTGGTACCGCCGTTGGGTTCCAAATACGCTGGGTGCCACAAGCGTTTCGTAACCGCCGCGCTGCTCACCGTCCCGCAGCACGGGAAGATCGTCGATCTGCAGTGGATTGGAGCCATAGTCCAAATCGCCGGCCATGGCCCGCAGTATGACCTGTTCTTTGTCGGGAATATACAGGCGAACCTGCGAATCAATATACGGCAGCTGATTCCCTGCTGTGTCGATCTTCCAGTAGTACGGGTTCCGCTCGTAGTACTTGTTGCCGTATTGGTCGGCTCGAGTGAATGCCCAGGGATCCACAACCGGACGATCCGGGTTGTTCTGCAGATCACCAGTATTGGCCATAAACTCGTAATATTGGTACCATTCGTCATAGCCGTTGGCTTGGGCCAACTCGCCGGCATCGGAGTTGTACTCAATATGGAACTGTGACAGATAATGCTTGGGGGCGAATGGCTGGGTGGACCCTGCCAATACCTCTACGATCAAGGGATACGGAGCAGCAAAGTCGTAGCGGATGGTGAGATCATCGATCTTCGTAATCTGTATCGGCTCACCAGCCACAACCCAGTTGCTTGGCACCGAAGGGTTCAGTTCCTTGTTGTTGGCCACATCATCCATCCAAAATACGAAGTCATCAGCCGTTACCAGCTCACCGTCACTCCAGCGCAGGCCTTCGCGCAGATGCAGCGTAATGGCTGTGTTGTCTTCGTTGAACGCATAGTCCGTGATTAAGGATGGCGCCAGGGTCTGCCAGTTGGGGTAAATGTCAATGACCCGCTGGGTACGGACTACCCAGACATCATTACCGAAGCTCTCCGGGTTCAGTCCCCAACCCCGCAGCTGGCCACCATACGTGCCGATTTCATCCATGGTCTGGACCACCATTGGATTAACCGGCAGCCGTTCTGCCACCGGCGGCAGTTCGCCCGCAGCTACTCTCTCGGCCAAAGCCGGTGCTTCGTTGAAAACGGATATTGCCACGCCTGTTTCCGCTTCGTAGTCCACCAAGTTCCAAGTCTTGTAGTTGTCAGCCGTTCCAGCCATTGCGGCAGCACTAAGCATCAGAATAAGAAGCATGCTGATCATCAGTTTCCTAGACACGATCATTCCTCCTTCATGAAGTTAAACAGCCAACAGCAGTTTGTCGCTCTCACCCCCTTCTGGATTGGCAAGCAAAGGATCATGGCCGGATCAATAGAACCCGTGTCGTCCCATCCCTCACCGATATAACCATCGCTTCCCAAATTCTCTGCTACATCCACTAACACAACGCAACATGGCAGTTGTCAAAGCCACCCGCAGCGGACATGGGCTTGGGCTGCGGTGACACGGACGCGTCCGTGGCTTCTTAGCTGCCGGCTATCTCACCACCACCAACACCTTCAAGGTCCAGGGTGCTGGCGAAGTGACAGGCCACCCAGTGTTCAGAACCTTCCACCCCCACATTCTGCAACGGTGGTTCTTCCTTCTCGCATACCTCTTTGGCATAGTTGCAGCGAGGGTGGAATGGACATCCAGGAGGACGATTGCCAGGGTCCGCGACTTCACCGGGCAGCACCATACGCTCCAGCTGGTAATGGGGATCGGGCCTTGGTACCGCCGATAAGAGCGCTTCCACGTACGGGTGCTTGGGATGATGGAACAGCGTTTCGGTATCGGTTAGTTCCATCAATTTGCCAACGTACATCACTGCCACGCGGTTACACACGTGTTCCACCACACCGAGATCATGGGCGATGAACAGATATGTCAGATCGAATTGCTCTTGGAGGTCCTGCATGAGATTGAGGATCTGGGCTTGAATGGACACATCCAGTGAGGATACGGATTCATCGAAAATGATCATCGACGGCTGCAGGGCCAGTGCTCGGGCAATTCCGATGCGCTGCCGCTGCCCACCGCTGAAGGCATGGGGATAACGGGATCCCAGGTTCGGATTGAGTCCAACGACTTCCAAGAGCTCAGATACGCGTTTTTGGCGTTCTTTGGCCGTCCCCACCTGGTAGCACAACAGAGGTTCGCCAACAATCTCCTGCACCGTCATGCGGGCGTTCAGGGAGCCATGTGGGTCCTGGAAGACCATTTGGATATTGCGGCGCACGTCCCACAGGTCCTTGCGCTTCAGCTTCGGAATACTGACAACGCGATCGTTCATGTGAAAGCGTACGTCCCCCGATGTAGGCTCCAGGAGCCGGACCATTGTCCGGCCGGCCGTAGTCTTTCCACAGCCGCTTTCGCCCACTAATCCCAGGGTTTCGCCCTTAAAGACATTGAACGATACCCCATCCACGGCTTTGACACTGCCGGTCTGCCTGCGGAAGATGCCGCTGTAGACCGGGTAGTATTTGCGCAGCTGATCAATTTCCATGAGTACATTTGGCATGATAACTCGCCCCTATCAACGCAGGATTCTCAGCTTGTCTTTTGATCGTCGTAGAGAAAGCACTTCACCTTTTGGCCGTTGTCCAGGAGGACCGTTGCCGGTTCCTTCTGATCGCACAGTCCTGGCATAACATCCGGGCAGCGAGGGTGAAAACGACAGCCGCTGACAATGGTATACGGACTAGGCACACTGCCCTTGACTGCCCAGAGGCGCCTCCCAGTCTTGTGACCGACGTTGGGCACTGACTTTAACAGTCCCCTTGTGTAGGGATGCTTCGGATCATCGAAGATCTGGACAGAGGTGCCTTCTTCTACAACCTGTCCCAGGTACATGACGACCATCCGCCGCGCCATGGACGCCACAACTCCCAAATTGTGGGTAATAAGCATAATGGTCATGCCGTATTCCTGCTGCAGACGGTTGAGCAGATCCAGAATTTGAGCCTGCACGGTGACATCCAGCGCGGTGGTGGGCTCATCGGCGATGAGCAGACTGGGGTTGCATGACAGTGCCATGGCAATCATAGCCCGCTGCCGCATGCCTCCGCTGAGCTCAAAGGGATACACGTGTACGCGTTTGCTGGGATTGGGAATTCCCACCACATGCAGCATTTCTACGGCCCGTTCGAGAGCCTGTTTGTCGTCCATACCCGTGTGAAGCTGAATGGTCTCGATGATCTGGTTGCCGATTGTATGCACAGGGCTGAAGGAAACCATGGGCTCTTGAAAGATCATGGAAATTTCTTTGCCACGGATCCGGCGCATTTCTTCACTATCGGGTGCCAAAGAGTGAATGGCCACCGTTTCGGTGCGCTCGCCCTGCCTGCGGTGGAGCACAATGGTCCCAGCTACCATTTTCCCTGGATTGGGGATCAGCTGCATAATGGAACGGGCTGTGACGCTTTTCCCGCAGCCGCTCTCGCCAACGATACCAATGGTTTCACCGCGCCTGACCTGGAAGTCGATGCCGTCAAGAGCGCGCACCGTCCCTTCCCGAGATTTGAACTCCACCTGCAAGTCCTTGATATCCAGTAAAAGATCATTATTCATTCTACTCATTCCCTTGGGCCGAGGATTTTGTCAACTACCGATTTCTGAGTAGGGGTCTGCGGCGTCGCGCAGCCCATCACCGACGAAATTGAAGGCCAAGACGGTAATAATTACCAGCGCGCCGGGGAGCATGAGCCAGGGAGCCATGACAACGGCGTTGATGTTTTGGGACGCCTGCAGCAGGGTTCCCCAAGAGACAACGGGAGGCTGCAGACCAAGGCCGAGAAAGCTCAAACTGGTCTCAGCCAAGATCATCCCGGGAATGGCCAATGTCACCGAGGCAATGATGTGGCTGGCGAAGGACGGCAGCAGGTGTCGGCGGATAATCCGCCATTCACTGGCCCCTGACATCCGGGCCGCGTAGACAAAGTCATCGTTGCGCAGGGACAAAAGCCGTCCCCGGACCACCCGGGCCAGTCCTGTCCAGCCAATGAGGGACAAGACCACTGTAATGGCCACATAGACCAATTCGGGTGGCCAGCTTCGAGGGATGGCAGCTCCTAAGGCCATCCACAGCGGGATGGTAGGAAACGAGTGCAGAACTTCAATGATTCGCTGGATGACAGTATCCGCAGTTCCGCCGAAATATCCCGAAATACCGCCGATGATCAGGCCCAGAATCAAGCTCAGTGCTACACCCACCAAGCCAATGGATAGGGAAATCCGTGCCCCAATCATGACTCGGGAGAAGATATCCCGTCCCAAACGATCCGTACCCATGAAGTAGAGCCGGCCACCCTCTTCTACACCGAAGAAGCGCAGTGTAGTGGGCACCCAGAGGATTTTGTGGGGCTCACCGTGGACGAAAAACTGTAGTCTATATGTGCGATCAGTGTCGAGAGTGTATGTGCGTCGGAAGGTCTGCATATCCAGGGTTTCATCGATTCCATAGACATAAAGGCCAAAACCGTCGGCAGTGTTCATAAAACGCGGCAGCTGCGGTGGCGCATAGACGTCCCCGGTTCTGGTCTGGGGATCATAGGGAGAAAGGAACGTAGCAAAGAGCGCTGCCATATAGAGAACTAGAATCACAAAGGCGCTGACAACGGCTAGTTTGTGGCGGAAGAACTTCCAGCGAATTAGCTGCCACTGCGAAGCGACCTCTAGGTGCTGCTCCATACCAGATTCCAGAGATTCTATGTCAGCGGCTGCGGTCACTCTATCTTTGGACATCTCAAGTCACTCCTTCGCAAGGGCTTATACGGAGGCCAGAGGCTCTCTGCCGGGGGATCAGTCATAGCGAATGCGGGGATCAAAGAGCGCCAGCATGATATCCGAAATGAGTGTCCCAATGACTGTCAT
>PWMW01000107.1 GCA_003559095.1 Clostridiales bacterium | reverse complement strand
GTTGTGCAGCTGATCCTGGGTCAGTGAGAAGTTCTCCATGAATGCAGCTACTTCCGGAGCGAAGCTCTCGTAAAAGCCGTCCCGCAGGATGGTGTGAATGTTTTCTGCATCGCCATAAATGCCCTGGGGATCGTCGAGGAACTTCAGCGCATAGGAGTCAAACTTCCAATGCGGTACCCAGCCTGTTACCACAATCCACTCTTCGTTAGCTACGGCCTGGCCCAGTTGAATGGTCATGGCAGCATCGCTGGAATCCATAACGCTGAAGTGCAATCCGTAGGCATCGAGAGCATCATCCGTGGCGGCCATGATGCCAGCGCCGGGATCAATGCCGTAGATCAAGCTGTTAAAGTCACGAGCATGATCGTTCAGCTCTTCAATGCTGTCGATGTCCACGTATTGTGGAACCACGAGACCAACACGGGCGCCTTCAAAGTTGGCACCAGCATCAATCACATCGTCACCAAAGGATTCCCAATAGGATGCATGGGTCAAAGGCAGCCATGCGGCCACGATTGCGTCCAAGTCACCTTGGGCAATGCCGGTCCACATGATGCCGGCATCCACGGATACCAGTTCAACGTCCATATCAAAGTGGCTTTCCAGAACGGCACCGACAATATGGGTCTGGCTGATGGCACAATCCCATTCCACATAACCTAGGGTTATGTCAGCGGACAATGCACCACTGGACAACACAACAAATAGTGCTACAACAGTAATTAGCGACAACGTACGTTTCAACAGAAAAACTCCCTTCAAATTCTCATGCTGTTCCTGTTTCCGCGGCTTCGGCCGCGTTTCACCCTTAAGCTTTGGTCTTACGGACCCCGAGACTTTGCGTCAAGCGGTCCAAGAAGATGGCCAGGATGACGACGGCCAAGCCGCTTTCAAACCCCATGCCAACATCAACGCGCTGCACACCCCGCAGTACCATAGAACCCAATCCACCGGCCCCAATCATGGCCGCAATAACCACCATGGAGAGCCCTAACATAATGGATTGGTTAATCCCAGCCATGATTGTCGGCAGAGCATGGGGCAGCTCTACCTTGAACAGTAATTGACTGGGGGTTACCCCAAAAGCATGTCCTGCCTCTACTAGATCCTCGGGCACCTGTTTGATGCCCAAAGCCGTCAGCCGAATCATGGGCGGCATGGAAAAGATAATGGTTGCCATAATCCCAGGTACTCGGCCCAAGGAGAAGAACATGACTGCTGGAATCAGATAGACAAAGGCCGGCATGGTCTGCATGAAGTCCAAGACCGGTCGCACCACCTGATCCACACTGGAACGTTTTGCCACGAGAATACCCAAAGGCAATCCCAATACCAGCGTAATCATCTCGGCGGTGAGCACCAGCGCCAATGTCTGCACGGCGTGGTCCCAAAGACCCATGTTTTGGACCAAGAAAAACCCGATCAAAGTAAATAGGGCCACACCGCGGCCGGCTAACTTCCAGGCGCCCGCTGCCACAACCAAAACAAAGACAAGGAATGGTATGGCAGCCAGGGCTCCTTCGACGGCCATGACAGTAGAAAAGACAACGCTGTCCAACCAATTAAAGAAAAACCCAAAGTGAGCCAGCAAAAAATCTACAACAGTTTCCACATAGTCGCCTATGGGAATCCGGATGCTATCCATCTATACTTCACCCCTTCGACTCAATGCAGCGATGACCAAGCTGCGAACAATGATACCTTGGAGGACGCCGTCCTCGTTGACGACAGCCAGGGGGAACTGTGTATCGGTAGACAATTCCAGAATGGATTGCAACGATTCATCAGGATCCACCACGGCTACGTCCTGGGCAAGAACCTCGTCAAGGCTAAGATTTTCCTTGCCGGCTCGTGCCAGATCATCGGGGAGCAGACCGCCCTGGAGACGGTTACTTCCGTCCACGGCCAGAATGGTTGTCAAGCCGTGTTTTTCCATCTTACGGAGTACGGTGTTGGCTCCGTCACGGCCCAAACGAGCCACAGCCAGCGGCTTTTGCATAACATTGCCCGCTGTCAAGATGCGGCTCCGATCCACATTCTCCGTAAATTTCACCACATATTCGTCTTCGGGATTGTTGAGGATCTCTTCGGCCGTACCCATCTGTACCACCACGCCATCTTTCATGATCGCGATACGATCCCCGAGGCTTAAAGCTTCATCAAGGTCGTGCGTAATAAAGACGATGGTCTTGTTCAGTGACTCCTGCAGCCGCAGCAGCTCATCCTGCATATCTTTGCGGATCAGGGGATCCAAGGCACTGAATGGTTCATCCATTAACAGGATGTCCGGATCCGAAGCCAATGCCCGGGCCAAACCGACCCGCTGCTGCATGCCACCGCTGAGCTGACTGGGGTACTGGTCTTCATAGCCCTGCAGACCCACAGCTTCGATCATTTCCTGGGCTTTCTGGTAGCGCTCTTCTTTACCGGTACCGCGAATTTCAAGGCCGAAGGCCACATTGTCCAAGATGGTCCGTGTGGGGTACAAAGCGAAATTCTGGAACACCATGCCGATCTTCTTGCGGCGAAGATCCCGCATTTCGGCTTTGCTCATCTGGGTAATATCCTGGTCGTCGATCTTAATTGAGCCCCCTGTGGGCTCATGGAGGCGATTTAAGCAGCGAATCAGAGTGGATTTACCACTGCCTGATAGGCCCATGATGACAAACATCTCGCCGGCTTCCACCGCAAAGCTGACGCCAGCCACACCAACCGTAAGATTGTGCCGGGCCAGCATTTCGTCTTTGCCCTGCCCATCCTTGAGCATAGCCAAGCCGCGCTGGGGGTTTTTACCGAAAATTTTGACTACGTCGTTTACTTCTATTTTCATTGCAGACTCCTTTACCTTAGTATGCCAGCCAGTCGAACTCGAAATGTAGGATATCACATGTTGTTTGCTGGGCGCAAACACACCCATCTGGGCTCAGTTTGTCTCCTGCTGCCTCAAGTGACGCATATTGGTTACAGCTGTGAATTCTGGCGAATCCCTTGCCTGTTCGTTTTATCAGATTCTTTTGTCCACATTTTACCTGGCATCCGCGGAATGTTCCTTACCCCTGGCTGAAACGCCATCGCCGACAAGGGTTTGCTGCTGCCAAACACGAATAGATCAAGTACCCGGAAAAAAGGAGCTGATCCCGTGAGTCAGGAATTCTTTGATGTGGCCGCTCAACGCCGCAGTGTCCGCCAGTTTCGCGCTGATCCCGTACCGGATGTGGATTTGAAACGAATGCTGGATGCAGCCCGCCTCGCTCCCAGTGGCTGCAATCGCCAACGATGGCAGTTCGTTGTGCTTCGAGATCCGGAGGCCATCGCTTGGTTCGGCGACTATCCGGACATGGCGTGGCTGCAGAAGGCCCCGGCCTTGGTGCTGTTTTGTCTCGATCCCAGTACGGAGTACTGGCGTGAGGACGGTTCCGCTGCCATTCAAAACTTCATGTTGGCCGCCACAGCCTTGGGCTACGGCACCTGTTGGGTGCAGGGTCAAATTGTCCCGTACGAGGAGCAGCTGCGACAACGGTTTGGCGTCCCTGAAGAGTGGCGCGTTTTGGCCGCGGTTCCAGTGGGGCAGCCAACGGCCGAACCGAAGATGCCTAAGAAAAAGTCACTGTCCGATGTTCTCAGCTTTGAGCAGTTCGAGAACTGATACAGCATCGGCAGACCTGCTGCATAGACGGGTCCCCATGGCTACCTAGGAACGTGTTGATAGAGCACCCTGGCGAGCTCTTAACAAGAGACGCGAAATCGCTTTAACTGCGGTTTCACCGAGGCGTTCGGCCTGTGTTCGCTCGGATTTCCGGGAAAATCAACACGTTCCTAGAATCCATAAGCGCGAACGTTCAGTGGTGCTCTGCCACTAGAGCTTTGCAGTGGGTACCGTGAACGCGGCTGCTGGGCCACCAAATCCAGCAGTACTCCCCCCAAACAAACCAGGGTCTCTGAGTTTGGCTCAGAGACCCTGGTTTGCATTTTGCTCAGTTTGGAAAGACTATTCAGGGCGGCGTCGGACTTGCCCGTCCTTGCCCAACCGTTTCAGCTGCTCGAGAGCCTGTTCGGCCTCGGCAGCGTCATGGGCTTTTGCCTGCAGGCCGTAGCGTGCCTTTTCGTAGTGTGCTGTTAAGGTCTGCAGAGCCTCCCCAGAGCTTTGGTCACCCCCGATGCGCTCACCGTAGGCCGCCGGCGTCACATGGGGTTCCCGGGGCTGCAGCAGGCGCATGCGATGCAGGAACTGCTTGTACGCCCAGCGGACGCGCAGGATGGGATCTGTGGTATCGCCAGGTGAACGCCGCAGGCGCTGCCAGTTACGCTTCCAGGCCCCCAGCAGCGCCGCTGCGTCCCGCCGCAGGGACTCGGTGGAAAACACTGACACCCGCTCTTCTTCCACCCCTTCGGTATCATCGGTGGGCGGCACATCGAGTTTTCGCAAGACCAGGACCAACACCGCCACTAAGATCAGGATGCCGATTACCCAATATACCCAATCGGGAACGGACCATGTGGTAGCTGTGGAGGCTGTTCCTTCTAACTCCTCCAGCCAGCCGTTCTGCATCAACACGGATTCTTCTTCCTGGCGGGGTTCCCCTTCGGGGATCAGCCCGGCCAACCATTCAAAGATGGGTCCGAACAGCATGACCAGTGGATAGAGCATCAGAATCAGCAAGCGGCTGAAACCCGCCCACGCCAAGCGCAGCATGGCCAGGATGTTCTGGGTCAACTCCACACCCATGGGAATACCGCCCAGAGCCCCCACCACCAACACCAACAGCACGAAGAGCGACATCACTACAAACAGCAGCGGATATGGGGGCTTAAACCCTTCCCGCTCCATGTCCAAGATATGGAATAACAAGATCAAGCTGAACCCGCTGCCGAAAAACACCACCACATCCAGGACCGTCATGGTGATGGCAATACGGTTTTGCAGCAGCAGCGTCAACAGTACCAAAAGGGCCGACCAGGCAAAATCCACCGGAAACTCGGCCACGCTGAAGTACAGCCAATAACGCAGACCGATAACGGCCAACACCAAGAGCAGCGGTACATGCAGCCAGAGGTTGAAATCAAAAACTACCAAGGTTAGGCTGTGGATGGCAAAAAAACTTACCACCGCTGCTAACCGCTGCAGCCAGGGCAGCTTTTGCCGCCAGATGCTGCCAACACGAATACCTGTGGCCACCACAAAAAGCAGCCAAAGCAGCAGCGTGCCCCGGTGCCAATGATCGCCCACGGAACCTGCTAAGGCATATAACCACGGACGCACCAAGAGGGCTGCCGCAAGCGAAAACAGCAGGGCGCCTACGACGGTGCTAAGCTGTTTCCAAACTTGTTCGCTCATGCCACGGCACCTCCCTATCCAAAACGATGCGGTGCACTCCGGGCAGGTCCCGCTCCTTGGGTCCCAGTTGAATTACGGTCAGTTGGTAGCGTCGTTGGTAATCCATAAGCGACCGACGCAGCGTATCACTGGGCTCACTGCAGATAAGCAGTACCCGCGATCCAGCCGGGATCGCCTGTTTTTGCCGCTGCATGATGGCTTCCAGCTTGCCGATGCTGTAGGATTGCATGAGGGCCAAAGCGGTCAAAAGACGCGTCCGTTGGTCCTTCAAGGCGCCGGGCCGCAGCACAGTGCCCTGTACCGACCCGGACTTTTTCTGGGCCAGATTGGAGTAAAGACCGACGCGCCGTCCTTGGCGGCCAGCGGCATCCACCAACGAAGCCGCAGCAATCAAGGAAATTTCCACTGCATTTTGCTCGGCCAACTCCCACCAAGCGCCGGGGGCCACAGCCTGGAGAAAGATGTGAATTTCGTCATCCAAGGACGGCTTTTCCACATTGCTCTCCAGCTGCTGGTGTCGGGCTGAGGCCTTCCAGTTGATGGCCTTCATACTGTCGCTGGTCTGGTAAGGACGCACGCCCATAATATTCAATGGATCTGTGTGAATCCAACCTTCCCGGGGACGGCGGCCGAAGAGCTGTTGGTAGTCCAGTCCCATGTCCCGCAGCGACAGGATTTTGGGATATACAATAAGATCGGCACTGTCCAGAAGTTCTTGACTGGTGTTTTCAAAAAGACCGAAGGCCCCGGCATGATACATGGTAGCAGGACCAAACTCATAATAGCCGCGGTGTGTTGGAATGAAGGCATAGCGCCGCGTGGCCCGCTGGTACCAGCGCAGACTGAACACATCATTGAACAGGAAGAACGGACTTCCCAATACCTTGCGGATCACCTTAGCCCGGACAAACTGGGCATGATCGGGAACGCGATCCTGGATCCGCAGCCACAGCAGGGGTAGAACTTTGTCATTAGTGATATCCAGCTCGTACTGGACCTCCTGCCCCAACTCCACCCGGCGCCGCGAGATGCGCCGCTCCACGGTGAGCCGGGAAAAGGCATACTGGTTCCAGAGGTAGGCCAAGACCACCGCAGTGATGATGAGCATACTGGCGAACACCGCCAAACCTTGACCCTGGGACCCGGCATACAGTGCCGTAATGACCGTCAGCGTTAGGAATACTTTAATTCCAGGACTCATAGCTGTCCCCTTCCACCGGGACCTCCACCTGGGTCAAAACGTCCTGGACCACAGCAGCCGTATCATAATCCTGGACCGCACTTTCCGGACGCAGAATCAGACGATGGCCTGCCACATAAGGGAACAGGTACTGGACATCGTCCGGCAGGACGTAATTCCGCTGCTTCACAAGAGCATAGGCGGCCGCAGCTCGCATCAGCGCCAATGTGCCCCGCGGGCTCAAGCCCAGGGCCAAGTGCTGGTTGTGCCTGGTGGCTGCAGATAGACGAACCATGTAGGCTAACACTGCCGGTGTTATCCGCACGGCCTTCGCCTGCTGCTGCAGCTCCAGCAGCTCCTGGCGCTGCACTACCGGCTGCACGGCCGTTAGCGGATCAAGCTCCTTGAAGCGCTCCAGGATCTGCATCTCTTCCTGTTCAGTGGGGTAACCCATGGCCACCTTCAACAGAAAACGGTCCAACTGCGCCTCCGGCAGTGGAAAGGTTCCCTCCAACTCCACAGGATTCTGGGTAGCAATCACCATGAACGGCAGTTCCAAGGCAAAGGCCTGCCCCTCAACGGTGATCTGCCGTTCTTCCATGGCTTCCAGCAGGCTGGACTGCGTTCGGGGCACAGCGCGGTTAATTTCATCAGCCAAGAGAATGTTAGTATGCAGCGGGCCTGCTCGGAACAGAAAGTCCCCTTGTTTCTGGTTGTAATAAAAGATGCCTGTAATATCGGCCGGCTGCAGATCCGGTGTAAACTGGATGCGCTGGAACTTTGTCCCGATACTGCGCGCCAAGGCATTGGCCAATTTGGTCTTGCCCATCCCGGGTACATCGTCGATGAGCACGTGGCCTTGGGCCAACAGTGCCGTCAACAAAAGATCCACCACGTCATCCTTACCTACAATCACCTGCGAAATGCTGCTGCGGATATTATCAATTACGGTTGTGTTCATAGCCAACTCCTTTGAACTAGCGATTGGGAAGCAATTTCACCCTATATGGTTCGCAGCCCGAAATGACAATTCCTGCCGTCCACCTAAAATTTGCCTGACCATGGAGGAGTTCTGCCGTACGTATGGAATACTCTTAACACTGCAAGGGAATTCTGAAGAATTTGTGTATAGGTGGTGAATAAATTGTCATTTGTGAGCACCCATGGTCGCAGCACAATCTTACTGGTCTTGACCGTCGCCGTCCTGCTGGCGGCTGCGGTTTTCCCCACCTCTGTCCGGGCCCAAGTTTCGGGGCAGCTGCGGATTGTCGTTAATCTGCCCAGTCATACACTGCGGGTCTACGAACACGGTATCCTGAAAAAAGAGTATCCGGTGGCCATCGGCGCTGCCTCGGCCCCCACACCCATCGGAACCACCACGGTTAAGAACCGCGTCCAAAACCCTGTGTATTATCCGCCGAACTGGCGTGAACTGGAACTAGAACCTGTGCCACCGGGACCTGACAACCCAGTGGGCACTGTTTGGATCGGCCTGCAATGGCCCAGTTATGGCATTCACGGTACCAATGCTCCCAATTCCATTGGCCGGACGGTAAGCTTAGGTTGTATCCGGATGCACAATCGGCATGTGGAAGAGCTCTACGAAATGGTGCGCATCGGAACGCCGGTGGACATTACGTACAATGTGGTGGAGTTAGTCAGCTTAGCTGATCCATGGCCCTCGCTGCGCATTCATCGCGACGTGTACAACAAACAGCCGGACTACTTTCAGGAGGCCGCCCGCCTCCTCTATCCCCTGGG
>PWMW01000094.1 GCA_003559095.1 Clostridiales bacterium | reverse complement strand
TCTTCGAGACCGCTGGCATGGGTCAGATTATCTACGACACCATCCCGCTGTTGGCCCGCCTGCGTGAGACCTCCGGCACTGAGACTACCCATAACCGGACCATTATGTCCCTAATTGATGAGTCCCAACGGGACGCAGCCATCCGTGCCATTGAAGGCTACTGCGGCGACTTGACCGAGCCTAACTCCGGCCTTATCTTCACGGTACCCGTGAACTTCGTGCGGGGCTCCAAAAAACGCCTGCAGCCCGACGACGAGTAGGCAGCCCGGCACCGGACACAGCCGGCCTCATTAAGCTGCGGCAATAAGCTGGCAATCCAGCGCTCGGACCCGTTCTGAACAGATCACGGAGAGCCCTTCGGGGCTCTCCGTTCGCGTTCTATGGTGCTTCCCTTCACGGCCTACGGGCAGACTGCGCCTTTCGGCCCGGGCCAGGTCACAGCCAGGGTGTAATTTCGCTGAGGTTTTCCACCACATAATCCGGACGGAAGGGGGATGCAGCCAAGTCAGCGCGCTTCGTTTCGCCGGATAGTACCAGAATACTGGTAATGCCAGCGGATTGGCCCATGGCGATATCCGTATACAGCCGATCACCAACCATGGCCAGATCGGCAGGGGTCAGACCCCGTTGGGCCCCAAGGGCTTCGACCATCTCCGGCTGGGGTTTGCCAATGACCTTGGGCCGTCGGCCTGTGGAGGCCTCAATAAAAGCGATCATGGCTCCAATATCTGGAATGGGCCCCGCCGGTGTCGGGCAGTTAAAGTCGGGATGCGTAGCATAGTACGGCAGACCGTCCCGCACCAAGGTGCAGGCCCGTTCCATTTTGGCATAGGTCATGGTCATATCAAAGCCCAGCACCACCGCATCGGGCAGGTCCATGTCCAACTCAAAGCCATTCTCGGCGAACTCTTCCTCCAAGGAAGGCGTTCCCAACAAAGCTAGGCGTGGACCCACACCGTGCTTTTTCAAATAATGGATGGTAGCATCCCCGGATGTGAAGACATTGCGGCGCTCAGCGGGGATGCCCAGACGCTGCAGCTTGTCCACGTAATACTTGGCACTGCGGGACGAGTTGTTGGTCACGAACACATAACTGCGCCCCGTGGCGGTTACCCGCTGCAAGAACGGCAGCGACCAAGGATAGAGCTGATCACCCAAATAGACGGTTCCGTCCAGATCCAGCAAAAATGTTTTAACCTCTGTCAAGTTCAACCAATCCACCTCCACAATATCCCCGCGGCCTGCAGCACGTCGTGCTGGAACGAGCTGCCAGATCCATCAGGGCATACCTGTTGGTTTCGCTGTGGCCCGTGGATAACCCTGCTCAGGACCAGAAAAGGACCCGCCCATTGTGCGGGCGGATCCCAACATGTTAACCTGTCTGTCCCAACCATGCCTCGGTACGACACGGTTTGGGGTTTAGATCCCTTTAGTTGTAATCGTTGAGCAGCTGTTCAACCACCTGGTCGCTGATGTCAGTACCGCCGAAGAGGATGACTCCCTGATCCAAGACGGTATCATAACCGCCCGCGGCCGCTACTGCCTGCACCGCGTCGAGAATATCTTCGACCATGTCGTTCTGCAGCTCCTGTTCCAACTGACCCAGCACCTGCTGGTACTGCCCGACCATCTGCTGCTGTTCTTCTTCCGGAAGTTCAGCCAGCTCGGCTTCCATCTCCTGCGCCGCTTCCTGGAACTCCGCCTGGGCAGCCGGAAGGCCCGGATGCTGCTCAAGAACTTCCTGCAGGTTCACATAGGCAACTCCACCAGCCAGCGCTGAGCCGCTGACCAAGACCAACAAAACTGTTACCACAAGAGCACTGCGTTTCAAGAATACCAAAATTAGCCTCCTAAGATTTAAGATTCGTCTTTGATCTCTTCCATGATCTCTTCCAGTTCCTTTTGACTTTTCACTGCCTTCACCCGACTGACAACGATTCCTACGATGACAAGTCCAACCAGAATGACGATCACCCACATCAGGGCAGGGCTTACCCCTGCTTCACCATTGGCAGCGGGTGCGTCAGCCTGGGCCCAACTGCCTCCGACGAACAGCAACCACACCAGAGACACCACAGCAGTCCACCGCAGCAACGACCTTCCAGCGCCAAGGAACAGCCGCGAAGTCCCATGGTTTGGGAGTGCCGCGACCGCGGCTGACCCCGCTTGATCGTGGCGGCCAAGCCCCCTGTGGACTCTTTGAAGGCCCCACCGAACACGTTTCATTCTGTTTCACCTCCCTGCGCAAGGTAATTGGGAAACTGTATATGAAAGCAGGTCCCCTGCCCTTCCACACTATCCACGCCCACGGTGCCGCCGTGGGCTTCAACGATCTCTTTGACCACGGCCAAGCCCAATCCGGAGCCCCGCTGACCACGGGTGCGTGCTGCATCCATCTTGTAGAAGCGTTCCCAAATGTGGGGCAGCGCTTGGGCGGGAATGCCGCTGCCGTGGTCCTGCACATCAACGCACACCGTGTCTTGCTGCATATGAACGGTAATCGCAATGTCGCTGCCCCGGGGACTATGCTGGACAGCATTCCGCAGCAAATTGATGAAAACTTGGTGCATCCGCTGGGCATCCACGGAGGCCCAACAGCGGCCGCCGCACTGATTGTCCAGCTCCACCCGCATGGCATACTCATCCAACATCGGCTGCATGCGGTCCATGCTGTCCTGCAGTAGGCTGGGAATATCCACTGTCTCCCGCTGCAGGGAAAACGTACTCGTTTCCATTTTGGAAAGCTCGAGGACATCCTCCACCAGCCGCTCCAAATAGCCTGTATCTTCTATCATGATGCGGTGGTATTTTTCCTTCTGCTCTGCCGAGAGCGGTTGTTCCATCAGTTCAAGGAAGCCCTTGAGACTGGTCAGTGGCCCCCGCAGTTCATGGGATACAGCCGACAGGAACTCCCGGCGCAGTTGATCCAAACGTTCGCGCTCATGGGCCGCCTGCTCAATCTGCTGCGATGCGTAGTTAAAAGAACTGACCAGGTGATCCACTTCATTGGAATGGGTCGGTACCGGCAGCTGGCGAAAGCGTCCGTGGGCAATGTCAATGGCAGCGATCTTCAGATCCTCCAGGGGCTTGGCAAAGCCTCGGGCCAAACGGTAGCTCATCAAGATCACCACCGCACCAGCCCCCGCCGCCGATACCAGGATAATCCGCAGTAGTTGGTTAATGGTTCCCCAGACATCGCCTAAGGGTGCCCGCATGGCTAAAGCCCCCACCACGGGGGATTCGGCATTGCCCAGTTCTTCCCGCACCGGCATCACCACCAGCAGGTTCTGGTATTGGGGACCCATGACTTTCTTAACAATGCGGTTCCCGGCCAAAACATGAGCAATCTCTGCCCGTTCCAACGTCAGGGATAGATCCTCCGCCTCCAGCAGCGAACCCGCCATGACCTGGCCGTAGCCGTCCATGGCCCACAAAGTAATATCCGATGACTCGGCCAACGTGTAAAACTGTTCCCGCACCCGCACCCAATCATAATCAATAATGCTGGAGTGAACGGCGCGGAGAGTCCGGGCTCCCTGCTCCATCAGATCCCATTCACTGACTCCGGAGAAGTATTCCTGGACGAGATAGCCGAACAGCACACCCAGAATCAGGAGCGATATGCAGACGGAGACCAACTGCATCGCCATAAGCCTTGTAAAAACTGTCCGCTGCCCCTGTGGTGTCCTCATGGTTGCACCTCGAACTGGTAACCCACGCCCCAAATGGTCTTAATGCCCACGTGGGAGCAGTTAACTTCCTTCAGTTTGCGGCGAATGCGCTTCACATGTTCATCCACCGTCCGGGTCTCTGAGGTAAACTCAAAACCCCAGACCTGGTCGAGAATTTGGTCACGGGTAAATGTCTGGCCCGGATGCTTGGCCAAAAGAGCAAACACTTCAAACTCCTTGGGCGTCAGTTCCAGATCAACATCGCCCAACTGCGCCTTATACTGCTGGGGATAAATGCGCAGAGTGCCATACTGCAGTTCGGGACCGGCTTGGGTGGTACTACTCCTGTCAAAACGGCGCATGGCTGCCTTGCAGCGAGCCGTCAGCTCCCGCGGGCTGAAGGGCTTTGTTACATAATCATCGGCCCCCAACTCCAAGCCCAACACTTTGTCCACTTCCTCGACTTTGGCAGTGAGCATAATGATGGGCACATCGCAGCCTTCACTGCGCAGCTGGCGGCAGACCTCAAAGCCATCTTGCTGGGGCAGCATAATATCCAGCAGGATCAGATCATACTGGCCAGCCCGGGCCTTCTGGAGACCGGCGTCGCCATCATGGGCCACCTCCACAGCCACCGATTCCAGTTCCAGCGTGGCCTTGATCACTTCCACCACATTCTGGTCATCTTCTACCACCAGGACTTTCTTGCCCTGCAGCATGGTATCACCTCTCCACCATAGATTCACCATATCACCGGGGGAAAAACCAGACTCAAACAAATTGCAAACAATATGCAAACAGGCCCCCGTTGATGGAGGCCTGTGCATTGGCTATCGTCCCAAAATCTGAGCTAAGCGGGAGTACGATGGCTTCAGGGCTGGGTACAGATCCTGGTACAGTCCATAGTACTCTTCATAGATGGGAACCCAGTCCCGATCGGGCTCTACGGTACCGGTAATTTTGACAAACGTGTCGGCAGCTTCAGCGGCTGTGGAGAACGATCCCACACCCACACCGGCCAGAAGCGCTGCGCCAAAGGCTGGGCCTTCATCCACATTGATAGTTTCTACGGCCATGTTCAACGTCGATGCAATGATGGAACGCCACAGAGGCGACTTGGCACCGCCGCCAATAATTCGCGCCGAGGCGCCCTGCCAACCCGCGGCCCGCAGCAGTGTCAAACTGTCACGGAAGGCGAAGGCAGTACCTTCCAGCACCGATCGCACCACGTCACCTTTGGTATGGCCGGGATTCAGCCCGAAAAAGACACCGCGGGCATCGGCATCACCGTGGGGTGTGCGCTCGCCGGTCAAATACGGCAGGAACACGAGGCCATTGGCTCCGGGCGGCACCTGCTGGGCTTGGTCACCTAAGAGGGTATAGGGATCGGAGTTGCTGGCTTTGGCCACCAGCGCTTCGGGTCCACCGAACGTGTCCCGCACCCAGCGGTAGGAAAGACCCGCGGAAAGCACCACGCCCATCATATAGAACTCTTGGGGTACGGCACTGTTGAACATATGAATGGTGCCCCGCTCGAGGAGACTGGGCTGTTCCAGATGGGCCAGCATCACGCCGCTGGTTCCCAGAGATATCATGGCCCGGCCAGCTTTCACAACACCGGAACCCACAGCGCCGCAGGCGTTGTCGGCCCCGCCGCCCACCACAGGTGTTCCAGGCGCGAGACCGGTCTTAGCTGCAATCTCGTCGGTAATAAAGCCCGCCACTTCACTGGACTGCACCAACGGCGGTAAGATGGACATATCCAGGTCCAAGGCTTCACAGATCTCTTGCGACCAGTGGCCTTGGCGGACATCCAGGAGCAGTGTCCCGGCGGCATCGGAAATTTCCATCTTCAGCTCGCCGGTTAGCAGGTAGCGAATATAGTCCTTCGGCAGTACGAGATGCCGCAGGCGGGCATAGTTCTCCGGCTCGTTACTGCGCAGCCAAAGAACCTTAGGCGCCGTGAAGCCATCCAAGGCCGGGTTGCAGGCAATCTGGCGTAGCTGCTCACTGCCCACCCGTTCCTCCATTTCGCGGCACTGAGCAGCGGTGCGGGTGTCGTTCCAGAGAATAGCTGGGCGAATGACCTTCCTATCGGCGTCTAAGAACACAGAACTGTGCATCTGGCCGGACAGTCCCACAGCCTTGATCTCCCGGCCGGTAATGCCTTCTTTGGCCAGGACGCCGCCAATGGCCGCAATGGCGCCAGCCCAAAGATCCGCCGGATCCTGTTCGGACCAGCCGGGCTTGGGCGAGGCCAGACCGTACTCCTCCAAGCAAGAACTGGCCAGATGCCCATCCTCCGTTACCAGCAAAGCTTTAACCCCTGAAGTGCCCACGTCCAATCCCAATAGATACGCCAATGTCAGTCTCCTTTCTTCTTCTGGATTCGCTTCTGCAGGCGTTCTTTCACCGCAGCTAACTGCAGAAATTTGTCCACAAATTCCTGCGTTTCCTTTTTATTCAATTCCTGCACAAAGGGGATCTCGGATTGCCCGTGCAGTTCAAAAAATTCCTTGACCAACTTGTAGTCTTCCTTGTTGAGACGCTCGGGATACAGCGCTCCACCGAGAAAACGGGAATAGATAGGCTTCACCGGCAGATAATAGAAAAAGCGGTTGAAGTAGGCCAGCCCGCCATCGGGATTGCCGTAGAGACCTTCGCCCAGTTCGTGCAGGGCCACACCAAAGACAGCCAAGGGTTTACCGGAAAATTCCGGATCCCGCTTGTCGATAAATTCCCGCATCTCAGGCAGCAGATCATCGTCGTACAGGGGACTGCCCAGGATGATATGGGTGTAATCTCCCAAGTCGGCGCACACAGCGGCCACCGGACACACGTCTACGTTCTCCACGTCATCGCGAGTCCGGAGATGGTCGGCCATCCAGGTGGCCACAACCTTTGTCGAGCCATAGCGCGTTGCATATGCAATGAGTATTTTCACCAACGTCCACCGCCTCTCTTTGTCCATTATTATACCACGGATACTTTATTTCCTACTTGAAATAAGAAAAAAGAACGAAAAACAGCATGCGATGGTGAAATCCCATGCTGTTCTCCGTTGATTTTTCCTGACGACCTATGCCGTTGCTTCTTTCTGCTCCTCCAAGGGTGCGTCCACCAAGGATTTGCGCCAGACCCCACTTTGGTACCGGTGGAAGATAAGACCGGCTCGCACCGCCAAGTCCACCGTGATGGCCAGCCAGAATCCTACGAGGCCGGCATCGAAGTAGAAGGCCACGAACAGGGCTAATACCACCCGGACACCCCAGTTGCCGATGGCCGTGGCGATCATCACATAACGGGTATCGCCGGCGCCCCGCAGCGCGCCAGAGAGGACCAAGTAGACGGCGAAAAACGGCTGAATCAGGCCCAGCACGCGCAGGACGCGGACGGCCTCTGGGATTACCTCTGGATCGGTGGTGTAGAGCCGGACAAACATGCCGGGAAAGGCGAACATCAAAAGACCGAGGCCGATCATCAGCGCCATGGCCAAGTTCATGGTCTGACGGCCGTAATCCTGGGCCCGTTGGTATCGGCGAGCACCCAACTGCTGCCCCACCAAGGTGGTGGCTGCTAAGCCGAAGCCAAACCCAGGCATCATGGATAGGGACTGAATGTTCATGGCAATTTCGTTGGCGGCCATGGCCACCGTACCCAGCCCCGCCACCAAAAACGAAAAAAGAATCATACTGGAATTGCGGATCAGCTGTTCCACGGAAGCGGGAATGCCCACATCCAAGATGCGGCCCACAATATCCCGCCGCAGTTTCCACGTCATCTGGCTGAGACGCAGGTGAATGGTGGGTGTCCCCCGCAGCAGGAAGCCCACACCGATCAAGGCCCCGATAGCGCGGGAACCCCCAGTGGCGATGGCAGCACCCGTAACACCCATAGCCGGGAACGGTCCAATACCGAAAATTAGTACATAGTTACCGATCACATTGACGACGTTGCTGATGGTCATGATCACCAGCGGTGTTTTCATGTCGCCGGTGCCCTGCAGCAGCGAGTTAATAACAATCTGCGGCAGGCCGAAGATCATCGAGATCAGAATAATTCGCAGATACACTGTCCCTTCAGCCAATACCTGCTGATCAATGGTCTCCATTAACGAGAGCATTAACCGGATCAAGTGCGGTGCGAAGGCAGCCCCCAAGGAACCCAGGATGGCTGCCAGGATAAAGGCTCCGTACAGAGCCTGAAAAACCACAGCATCGGCTTCGTCCTTACGCCGGGCTCCGGTTAACTGAGCTACCAATGCCGATGATCCAACAGCCAAGGCCTGTAGGGCGGCAATCATGATGAACACCAGCCGGTTGCTGACACTGACAGCAGCGATGGAAGCGGGTCCGAGACGACCCACCATCATAATGTCCACCATGCCCACGATGCTCTGCATGAACATCCGTGAGACCAGGGGCCAAGCCAAAGTCCAAATATGTCTACGCATCCGGCCGGGCGACATCTCCTGTGCCGAATCTTGTTGCATGTTTAGCCCTCCAAATAGTTCGGAATGCGGAATATATAACCTATTATCGCATACAATGAACGCAGAATCAACTGCTGATCCTGCGTTCATCATGGCACCAAGGTATGCTTTGCCGGATGCCTGGGCTATTGGGCAGCGCTTTCAGCCGCGTTCT
>PWMW01000395.1 GCA_003559095.1 Clostridiales bacterium | reverse complement strand
GGGTCTGGGAGTGGAAAGAAGAATACGGCGGTCGCATCCTGAATCAATTGAAGAAGCTGGGTTCTTCGGCCGACTGGGATCGCGAACGGTTCACAATGGATGACGGCTGCTCACGAGCAGTGCGCGAAGTGTTTGTGCAGTTGTATGAAAAAGGTCTGATTTATCAAGGACACTATTCGGTCAACTGGTGTCCCTCCTGCAGCACGACGCTGTCGGACATCGAGGTAGAACACGAAGACCACCACGGCAAAATGTACCATTACAGGTACCCGCTGGCCGACGGCAGCGGTTATATTGAAATTGCCACGACGCGGCCTGAAACCATGCTGGGCGACACAGCCATTGCCGTGCACCCCGATGATGAGCGCTATCAGGGAATGGTGGGCCGCCGTGTGATTGTGCCCCTGATTGAGCGGGAGATCCCTATCGTGGCCGATGCGTATGTGGATCCGTCCTTCGGAACGGGGATGGTGAAAGTGACTCCTGCCCATGACCCCAACGACTTCGAGATCGGACTACGTCATAATCTGCCGCAGGTTCAGGTGATTGGATTGGACGCCACCATGACGGCAGAAGCCGGACCGGCCTATGAGGGCATGGATCGCTATGCCTGCCGCCGCCAGATCATCGCTGATCTGGAAGCCCAGGGGCTGCTGCTAAAAATCGAAGAGCACGAGCATGCGGTGGGGCAGTGCTATCGCTGCGATACAGTGGTTGAACCCGTGGTCAGCAAGCAGTGGTTCGTAAAGATGAAGCCGTTGGCGGAGAAGGCTGTTGCCGCTGTGCAGAGTGGCGATATCCGTTTTGTTCCCGAACGCTTCGGCAAAACGTATCTACATTGGATGGAGAACATCCGGGATTGGTGTATTTCCCGCCAGCTTTGGTGGGGGCATCGGATTCCTGTTTGGTACTGTCAGGCCTGTGGGGCCGTCTTTGCCGATGTGCATGATCCGGATATCTGTCCCGAATGCGGCTCAGCAGATATCCATCAAGATCCTGATGTCTTGGATACATGGTTTTCATCGGCCTTGTGGCCATTCTCCACCTTGGGCTGGCCCGAATCCACTAAGGAACTACAGCATTTTTATCCCACAAGCGTTTTGGTGACCGGGTTTGACATTATCGGATTCTGGGTCTCGCGCATGATCCTAATGGGATTAGAGTTCATGGATGAACGTCCGTTCAAGGATGTGCTTATTCACGGGCTTGTTCGTGATGCTCACGGGCGCAAGATGAGCAAATCCTTAGGCAATGGAGTCGATCCCCTAGAGATTATTGAGCAGTATGGCGCCGATGCTTTACGGATCAATCTCGTCATTGGCGTGGCTCCCGGCAACGATATGCGGTTCATACCGGAAAAGGTGGAGGCCTACCGAAACTTTGCCAACAAAGTCTGGAATGCATCCCGCTTCGCTTTGATGAACCTCGAGGGATTTGAGCCGGACACGCATGAGCTGTCGTCGCAGTTGAATTTGGCCGATCGCTGGATCTTGAGCCGTTTCGAAGAGGTCACCCAGGAAGTTACGCGGCATTTGGACCGCTATGACGTGGGCGAAGGGGCGCGAGCTCTCTACGATTTTGTTTGGAGTGAGCTCTGCGATTGGTACATTGAACTGATCAAACCCCGTCTATATGGGCAGGACGGGGAAACATCCAAGGCAGACGCCCAATACGTCCTCTGGTATGTCTTAAAAGAAACGCTGCAGCTGCTGCATCCCTATATGCCGTTCATCACAGAAGAGATTTGGCAGCACCTTCCCCACGAGGGTGAGACCATCATGTTGGCCCCTTGGCCGCTAAGCCACGGCCGTAAAGACCCAGAGGCTGAGCGAACCATGTCATTGTTGATGGACATTATTACAGAGATCCGGACACTGCGTAGTGAAAAGCAGGTGGCCCCGGGCCGGCGCATCACCGCTATCTTTCAGGCAGGGGATGAGCTTTTGGAACTACTGCGGGCCAACGACGGCTATCTGCGCAGGCTGGCCGGTTTGGAGACCATTGAGCTGCAAAATGAAGGCGAAAAACCACAGCGCAGCATAAGTTCCGTGGCCGCTGGCGTCGAGATCTATCTGCCTTTGGCTGACTTGGTGGATTTGGAGCAGGAGCTGAAACGCCTGCGCAGTGAGCTGGAGCAGGCCGAAGGCGAACTGGCCAGGGCCCAAGGCAAGCTGGCCAATGCAGGCTTCGTCAGCAAAGCTCCGGAAGCTGTTGTTAACAAAGAAAGGGAAAAGGCAGCGGCGCTGGCAGACACAGCTGCTAAGCTGCGGGACCTGATCCAGGAAATGCAGGGATAATCGTGAGCAAAACACTCAGTGATCGCCAGCGATTTGGAAGCCGATTGGGTTTGGAGCGGATTCAGCAGCTCTGCGAGGCCCTTGGTCATCCCGAACAGAAGGTGCCGGTGGTTCATATCGCCGGCACTAATGGGAAAGGTTCCACAGCTGCATTTCTGGCAGCAATCCTGCAGGAAGCCGGACTGCGTGTCGGCCTGTACACGTCACCCCATCTTGTGAGCTATCGCGAGCGCTTCCAGATCAATGGTTTGTGGATTGACCAGGATGCTCTGGACGAGGTGGTTGCAGCGGTTGAACAGGCTGCTGTAACCATCGAAGCAGCCGGGAGCCAATGGGGTCCCTTTACCGAGTTTGAGGTGGGTACTGCTGCAGCATTCCGCTATTTCGCAGACGCCGGTGTTGAGATCGCCGTGATCGAGACCGGATTGGGCGGACGCTTCGATGCTACGAATGTGGTGCGACCTCTCGTGTCTGTCATTACACCCATCGGATACGATCACATGGACTGGCTGGGGGACACCTTGCCGGCCATTGCTGCGGAAAAGGCGGGCATCATCAAGCCTTCCGTACCCGTGGTTGTGGGAGTTCAGCATCCAACGGTCATTCCTGTACTGCGAGATGCTGCTCAGGCCATGCATGCTCCGATCGCGCTGTTGGAGCAGTCGCCTTGGCAGCCTTTAGGCTGGGATTTCCAGGGGGGGCGCTTCTCCTATGCGGCTTGGAGTGAATCTAGTTTCGCTATCAGCATGTTAGGTGGTTACCAACTGGCCAATGCAGGTCTTGCCGTCTTGGCAGCAGAAAACCTACGGGCTCAAGGGTGGCCGTTGACGGAAGAGCATGTTAGAACTGGACTTAAGGCTGCCCGTTGGCCAGGACGTCTCGAAATCGTATCCCAGGAACACCCATGGATGCTTTTGGATGGGGCCCATAATCCACAGGGCGTGGAGGCACTGGCGCAGGCCCTGGAAACGTTGGCCGCGGACTTCCGTGGTGAGTTGACATTCGTCTTTGGTATGCTCGAGAATAAGGCTCCAACCATGATTGATCCTCTGCTTCCTTTGGCCCGTGAGTTTCTAATCACGCAGCCGGCCAGCAGCCGTATTCCCCCGTATCCGCCGGAGCGGTTGGCTGCGTACGTGGAGAGCAAAGGCGTGCCCGCGGCATGGTATTTTGGAGCCGACCAGGCCATGGCGGAGGCGAGTACCCGTGAGCGAGTGGTGGTCTGCGGTTCGCTGTACTTACTGGGCGAAATCCGCCAGCAATGGGATGCTGCCGAATGCGGTTGAACGGTCTGCCGGGCCCACATGTGCGCCCACAAAAAGACTGGCGAGCCGTGGCAGGAATTGGCAGCTATGTATGGTAGAGTATGTGTAAAGGCAATACGTGGGGAGGTGCGGAGATGGCACGAGGAAAACGCGCCAAGAGAACGTCCATATTCGGCCAAGATGGGATCAACTTTGTGATCACGTTGGTGACCGTGAGCGTCGTGTTTATCTTCTTTGGATATGTGTTGGGGCAATACGCCGTCCGGGTTTTGCGAGATGAAGGAGTCACAACGATCCAAACCACCCAAGGCCAGCAGGAAGCTCTGTCCAGGGAAATTCAGCGGGCGCTGCCTGCCCCGCCGCCGACCACACCGGCGCCTGCGCCATCCACAGATTCTCCCAGTACTCCCCCGGCTGCGACCCCAACTGCTAGTGCGCCGGCCCCTGCAGCACAACCAGCGGCCGAGCCTGCTGCGGAGCCTGAGACTGAGCCTGCTGCAGATGCAACGCAGAGTCATACGGACTTGGAGGAGCAGGATCCACGGGAAACAGGTACCCTGTACCGCGTGCAGGTGGGCGCATATTCGCAGATGCCCAACGCCGAACGGATGCGTGATTCGCTGCTCGACGCTGGGTATCCGGCCATCATAACCAGCGGCCCGCTGTACCGAGTGCAGACCGGGGCCTTTGCTAACCGCGCCAATGCAGAACGCTATGCGCAGGAACTGCGAGATTTGGGATTTGAGGCAGTTATCAGCCAATAAACGCTGGGAATCCCGACTAAATTGCTTGGTTGACAGAATGTAGGTGCTCTGCTATTCTGAGGCAGAAGAAAGAGTTCTTTACATAAGAAGGGGGCGAATTGAATGGCACACGTAATTAGTGACGAATGTATTTCCTGTGGTGCATGCCCGCCCGAATGTCCGGTGGATTGCATTAGTGAAGGCGATGACAAGTACGTTATCGACGCAGATGCATGTATCGACTGCGGTGCTTGCGCAGCAGTATGCCCTGTAGACGCCATCAGTGAGCAGTAATCGTACTTACGCTTTGCCGACCAACAGCCCGGGCTGTTGGTCTTTTTTTACAATTCAATGTTGACAAAATCGGTCGGAATATGTATCATTCCTCTATGGAGGTGATGTCTTGCAGCGTGTCGAGTCAATTTTGGATTTGGTTGGGTCCACACCCATGGTGCGTATGCAGCGCCTGGCGCCGGCCTCGGGGGCGCGTATTTGGGCCAAGTTGGAGTCATTTAATCCAGGCGGAAGCGTCAAGGATCGGGTGGCCAAGAATATGATTGAAGCCGCTGAGGCTGAAGGGCATCTGCAAGAAGGCGGCGTCATTGTTGAACCGACCAGTGGCAACACAGGCATCGGCCTTGCCATGGTGGCAGCGGCAAAGGGTTACCGAACGATCCTCTGCATGCCGGATTCTTTGAGTGTTGAGCGACGCTCCCTGCTGCAGGCCTATGGAGCTGAGTTGGTGCTGACGCCGGGACAGATGGGCATGAAAGGTGCCATCGCAGAGGCGGAGAAAATTCGCCAATCCACCCCAGGGTCGTTCATGCCGCACCAGTTCATGAATCCGGCCAACCCAGACATGCACCGCAAAACCACGGCCTTGGAGATTCTAGAGCAAATGCATGGCAAAGTAGATGCCTTCGTGGCAGGCATCGGTACCGGAGGAACCATCACCGGTGTCGGCGAAATTCTGCGGCAAGAGATACCAGATATCGAGATTGTGGCAGTTGAGCCGGCTAATTCACCCATATTGTCAGGGGGCCAACCCGGACCTCACAAGATTCAGGGGATCGGTGCTGGTTTTGTCCCCCAGGTCTTGAATACGCAGGTCTACAGCCGGGTCATTGGCGTGGCAGACGAAATGGCATATCGGACCAGCGAAGACATCGCCCATCGGGAAGGGGTTTTGGTCGGGATTTCTGCGGGAGCCGCCATGTGGGCTGCCCAGCAAGTGGCTGCGGACCTGGGTCCCGACAAGGATGTTGTTGTGATCTTTCCCGATACCGGAGAGCGCTACTTAAGCCTGCGCAGTTAAAAGAGAAGGGTACCCTTCTCTTTTTTTTTGGGTTGACAGGAAATGCACCGCCAATGGGGAATACTAAAACGAGTTGGCTCTTTCATCGTAGGGGGAAAAACAGTGCAGATCGTGTTGGCTTCAGCGTCGCCGCGGCGACGTGCACTCTTGACGCAGCTGGGCCTGTCCTGCACAGTGGTACCCAGCGGTGCTGAAGAGATCAGCCATGGGGAACCGGCGGTTTTGGTTCAGGAAAATGCGCTGCGCAAAGTGCGGGATGTTCAGCCTCGGTATCCTAGTGCCGTTATTTTGGGAGCAGATACCGTGGTGGTTTGTCGCGGCGAGATTCTGGGAAAGCCCGCTGATCGGGAACAAGCAAGCCAAATGCTGCGGAAACTCAGTTCCCAGTGGCACATTGTGACCAGCGGCGTGGCAGTAACTGCCGCAACGGTCACACATACATTTTCCGTGGACACCAAGGTGAAATTTCGCGAACTTTCGTCACAAGACATCCAACAATACGTCGAGAGCGGCGAACCCTTGGATAAGGCGGGTGCATATGGCATCCAAGGCCTGGGCGGCATGTTTGTCGAACAGATAAAAGGATGTTATTATAATGTAGTGGGACTGCCGCTTCCGCGCCTAGTCACGGAGTTAGAACGGCAGTTCGGTTTTTCTGTTTGGGAGCTTCGCACCTGAGGGAGACTTCAGGAGGCGTGATATGCAGTATTCTATCCGAATCAAAGATCTCCCTGAGGCCGAACGTCCGCGTGAGCGGATGGAACGCCTCGGTCCGGAGGCGCTGTCCAACCGGGATCTTTTGGCGGTGCTTTTACGCACCGGAACCCGCCGGGCATCTGCCCTGCAGGTGGCCGACGAACTGATGGTGCGCTTCCCGTCCATTCGGGAGTTGGCAGAGGCCAGCGTTGAGGAGTTGGCGACAGTGCGGGGTATTGGGCGGGCCAAAGCGATTCACATCTTGGCCGCGCTGGAACTGGCCAAACGTCTGCAGGACCACCGGGTATCCGAGCTGGATTTAATCAGCAGCCCCGGAGATGCGGCAGATATCGTTATGGAAGACATGCGGCGGCTGGACCGTGAGCATTTTGTCATTCTGATGCTGAATACCAAGCACCGAGTGATGGCAAAAAAGGTGGTGTCCATTGGACATTTGAACGCATCGTTGGTGCATCCCAGAGAGTTGTTTAAGGATGTCATCCGGCGCAGCAGTGCCGCTGTGATCCTTGTACACAATCACCCCAGTGGTGATCCCACACCCAGTGAAGAGGACCTTGCGGTGACCCGCCGTCTGGCGGAGGCCGGTAAGCTGTTGGGGATTTCGGTGCTAGATCACATTATCGTTGGTGAGCACCGTTATGTAAGTCTGCGGGAGCAGGGCTTGTTGTAACGTATTACGGGGTTTCTGAAAGGGGTAAAGGCATGTTTGGGCGTTTTTCTCGAGATATCGGAATTGATTTGGGCACGGCCAATACGCTGGCATTTGTGCGGGGAAGAGGCATTGTGATCAACGAGCCTTCGGTGGTGGCTATTGACAAGGAAACAGGCGAGATCTTTGCTGTGGGTAACAAAGCCAAAGAAATGGTGGGACGGACGCCGGGCAATATCGTGGCCATTCGTCCCCTTAAGGACGGTGTCATTGCAGACTTCGATGTGACAGAACGCCTGCTGCGTGACTTCATCACCAAAGCTACCCGCAGATCTGGTTGGTTCCGTCCGCGCGTCGTGGTAGCCGTTCCTTCCGGCGTTACGGAAGTGGAAAAGCGTGCTGTCATTGATGCAACGCTGCACGCTGGTGCTAAGGATGCCCGCGTGATCGAAGAACCGATGGCCGCCGCCATCGGTGCAGGCATGCCCGTTCAGGAACCCACAGGTAACATGATTGTTGACATTGGTGGTGGAACTACGGAAGTAGCGGTGATTTCCCTTGGTGGCATTGTATCCCATCGTTCTGTACGGATCGCGGGCGATGAGATGGATGAGGCGATCATTCAACATATCCGGCGTACCTATAACCTGCTGATCGGTGAACGAACAGCCGAGGATATCAAAAAGGGCGTCGGAACAGCGTGTGCCCAAGAAGAAGAAACGATCATGGACGTGCGCGGCCGTGACCTTGTGACGGGCCTTCCCAAAACTGTGGAAGTTACGTCGGTGGAAATTCGCGAAGCGCTGACAGAACCCGTGGCGGCCATCGTTGAAGCCGTGAAAGTTACGTTGGAGCGGACACCGCCAGAGTTAGCCGCTGACATCATGGACCGGGGTATCGTCATGGCTGGTGGAGGCTCGCTGCTCACTGGTTTGGACCAACTGTTGGCTGACGAAACAGGGATGCCAGTCCATCTGGCCGAAGATCCGCTGACTGCCGTGGCAATGGGAACGGGGATTACGCTGGAGCACTTTGACCTGTTGAAACGAATCATGCTGGGCCCGAAACGGCATTTTTAGGACGTGAAGGACATGCTGCAGTGGCTATTACGCTGGAAAGTTGTGGCAGTTTTGTTGGTGGTCCTGCTGCTAGCTGGTGCAATCCACTATACATCAGGACCCCGGGAACAGTTGACTCTCGTGGAATCTTTGGTGCGGGATATGCTCTCACCTCTGCAGTGGCTGTTAACCCGGGCCGGACGAGGCGTACGCTCTGGGTGGGAGTACGTGGCCGGCTTGGGTGCCCTCCATTCGCGCAACCAGGAGTTGGCAATGGAGGTTAGAGAACTGCAGCAGCAATTGGTGCAGTTAGCGGAGTACCGCCGCGAAAACCGATGGCTGCGCGAAGCACTGGATTTTGCCGGGACGGTGGATCACAGCCTGATGGTGGCAGAGGTTATCGGCCGCAGTCCCAGCAACTGGCTGCGCTCGGTAACCATCAACCGAGGAAGCCGCCACGGCGTTGAAGCAGGGATGGCCGTGGTCACCGGCCTGGGTGTTGTAGGTACAGTGGAACATACCAGTTCTTTCACCGCCAGCGTCCTTTTGGGCACCGACCCGCAAAGTGCAGTGGGTGCCCTCAACCAACGCACCGGCGACTTGATCTTGGTGGAAGGGGATCCGCAGTACTCTGGATCTCTGCATGGTAAACCGCTTAACACCGATGCTCAACTGCAAGTTGGTGATGTGGTTGTCACATCCGGCCTGTCGCAGATGTTTCCCAAGGGACTTCCCATTGGCGAAATTACCCAGGTTATCCCAGGACCCTATGACCTTACCGTGTCTGTTCTGGTGCAGCCGTTTGTGGACTTCACGCGGTTGGAATATGTTTTTGTCGTGATCCAGGAAATGTGATAAGGGAGGCCGATGCATGGCGCTGCTTTTATACGGAGGCCTCGTGTTGGTCTCTCTTGTTTTACAGTCAACATTGTTGGCATCCGTGACCATTTTTGGCGTGAAGCCGGATTTGCTTTTGATCTTGGTTGTGATCTACGCCATGTACAACGGCCCGGTGTTCGGCGCAAAGTTTGGTTTTGTGGTGGGGCTCGTCCTGGACCTGACGGTGGGGCAGATGATCGGGCTGCAGGCATTCTCGAAAATGCTTATCGGCATCGGCGTTGGGTTGAGTGTAGAAAAACTGTTTCGCGACAGTGTGTTCGTACCAGTGACTGCGGTGCTGCTGGGTACCATGTTCGACCAAATAATCTATGTTCTTGGTTTGGCGCTCTTCGGAGTTCCGGTAGGTTGGCGGGGGATCGTGCCCCACAATGTTTTGCTAACAGCCGCCTACAATGGGCTGTTGGTGATGCTGTTGTATCGCGGCCTTTACGCCATTGGTGATGCCATCGCGTATTGGGACGAGTTGTTTAGACGATCGGGGTGAACAAAAAGCTTTGAAAGACAAGCCCATGGAAAAGCGTCTTAAGGTTTTTTATTGGATTGCCATTGCTACTCTCCTGGTGTTGGTCGGGCGCCTTTGGTTCCTGCAAATTGTCCGCGGAGAGCATTTCTCGCGCCTGGCTGATGGCAACCGCATGCGGCAGGTACGCCAGATTCCCTCGCGTGGTATCATTACTGAACGGAACGGCATAACTTTGGCCCGCAGTCGTCTCGCCTTTACCGTCTCGCTGATCCCCGGAGGCATTCCGGCCGACAATGATGAGGTGATTCCACTGCTCAGCGATATCCTCGATATAACCATTGAGGACCTGCAGGAAGCAATCCGTCGGGGCCAGGGGTTTCCCTATGAGCCCGTGCGAATTGTCCGCGATGTAGACCCGGCCACAGTTATCGCCATTGAAGAGAACCGCCGGCGTCTCCCCGGTGTGTACATTGACCAGGAACCAGTCCGTGACTACCACGATCCTCGCTACTCCAGTCACGTGGTTGGCTTTTTAGGGATCATCAATGAGCGGGAGCTGCGAACCTTTGGCACCAGTTACCGGGGTTCCGATCTTGTGGGAAAATCCGGTATTGAACGTCACTATGAGCAGGAACTGCGGGGGCAACCAGGAGCAGTCACCGTGGAAGTCAACGCTTTGAGTCGACCTATTCAGACGGTCAGCTCTGTGGATCCAGTTCCCGGCGAGAACCTGCGCCTGACGCTGGATTATGAGCTGCAAAGGGCGGCCTACGAGGCCTTTGAAGCGCACACTGAGGTGGTCCGCGAGACGTTCCCCAATGCCTACACCGGCGCGGTGGTGGCTATGGATCCGCGTACGGGGGACATCTTGGCCATGGCCAGTATTCCTGGCTTCGAGCCTGATCGTCTCCTAGATGCCGGTGAGCGCAATGAATACTACCGCAGTTTGGTGGCGGATCCACGGCAGCCTTTTTTTGACCGAGTCACCCAAGGTCAGTATGGGCCGGGAAGTACGTTCAAACCTTTGACTGCAGTGGCCATTCTTGAAGAAGGTGTTTTTGGCATCAGTGACCGTTTTCATGCCACGGGTGTTTCCCAATACGGTGTCAGGGATTGGGTCATTACCAGGGGACTGGCTCCCTTTGGCTGGTTGGATCTGCCCACCGCCATTGCATTATCCAGTAACCATTTCTTCGCCGATCAGGGCACTAAAGTGGGTATTGATCGCTTGTCCCTATGGATGCGTGATTTTGGGATGGGCGCGCCCACAGGATTGGCTATTAGCCCTCAGGAGCGGACCGGTGTGGTACCCGACCGCGATTGGAAGCGAGAGCGATTCGCCAGCAGTGCGCAGTACGACCAGATTTGGTATCCTTCCGATACAGAACAGGTATCTATCGGGCAGGGTTTTGTTACGGCTACTCCGCTGCAAATGGCCGTGATCTACAGCACCATAGCCAATCGCGGAACGGCCTATGTGCCGCGGTTGGTGGAAGCCATACATGGACCGGAAGGGGCACTGCTTTTTCAAAGCGAGCCCGAAGTTTTGCATCAGTTGGACGTGTCCAGCTCCACCTGGGATGCTGTAATTAAAGGTATGCGGGGGACCGTTACCCATGCCCGCGGTACGGCCCGAACAGCTTTTCAAGGATTCCCCCTTTCCGTTGCTGCCAAAACCGGCAGCTATGAGGTACCGGGGCGCGACAGCCATGGACTGTTCGGCGCCTTTGCTCCTGTGGAAGATCCGGAGATTGTGGTATTTGTCGTGGTGGAGCACGGTGGCGGCGGTGGTAGCGGTGCCGCACCCATCGCGCGCATGGTCATGGATGCGTATTTTGGGTTCGGGATCGAGCCGGAAGAAAATGAAGGAACTGCCGATTAAATGGCGAATTGGATTGCATTGAAGTTTTTTGGCTTGAGTTCGGATGCAAAGGAGATGAATCATGACCACGGAAGCATGTGTGATCAAGGGTAATCGCCACGGCTTATTGCTCAGTATCGTGGATGATGCTCCGTTTACGGACGTGGTAGCACAGCTGCGTTCGAAGCTTTCGGCGCACCGGGAATTTTTCCAAGGCGCTGTGGTGCGGCTGCAGAGTTCATCCAGGCCCTTGAGTGAAGAGCAGATACAGCAGTTGAGTGCGGTGGTTCAGGAATATGGGATGACGTTCGACGGTACGGCTGCTCCTGCGAGTGTACCTCCTCGCCCGGCCGCCAAGGTATCTTTTGAGCGATCAGACGAATCGTTGGATGACACCAAACTTGTTCGTCGGACGCTGCGTTCAGGCCAGAGCATTCATTACTCCGGGAATGTGGTTATTATGGGTGACGTGAATCCTGGATCCGAAGTGGTATGCAGTGGCGATATTCTAGTCTTGGGTGCACTGCGCGGTGTGGCCCATGCCGGTGCAGAAGGTGATGCAAAGGCCGTGGTCTTTGCCTTTCGTCTAGAACCGACACAGCTGCGGATTGCCCATTACATCTCGCGAGCGCCGGATGAAAAAGGACCTCGGCCCACAGGGCCTGAACTGGCTCAGGTTGTGGATAATCTGATACAGATAAAGCCGTACGACAAGATTCAGTAGGGAGGAATCCTTTCATGGGGAAGGCAATTGTAATCACCAGTGGCAAAGGTGGGGTAGGCAAGACCACGACATCAGCCAATATTGGGACGGGCTTGGCGCAGAACAAACATAAGGTCGCTTTGGTGGACGCCGACATTGGCCTGCGAAATCTCGACGTAGTTTTGGGTTTGGAGAACCGCATCGTATATGACTTGGTGGATGTAGTTGAAGAGCGCTGTCGTCTGCGGCAAGCCCTTATTAAGGATAAACGCTATGATTCTATGTTCTTACTTCCGGCTGCGCAGACCAAGGAAAAGGATTCTGTCTCACCCGATCAAATGCGCCAGTTGGTCAACAACCTTAAGAAGGAGTTCGATTATGTCATCGTAGACTGTCCCGCCGGCATTGAACAGGGGTTCAAGAATGCCATTGCCGGGGCTGATATGGCTCTAATTGTGACAACGCCCGAAGTCTCCGCAGTTAGAGATGCTGATAGGATTATTGGGCTCTTGGAAGCTTCAGAGCTTTACGATCCGCAATTAGTGGTCAATCGGCTGCGCCCTGACATGGTTCGACGGGGTGACATGATGGATATTCAAGATATTAATGATATTTTGGCTATTAATTTGATTGGCGTGATTCCAGATGATGAGAGCATTATTGTTTCAACCAATCGCGGCGAGCCCGTGGTGATTGACCAGCGCTCCCGTTCGGGTCAGGCGTATCGCGATATCGTCAGACGGTTGGAGGGGGCAGAAGTTCCGTTTATGGAACTGGAGGAAAAAGGAGTTGTACACCGGTTGAAGGCGCTGTTTGGCATGGGCGGCAAACGCTAAAGGAGGGTCACCATTGTTTGATTTTTTTGCAAAGCTCTTACGGGGATCCGACAATAGCAAAGATCAAGCCAAAGAACGGCTGCGGTTGGTCTTGGTTCACGACCGAGCCAGTCTTTCACCGGGTTTGTTGGAATCCTTAAAGGAAGACTTAATCGAAGTGCTGTCAAAGTACATGGAGATTGATGAACCGGGCCTAGAGGTGGATTTTGACAAAAATGATGATGCGGTGGCTCTGGTTGCCAATATTCCAGTGAAAAATGTCAAACGCAACAAAAAGTAGGCGCCTATTCCCCAGGGAATGGGCCTTTTTTTCGAAGAACTATATGCCTGCAAAGGCGGAAGATTGTTGTGGTGTGCGCCATTTCATGGTACCATTAAGCGATTCATTGTACAGTTGCGTCATAAGGCCGTAAGCGGGCCGCAGCAGAGCCGGCTGACCGTTATTAGAACGTCGTGGAAGGCCACAGAGGCAGAATGCCGCTGCGGTACGGAGTATGCGGCTCACATGGGCGCGTGCTGTGGCAGTACCAGGAGGTTGAAGAATTGTGTCCCAGATAACCGAGAAACTCGATCGAATTTTACCGCTGGTTACCAAGCCAGCACGCTACACGAATAACGAACACAATGCCGTTCATAAGGACTGGCAGTCTGTGGCTGTGACCATGGCCTTAGCATTTCCTGACATCTATGAAGTAGGTATGGGGCATTTGGGTTTCAAAATACTGTATCATTTGATCAACCAACGCCCGGATGCTGTGGCGGAGCGAGTGTATGCTCCTTGGGTAGATATGGAAGAACAGATGCATTCTGCCGGCATATCTCTATTTGCGTTGGAGTCGCAACGATCTGTCAAGGAGTTTGACATTGTCGGATTTACGCTGCAGTACGAAATGAGCTACACGAACATCCTCAATATGCTGGATTTGGGAGGGATTCCGCGCCGCTCTGAGGCAAGAACCGAGAACGATCCCTTAGTCATTGCCGGCGGGCCCTGCGCCTTCAATGTGGAGCCTGTGGCGGCATTTCTTGACGCTGTGGTCTTGGGTGAAGCCGAGGAAGCAATGCACGAAGTCCTTGATGTGGTTAAACAAGCCAAACAGGAAGGCTTGGACCGGCCCGAGACAATCAGGTGCTTAGGTGCCATTGACGGTGTCTACATTCCCGGTTGGTACCGACCGGTCACCGATGACCACGGTCGGTTCAAACGATTGGAACGCAGGGAAGGTATGGCACCTCGATCCATCCGCAAGCGTGTCATTGCAGACCTGGAAGCGCTGCCTTCGCCTGAGAGCTTCGTGGTACCCTACATCGAAGTGGTGCACGATCGCGTTATGGTCGAGGTCATGCGTGGTTGCACGCGGGGCTGTCGGTTCTGCCAAGCTGGCATGCTGTATCGGCCGGCCCGAGAGCGCAGCACCACGGCCCTCAAGGAGCAAATTCGCACCTTGTTGGCCAATACCGGTTACGACGAAATCTCGTTGACCAGCTTGTCTACGGGCGACTATTCGTGTGTCGGTGACTTGGTTACCGAGCTCGTGGAGGAGTACCAGGGAACAGGAACGGCCCTCAGTCTGCCGTCCTTGCGGGTGGATTCTTTTGCGGTGGAACTGGCCCAGCAAATACAGCGTTTTCGGAAAACGGGGCTGACATTCGCTCCCGAGGCAGGCACACAGCGCCTGCGGGACGCCATTAACAAGAATGTCCGCGAAGAGGATCTTCTGCAGGCTGTGGAAGGGGCATTTGCTGCCGGTTGGCACCAGATCAAACTGTACTTTATGATTGGACTTCCCACGGAGACCATGGATGATATTGACGGCATCGCAGATCTGGCCCACAAGGTGCTGGCGGTGGGGCGCAAATCTAGGCAATCCGGTCGCAAACGCCCTACAGTGACCGTCAGTGTATCATCCTTCGTACCCAAAGTAGGAACTCCATTTCAGTGGGATCCGCAGAATACCCCGGAGGAGCTGCGCCAGAAGCAGCGGCATCTGCGGGAACGACTGAAACACCCTGGTATTCAATTTCAATACCACGATGTGGAAACAAGTTTTCTCGAAGGGGTCTTTGCCCGCGGTGACAGGGCGCTGGCTGATGTCTTGGAGAAGGCAGTGGACAAGGGCTGTCGTTTCGATGCGTGGTCTGAGCATTTTCAATACGAGGCGTGGTTGGAAAGCTTTGCTGAGGTCAACCTGGACCCAAGGGCTTATGCCCAGAGGCAGTTCCAAAAGGATGATGCACTGCCGTGGGAGCATCTCGATGCCGGTCTCAGTAGAGGATTTCTGTGGATCGAACACGAGGCGGCCTGGGGCAACATGACGACAGAGGATTGTCGCTTTGGAGATTGTACGGGATGTGCTGTCTGTTTTGCCCTGGGTGTAGAGAATCAGCTGCAGGGAGTGAAGGACCATGGCTAAGGTACGCATTCAGTTCACCAAAGGTACTGCAGTGAAATACCTTTCGCACTTGGACATTCTTCGAACCTTTGAACGTGCTTTGCGGCGAGCCGGGATCAAGATGCTCTATTCGGCGGGGTTTCATCCCAAGCCCAAACTGGCATTTGCTTCAGCTCTGGCTGTGGGCGTTACCAGTGAAGCTGAGTACGTGGACTTGGAAGTCGCCGATGGCCAGAGCGCTAGTTGGATCGGCGAGCGCTTACACGAGGCTCTTCCCCGCGGGCTTGATGTGGTGAAATCCGTGGCAGTGCCATCTTCAGCGCCAGCCTTGATGGCCACTGTCAATACAGCCTCGTACTGTCTTACGGTGCGTGAGCCCGCCGCGGCGCTGCCACAGCGGATCCAGGAGCTCCTGGCTCGCGAGAATGTCTTGGTTGAACGGCAGGGGAAAAAAGGGATGCGTTCGTTGGATGTGCGTCCTTGGATCTATGCGTTGAGCATTGAGGACAGCTGCATTCGTTTGGAGGCTGCATCGGGATCCGCTGGCAATCTGCGGGTGGAAGAGGTCATCCAGTTGCTGGGTCTGAACCCGACGAATGTTGATGTTCACCGTACCGGCCTCTGGACTCGTGACGGTCACACCAAGCTGGACCTGCTTGCCGGGGGGACTGCCTAATGCAGCGAAAGATTATTATCTCGTCAGTGATTAACCAAATTTTAGTGGCCATCATCGAAGATGGGCTGCTGGCTGAACTCTTTGTGGAACGGGAAAACCAACAGCGTACTGTGGGCAGTATTTTCAAGGGCCGTGTGGAGAATGTCCTGCCCGGTATGTCGGCAGCGTTTTTGAACATCGGCCTAGAACGGAACGCGTTTTTGTATGTGGACGATATCGAAAACCCTGATGGTAAGCCCATCGAGAAGTTGATCCGCAAGGGTCAGGAGCTTTTGGTGCAGGCAGTCAAGGAGCCTGTGGGGACCAAGGGTGCCCGTGTCATTACGCAATTGTCCATTCCCGGGCGGTTTTTGGTTTTGATGCCAGGGGAGCGAAATTTGGGTGTATCCCGTCAAATTAAGGATTCCGAGGAACGGGAAAGACTGCGTCAGCTGGTTTCGGAACTGCGTCCCGACGGGTTCGGTCTGATTGTCCGTACGGTGGCTGAGGGCTGCACCGAAGCGGAGCTGAAGCAGGATCTCAAAGACCTGCGCCTGCAGTGGCAGCACCTCAAGCGCAAAGCGAAAAAGGCCAAAACCCCATCGCTGCTGTATCGGGACCATGACTTGGTCCATCGGATTATTCGCGATGTGCTGACGGACGACGTTACGGAGATCGTCGTCGACAACGAAGAGATCAAAAACCAAGTTACCGAGATGATGACCGCCCTGCGCTTGCCGGAGCCTCTGCAGGTGCAGTTGTACCAGGGCCATACAACTCTTTTCGAGTATATGGGATTGGACAAGGAACTAGAACGAGCAACAAAACGCCGCGTATGGTTGGATTGTGGAGGCTACCTGGTATTTGATGCCACCGAGGCGTTGATGTCTATTGATGTGAATACAGGTAAATTCGTGGGCAAAGAGAACCTCGAGACAACGATTCTAGAAACCAACCTGCAGGCTGCAGACGCCATCGCCAGACAACTACGCCTGCGCAACATCGGTGGGATCGTGATCATTGATTTCATCGATATGGAGTCAGAAAAGCATCGCAAGAAAGTTCTGCAGCGGTTGGAGAAAGCTTTAGCTTCCGATAAGATCAAGACCCATGTTTTGGGATTTACGCAGTTGGGCTTAGTGGAGCTGTCCCGCAAGAAGGCGAAGAAACCTTTGGCCAGCATCATCGAATCACCGTGTCCAGTCTGCGGCGGTAGTGGTCGGGTGTTGTCCGATGAAACACTGGCTCTGCATGCGGCGCAGCAGGTCTATACCCTGGCCCGTGAACCGGAAGTGGCGGAGGTGATGATCCGCTGCCACCCCAATGTCGCCTCGTTCCTTATCGGCAATGGCGGGGCTAACCTGCAAGCTTTGGAACGGGACTGTGGAGTCCATGTCTTTGTGCGCGGTGAAGAGACGATGGACCGCGAGGAGATACAGGTCCAATCAGGTCCTGAAGGAAGTTTGGCAGCAAAATCTGTGCCGGTGAAAAAGGGGATGGAACTGGCGGTCACCGTGGAGCGTGTCCACTCGAAAAACAGTCGCAACGGGATTGCTCGCGTTGAAGGTTTTGTGCTTGATATCCAGAATGGCGCGGCCCTTTTGGGTGAGTCTGTGACCGTCCAGATCACCAGTGTTCACAAGACGTATGCTGTGGCAGAAATTGTTGCGAGAAATTGACACCGGCAGTTGTTGGTGGTACAATCTAACAGAAGGTGTGCACCCGCACGCCGATACCGCGCGAAGCGGGCTCCTAAAACACCGTTCTGGTGTGCCTAGCATCGGCGAGTCTGTAGGTGAGGAGGTGCAGCAATGAATGCTGTGATTGAAACTGGCGGTAAGCAATACCGGGTTAGCGAAGGCGACACCATCTTCGTTGAGAAGTTGAATGCGGCCGAAGGCGACGAAGTTACCTTGGATCGAGTTCTCCTACTCAGCGACGAGAGCGGTACAAAAGTAGGTACTCCGACAATTGATGGCGCTAAAGTATTGGCCAAAGTAGCCAAACAGGGCAAAAACAAAAAGATCGTTGTCTTCAAATTTAAAGCTAAGAAGAACTATCGCCGCAAGGCAGGTCATCGTCAACCATACACCAAATTGACGATCGAGAAGATCGAGGCCTAATGACTTCTGTGCGGTTGTATCGGAACCAGCAGGGATGGTTGGGTTTTCGAGCCAGCGGCCATACGGGCTACGCCGAGCATGGTGAAGACATTGTCTGCGCCGCTGTGTCAGCCCTAACCCAGACGGCTGTGCTGGGATTGCAGGAAACAGCAGCCGTTACTCCGCAGGTTACGATCAACGACGGCGTGCTATCGTGTTTCCTACCACCCAAGGTGGACGGTGATGCGTGGCAGCGCAGTCAGGTCGTTCTGGATGCAATTTTTCGAGGTCTAAAAGCCATAGCCGATGAGTATGGTCAGTTTGTGAAAGTGGAGGAGGTGGAATCATGCGGATGAATCTACAGTTGTTTGCTTCAAAAAAGGGAGTAGGTAGTACCAAGAATGGCCGCGATTCCGTTGCCAAGCGCCTTGGCGTTAAGCGATACGACGGTCAATTTGTTACCGCTGGCAGCATCATCGTGCGGCAGCGGGGAACCAAAGTTCACCCCGGCATGAATGTGGGCATCGGTGGTGACGATACACTGTTCGCCAAGACCGATGGATATGTAAAGTTCCAGCGCAAAGGTAAGTTTGGCAAACAGGTAAGTATTTTGGCTCAAGAGGCTACTGCATAAGTTCGAAAGCCTATCCCTTTTGTACTCCATGTGCAAAGGGGATTTTTCTTGTATGGAACGCACAACTTCTGCAAAGGGGGGATCACGGATGTTCATGGATCGAGCCGTGATATTCATTAAGGCCGGCGATGGCGGCGATGGCGTTACTCGCTGGCGCCGGGAGAAGTACGAACCAGCTGGTGGTCCAGCCGGTGGGGATGGGGGCCGGGGCGGCAGCGTGTATATGGAAGTGGACCCGGGTTTATCTACACTTATGGATTTTCGATATCGCAAGCATTATAAGGCCGCCAATGGCGAACACGGCGGTTCCAATAATCGCCATGGGCGTGATGCTGACGACATCGTCATTAAAGTTCCGCCTGGAACGGTAGTCCGGGATGGTGAGAGCGAGCAGATCTTAGTGGATCTCACGGAGCCCGGACAGCGAGTTCTCATCGCCGAAGGGGGCCGCGGTGGGCGTGGGAATACGCACTTCAAGAACGCCATCCGTCAGGCACCCACCTTCGCCGAGCGCGGTGAGCCTGGCCTGGAATATCAACTGCAGCTGGAGCTGAAGTTGATCGCCGACGTTGGACTGGTGGGTTTTCCCAACGCTGGCAAGTCAACACTCTTGTCGGTGGTTTCCGCTGCCAAACCGAAAATCGCCAATTACCCATTCACGACCTTGGTGCCGAACTTGGGGGTGGTCGATCGTGGTAATGGCGTTTCATATGTTATGGCAGACATCCCCGGACTGATCGAAGGAGCCCATGAAGGCGTGGGTTTGGGTCACGAGTTCCTGCGGCATGTCGAACGTACGCGGCTGCTTTTGCATGTGGTGGATGCAGCTGGTGTCGATGGCCGCGATCCCGTGGATGACTACACGACCATCAAAGAGGAGTTGTTGCGCTACAGCGCCCATTTGGCCCAGTGCCCCATGGTGGTTGTGGCTAACAAAACAGATCTTCCGGATGCCCAAGGTCACATCCAGGAACTAGAGCAGGCAGCGGCTGGTAACGATCACAGCTTCTTCGCCATATCGGCAGCCACCACGGCCGGGATCGAACCCTTGATGCAGCACGTTACCGAACAGCTGCAGGCATTGAAAGCCGAGGCGGTTCAGACGGAGGTTTCGCCTGAGGCGTCAGCTGTGATCCACAGACCGCAGGCGCTCAAATCTCCTGTCAACCGGTTCACCGTGCGCCGCGATAACGAGGAGTTCGTTGTGGAAGGCGAAGGATTGGAGAGGTACATGCGGCGATTGGACTTAACCAGTGATGAGGTTGTTGTTCATCTGCAGCGGTTGTTTGAAAGAATCGGGCTTTACAAAAGGCTCGCAGATATGGAGGTTCCGGAAGGTGCCACCGTACGTGTAGGCGAACTGGAGTTCGAGTACCAAGAGTAGAGGAGGAGTATGATGCTAACCAGCAAACAGCGCGCGTATCTGCGCAGTCTCGGACATGACTTGGATCCCGTGTTTCAAGTGGGAAAAGCCGGCCTGACATCGGAGATTGTGGCTGAGTTGGATGATGTTTTGGAGGCTCGGGAGTTAATCAAGGTGGCTGTGCTGCAAAATTGCCTCGACGATCCGAAGACTATTGCCGATGAAGCAGCGCGGCGGTTGCGAGCCGACGTTGTGCAGAAGATCGGGCGTAAGTTTTTACTGTACAGGGCCGCTTCCGACGAACCAGCAATTGAACTCCCGTCATAAATCAGGAACACTTCTGTGGGGGATAGCAGGCACTAAGGTTACATCGTCCGTTGCCCGGTATCCCCTGCAATCACGTGACCGGCCGTCGACGGCCCGCAGCGGTGGAGGCTTGTGCCTCTTGCAGGGAACACGGGAGAACTGTACAATGGAGATATATGAATGGTGTGGGGTGAATTATGGAAACAAAACGCATTGGCATCATGGGTGGTACCTTTGATCCCATCCATTATGGCCATTTAGTAACCGCAGAAGCAGCGCGGGGGCAGTTTCAACTGGATCAGGTATTGTTTCTACCTTCTGGAACCCCGCCGCACAAGGACCCGACGCAGGTGACAGACACGAAGCACCGCTACACCATGGCGGTATTGGCTACTCTGACAAATCCGCACTTTGAGGTTTCGCGGGTAGACATTGACCGCACGGGTACAACATATACCATCGATACTCTGCGAATTCTGCAGGACCTGCACGGTACCGCAGTGAGATTGTTCTTTATCACAGGTGCCGATGCCATTCTCGAGATTATGGGCTGGAAGGATTCCCAGGAGCTTCTGGGTATGGCAGAGTTTATTGCCGCTACCCGTCCCGGCTTTCAACTAGAGGATCAGCGAGGAACTATCCACCATTGGTTTTCCAGTCAGAACAAGCGGCTTCACATTCTGCAGGTCCCTGCCATGGCCATATCCTCGACGGATATTCGCAGGCGGGTGCGCAAGGGCGAGTCCATTCGTTACTTGGTACCTGAAACGGTGGACTATTACATCCGCAAGAACCGTCTTTATGCGCCGGACGTCCAGAACTCGGCGGTTCATCACGAATGATTGTGGAAGACGCACGTCGATGGGCCCTAAGCCAGATAGCTCCGCAACGCCGGGCGCATGTGGAGGGCGTGGTGTCCATGATGGAGCAGTATGCAGCCCGTTGGGCGTTTCCATTGGACGCAGGGGTAACCGTGGCGTGGGTGCATGATGTCTGCCGTGATTGGCCCGAGCAGCGGCTGCTGGCTGCTGCAGAGGAGCAGGGATTGCGCGTATCCGAGCTTGAGCGAGCCTACCCCCTTATGCTCCACGGACCCGTGGCAGCAGGTCGTTTTCGCCGAAGATTTGCGGGCTGTTTTGGGAACAGTCCTTCTTGGTTAGAAGATGGGTGTCGGGCGGTGTTTTTCCATACAACAGGACGACCGGGCATGAGTTCTCTGGAATCGTGTTTGTATCTGGCAGACGCCGTGGAAGCAGGCAGAGAGTATCCCGGTGTTGAAGAAATAAGAGAGTTGAGTTTCCGGGATCTTGAGGCAGCGGTGCTGCTGTCGATGGATCGCTCGCTGACGTACCTTATTGAACGCGGGCATGTGATTCACCCGTTGACTGTGGCTGCCCGCAACGCAATGATTGTGCAATGATGACTGGGAATGTTGGCTCAAAGTTCAGTGACTGTTCGGGAGGGAGGTGGAGCCGATGTTATCACCGGAGGAAGTGGCAAAGCGAAAACAGGAGTTGGAGCAGCGGCGTGCTCAGAAGGCTGCCCAGCAAAGACAGCGGACGCTGTTGATCATTGTTGCTGTGGCTGTGGGTCTTGTTTTGATGGGAATTTCGTTTTTCATTAGCTATCAAAGTGGACTCCGCGGCGATTCCGGCCAGGCTCAGGCAGGCAGCAAACGCATTCATATTCTAGTTATGGGCGTGGACGATCCAACGCACCATGGTTCCCGTACAGATACGATGATGGTTGTTTCCGTTGACCCGACCACCGGTGATGTCGGCGTGCTTTCCATTCCCCGTGATACGAGAGTGTGGATCCCGGACCGCAACCGTTGGGATCGTGTCAATGCCGCTTATGCCTATGGCGGAGCGTCCTTGGCTATGCGTACAGTCAGTCATTTTCTTCAAACGCCCATAGATTACTATGTGCTGACAGACTTTAGTGGATTCGAAGGCATTGTGGATACACTGGGTGGCGTGGAACTGCAGGTACAGCGGCGGATGTATTACGTTGACAATGCTCAGGATTTAATCATTGACATCCAACCAGGTCTGCAAAAATTGGACGGCGAGACCGCTCTCCATTATGTTCGATTCCGGGACCGCTTGGGCGATGTGTCCCTGGTGGATCCGTTGAACCAACAATATGATGGCCGTGTGGAGCGACAACGACAGTTCATTGTTGCCATGCTGCAGGAGGTTTTGCAGCCAAGCAATGTAGCGAAGTTGCCCAGTTTGGTGCAGCAGGGGTGGAATATGGTTCAGACCAACCTGCCCCTGGATCGCATGCTGGCCATAGCCATGGCGGCGCCGCGGTTTTCCATGGACAAAGTCCATACGACGTTGGTGCCTGGTACCGCTGGGACTATGGGTGGTGCCTCATACTGGCTGGCAGATACTGAGCGTTTGGCCAGTGTCAAAGCTGCGGTGCTCTACGGTGAACCGCTGCCTTTGACAGTGGAGATTCTCAACGGGAATGGCCGCTCCGGTGAGGGAAGCCAAGCCCGTGATGTGCTGCGGTCCAACGGCATGGAAGTGGTCAACTTAGGCAACGCCGACCATTTTGATTATGCGGAAACCTTGGTAAGAATCTACGATCCCCAGCACCAGCCGCAGGCAGAACGCATCGCCCACTTGGTTAACGGTCAGGTTGTTCTCGATGATGGTGAGTCCAGACGGGCGGATGCCACAGTAATTCTGGGACGGAATTTTTCCACATTGGACGGGAGTGGTGACATTTAATGGCAGTGGATAGCAAGGATATTGCCGTATTAGCGGCGCGAGCAGCGTTGGAGAAAAAGGCCGACGATGTCAAGATTCTAGATATGAAGGAACTCACGGCAGAAACCGATTATTTCGTGATCTGCAGCGCGACCACATCGACGCAGACCCATTCTATTACCGGAGAGATCGAAGCTGAAATGGAGAATGCAGGCGTGGAGTTGGCACGGCGAGAGGGCCGCAGTGGAAATTCTTGGATACTGTTGGATTACCGCAATGTTGTGGTGCACGTGTTTCTTCAGGAAGACCGCAATTTCTATGGGTTGGAGAAACTATGGGGCGACGCCAAGCAAGTGGCTGTGGATCCGGAATGAGCGGCGAAGCTTACGTGCATCTGGCCTCGTACTATGACAGGCTGATGCACGAAGATTACCGAGGCTGGGCAGCATACCTGCTGGAGCTGGCCTTATCGTTCGGTGAGCGTCCCCAGCGTATTTTGGAGTTAGGGTGTGGAACAGGCAACATTACGGAGCAGTTGGTTCGTCTGGATTTGGATGTTACGGGTGTTGATTGCTCGGAAGCAATGCTTGCCGTGGCGGCAGGGAAACTAGCTCATTGGCCGTCCGCTCGTCTTTTACATCAAGACATGGCGGCCTTGGATCTGAGCAACACTAGCTTTGACGCTGCCATATGTGCCTGTGATGGGTTCAACTATCTGCTCACAGACGTTGATCTTGAGCGAACTCTCAGCGGAATCCACAAGGTTGTCCGGCCGGGTGGCCTTTTACTGTTTGATCTGAATTCTGCCGCCAAACTGCAGGGAGTCTATGGGGATAATGGTTATGCTGAGTTGTTCGATGACTTTGGATACTTTTGGGACAATCACTGGGATGAGGAGCAGCAGCAGACGGAGATGACGCTGACGTTTTTTGTGCCGGAGTCTGCTGGACTGTATCGCAGGTTAGTGGAGCGACACACGCAGAGGCTCTGGACACCCGAACGCGTGGCGGAGCACTTAACAGCCGCCGGGTGGGAGCTTTTGGGGCTTTATGATTTTCTTAGCTTTGATGAACCGCATCCCGACACTGAACGCTGGCAGTTCGCTGCAAGACGGACGTGAGCTTGGTTCAGGGCCAATACTCGTTTGAAAGCAGGCTCTGGTTGGCTGGGAATGGCAAGTGCACAGTAGACGCTTGGCCACTGCCATGACGTAACAGCTTCTCACATAGAGAGGGGCTGTTTTTCGCGAGCGGGCGTTTTTGCTCTGGGGCAGGATTTGGCAAAGACCTGTTGAAATTTAAGCAAGGATCCTTTATCCTTAAGTGGTGTTATAACTTATTGTGAATACTATCTTATTCCCAGCCTTGTGGCTAGAAAGGGTGAAGCAATTGTTAGCAAAAACATTTCCGCGCGGCGGTGCGCATATTCCCCATCGCAAAGAGGGCAGTGAAAGCAAAGCTATTGTGGCCATGCCTGCACCAAAGGAAGTGATCATTCCGCTGAGTCAGCATATCGGCGCGCCCAACAAACCCACGGTTTCCATCAACGATCGAGTGCTTATGGGTCAAGTTATCGGTGAAACAGACCAGTTTGTATCAGCACCGGTTCATGCCAGTGTTTCCGGTCGCGTGCAGGCCATTGAAGAGCGGCCGCTGATGGACGGAAGCAAAACCTTATGCATTGTCATTGAAAACGATGGTTTGGACGAAAGTGTTCCGGGAACCCAAACCACGCTGGAACGGCTATCGGCCGAGGCTATCAAGGAAGCTGCGAAGAGGGCTGGATTGGTGGGAATGGGTGGGGCCGGTTTCCCTACCCATGTTAAACTGGCCGTTCCGCGGCCCGTCGACACAGTCATTGTCAATGGAGCAGAGTGTGAGCCGTATTTGACCTGTGATCACCGGTTGATGGTGGAACAGGCAGATGCTATGGTATTAGGCCTGAAAGCAGCCATGAAGGCCGTGGGAGCGACTCACGGTGTTATCGGGATCGAAGTAAACAAGCCCGATGCCATCGAAATGGTGCGTTCAGCTGCCAAGGGCGACAGTAATCTGCGGGTGGTCCCGCTGCAAGTTCGTTATCCGCAGGGAGCGGAAAAACAGCTGATCAAGGCTGCATTGAATCGTGAAGTACCATCGGGCGCACTTCCATTCGAAGTCGGGTGCGTAGTAAGCAACGTGCATACGCTGATTTCGTTGGCTGCTGCCGTCACGTCCGGAACCAGCTCTTACCAGAGGGTTTTGACATTGAGTGGCCGCGCCGCTGTGGATCCACGGAATGTTTCGGCGCGAGTCGGTACGAAAGTTCAAGACGTCATTGATTTTTGCGGTGGCATGTATGGTGAGCCCGCTGTGATTGTGGCTGGCGGACCTATGACCGGCCCAAGTGTGCAGTCCTTGGAGGGACCCGTGGTTAAGAGCACATCGGGGATCCTTTTGTTGACTGAAGAGGAAATTGCACTGGACGAAAACCGTCCGTGTATTCGCTGTGCCCGCTGTGTTGACTACTGTCCCATGGGACTTACGCCCAATGTGCTTGGTCTCTTCAGCGATAAGGGCCGCATTGAGGAGGCAGCGAAGTGGAACCTGATGGATTGCATTGAGTGCAGTGTCTGCTCCTATGTATGCCCAAGCCGACGGGCATTGGTGACTTGGATCAAACAGGGTAAGCAGGATTACACAGCACTTCAAAGACAGAAAAAGGCCGAATAGGAGGTGGCAATGTGCCGAAATTGACAGGACCATTCTTACGGACCGAAGAGAGCATTGAAAGTATCATGCGAGACGTGGCCATTGCTCTACTGCCATCGCTGATAGCGGGCGTGATCTTTTTTGGATTCCGAGCCTTGGGTATTGTTCTGCTGGCAATGGCAGCAGCAATGCTCTGCGAAGCACTGCTGCTGCATTCCCGCATTTCCCCACGTAAACTGCTTGGTGATGGAAGTGCGCTGGTAACGGGGATGTTTGTCGGCTTGATTCTACCGTCCAGTGCTGCTTGGTGGGTACCGGTTTTGGGAAGCGTGTTCGCCATTGCCGTAGTTAAAATGGCTTTTGGCGGTATCGGGTACAACATATTTAACCCAGCATTGGGAGCACGGGCTTTTCTGGCGTTGGGTTTCACGGGCTCTGTGGTTCATTATTTCAAACCGTTTGAAGCGGTGACAACGGCGACGCCTTTGTTGACCCGAAGTCCTTTTGATTGGGCATTTGTCTGGGGTAACATACCTGGAAGTATCGGTGAGACATCCGCCATAGCCATTCTATTGGGCGGAGCATTTTTGATGGTGCGGAGCCATATTGATTGGCGCATACCTGGTGGATACATAGGAGCGGCGTTGTTTTTCGCTTGGCTCTGGGGGATGGACCCGTGGGTAGCCATTTTTGGCGGCGGGTTGCTGTTTGCGGCCTTTTTTATGGCTACAGATATGGTTACTTCTCCTGTGACTCCTACGGCGCGCCTTCTGTTCGGAATTGGCTGCGGTTTTTTGACGATCTTTTTGCGCAAATATACCGTATTTCCGGAAGGCGTGACCTTCGCGATTTTGCTTATGAACGCCTTTGTCCCTCTCATGGATAAGTTCACGATGCCTCTGCGATTTGGCGAAGGCATTGCTCGGGAATCTCGTTTCCGTAATGCAGCCACCGCTGTAGTGATGGGCGTGGTTGTGGTGGCACTGGTTTTTGTGGCTCACATTGCCCTGCCTGATGTTCAGCCAGTGGTGGTGGATGGCACGTACGTTCCGGTGGCAGAGGGACTAGGTACCGAGAACTACTCTATTGAGGTGATCGATGGCACTTCTTACTACGTTGTTCGTGAGAACGGGGAGTTAAAAAAGGCTGCCTTTGTAGGTTCGCAGCCTGGTTACAACGGACCGATCCAATTTTTCGTTATCGTGGATGGTTCTGGAGTGATTCAACGAGTCGAACTGCTAGCCCACCAGGAAGACCCTGGCCTGGGAGCTCGCCTCACAGAGGCGTCATTCCTGGCGCAGTTCGTCGGCAAAGACCCTGAGAGTTCCCTGTCGATACGCGACGACATTGAGGCCATTAGCGGCGCGACGGTGTCCAGCCGCGCTTTGGTGACTGGAGTTAGACAGGCATTGCAGCGCTGGGAACAGGACTTTTTCGGTGTTGAAGACGAAATGGAAGGCTGGGCTGACGGCACGTATACTGGCTCAGCCGACGGATTCAACGATGTTCTCACCGTAGAGGTTGAGGTTGTTGACGGCGTCATCGCAAGCGTGACCGTGGTTGAGCACAGTGATACGCCAGGATTTGCTGAGCGAGCCATCGAAGCCATTCCCGGCCGCATCGTCGAGGCCAACAGCACAGAGGTAGAGGCCGTATCCGGAGCAACATACACATCGGAAGCTATTATGGCTGCGGTGCGCGATGCTTTGGCAGATGCTGAAGTCACTGCGGAGCCGGCGGCTTGGGCTGACGGAACCTACACGGCCGCTGCCGAAGGGTATGGTGGTCCTGTGGAAATGCAGGTCACGGTAGTTGACGGCCGCATTGACAGTATTGATGTAGTCGATCATTCGGAAACACCGGGGTTATCTGATCCTGCCTTTGAGCAGGTTCCAGATGCGATTATCAATGCCCAAAGTACTGACGTTGACAGTGTATCGGGAGCGACGCTAACGGCTGAAGCTATCATCGAAGCAGTGGCCAGGGCGCTGGAGAAGGCGGAGTCGGCTGACCCTGCAGAAG
>PWMW01000274.1 GCA_003559095.1 Clostridiales bacterium | reverse complement strand
GTCATGGCAGCTTTTCAAGCCGATTACCCCAAGGCCCAACGCTGCTCGCTGACGACGAACTTCCGCTGCAGCTCGGCCATTGTGGCAGTGACCAGCTCACTGATTAAGAACAATGAGCATCGTCTTCCGAAAGACCTGCGGGCCGCCAGCGGAGATTCCGGGGCACCGCTGCCCACCTTCTATCAACCCGAGGACGAACGGGATGAAGCTCGCTGGAGTGTCCAGGTGCTGCAGAACTTGGCCAAGGAAGGTATTCCCTGGAAGAAAATGGCTGTGATCTATCGGACCAATCGGCAGGCCCTGCTGTTCAAACAGCAGTTGGAAAAGGTTCACATCCCCTTCCGTACCCTCGGGGGCGATTGGGACGTTCTCAGTCATTGGGTGGCTTTGGATCTGCTCAGTTACCTGCGGGCTGCCAGCGATCCGCAGGACAGTACAAGTTTTTTTCGCATTCTCAATCGACCGGGCCGCTACTTTTCCCGGGCCATGGTCGAACAAGCCCAACGGGATGCGCAGGACCATGCTTTAGCCCCAGCGGCGGCTCTGCGCTACCGCTCGCTCCCGGGACACCTAGCCAAGGAGTTGGCAGCGCTGCAGAATCATCTCTCGGTGATGACCGCCATGCCGGCAGCTAAAGCTCTCCGGTGGATTCGCCATAAAATGGGCTATGATGATCATGTCAGCAGCACCTGCCAGCAGCTGCGTCTCGATGGGGATGTGGCCCTGGATGCTGCCCACATATTGACGCAGCTGCCCGAGGACGACGAAGGGATTGCGGAGTTCTTGCAGCGAATGAGCGCAACCCAGCAGGGGATGCGCAGCAGCGGCAAAGAAAGCGGAGTGACCTTGACCACAAGCCATTCCGCCAAGGGCTTGGAGTTCACCGCGGTGGTGGTGGCAGGATTGGTGGAGGATGTGTTCCCGCACGAAAAGGCCATCATGGGCAATTCTTGGAGTGATCTTGAAGAGGAAAGGCGGCTGTTGTACGTGGCAGCCACCCGGGCCCGGACGCACTTGTTTTTCAGCAGCCCGCGCAGTGTTCGGTCGCAGAAGGCGGATTACTCGCGGTTTGTGGACGAGCTGCGAGCGGGTCTGCCGAGGCGCGTGCGGACTACGGGGGACGTTGTGGAGCATCCAGCTTGGGGTCGCTGCCGTATCGCCAAGGCCTCTGGTTCGACCGTGGTTCTGCACACGCCGGAAGGCACCGAGCGCGTCGTACTGAAGTCTTGGTTGGAGGAGCACTTGCTGTTGGCTGTGGAATAGCAGTTTCATCAAAATAGGCCCATCCCAGGTGGTTCTGGGGTGGGCCTCAGCGCGCCGCCAACCGACAGATTGGGCTCCATAGGCGCCCACAGGTTTGCTGGCAGCCATGGATTCGCCTGCTGGAGAAGGAATTTGGGTAGAATGGGTCTAAAGCTATAGCAGATACAGTTTGGAGGCCAGAGATAGAATGGTCACCACCCACGGAGCCGGAGGTGGAAGCATGGCAATTGTACAAGGGGGAAATGTTGTGGAAACAGTGGTCATCGCGTTGGATACAGGAGAAGATCTGCTGCAGGTGATTGAGGAAGCTATTGTCAGGGAAAAGATTGCCAACGGAGTGGTGGTTTCAGGCATTGGTAGTCTTTCCAAGATCCATTACCATATTGTGGAACCAGGCACGGAGAAACCATGGAAGGATACATTTTTTGAAAAGGAAGGGACTATCGAAGTCATGGCCCTGCAGGGGCTGATCGCCGATGGGCAACCGCATCTGCACATCACAGCGTCCCAGGACGACGTGGCTTACGGGGGTCACCTAGAGTATGGGAGCATTATCCTCACTGTAGGTGAGGTAGTTATTCTCAAACTAGACCAGCCCATGGAACGACGGCTGAACCATTTGGGTGTGGGTCAACTGCATCCAAAGGAGCGTCCATAAGCTTCTAGCGGGAGGTGGGATCGTGGATGCCAATGTGCGTCTGCGGGCTTTTGAGTGGCTGCAGGAACTCACTGCTGCCCAGGGAGATGTGTTGTCGTGGCAGGTCCTGCAGCAGGGGTTCATGTTCAGCGGTAAACGAATTGCCGTCTTGGGTCAGCAGGGAATTTGGAAACCGGCGGCTTTAGAGCTGCCGCTGTCGATCCGGACATCGGTGAACTCTCCGTATGGCGACCGTTTCAGTGGGGATCATCTTCTGCTCTATGACTATCAGGGTACCGACCCCAATCACTGGAACAATCGGGGGCTGCGGGAGGTCATGCGCCAAGGCGTGCCGTTGATTTATTTCCATGGTGTCACGGTGGGGCAGTACTTGGCTGTCTGGCCGGTCTTTATCGTCGGCGATGACCCGGCCAGTCTCACGTTTACCGTGGCTGCCGATGATGCGTATGTGGCCCAGGAACCAGAGCTGTGGCCCAGGGCCGCCGAGGAGGATCACCGGCGGCGCTATATCACAGCAGCGGTGAAGACCCGTCTGCACCAGCGTTCATTCCGCGCTCGGGTCTTGGATGCCTATGGTGAGCAGTGCGCCTTCTGCCAACTGCGTCACCGGGAGTTGTTGGATGCGGCGCATATTATTGCCGATGGTGACCTTGGCGGAGAGCCCATGGTCAAGAACGGTTTGGCTTTGTGCAAGATCCACCATGCGGCCTTTGACCGCCATATTGTGGGTGTGAAGCCGGATTACATTATTCAAGTCCAGCAGGCTGTGCTGGAGGAAGTGGATGGACCTATGCTCAAGTACGGCATTCAGCTGCTGCATGGGCAGCCGCTGCTGCTGCCTCGCCGGTCTATCATGCGGCCGGACAAGGAGCGTTTGGCGCAGCGTTATGAAGACTTCCGCCGTGCGATGTAAGGCGGCGGGTCGGGTGGTGGATCAGTCGTCTTCCACCACTCCGCCCTGCCAGTGTTTGAGGGCCGCGGCGATGGACCGGTGCATTTCCTGGAAGAACGGGGCACCGGTTTTGCGTCCATACATGAACTGGCCATAGTTGTCGGCATCGAGGCCGTTGGGCTTGGGCAGGGCTGCTTCCCTGTGGGCAAACGTCTCGCGCAATGCGGCCGTGTCCAAGCGCTTGTACGTATCTACAAAGACAATGGATTCTTGAGACAGGCGCTCTTTGGGCTGGCGTTCCATGGTTGCCGGATAATGCCCGAGACAGAGCATGGCCACGGGAAAGCAGTACTCCGGCAGGTCGAGGAGCTCGCGATGCTGTTCATAGTTCTCCATGACATCACCGATGTAGCAGGAACCTATGCCCAGGCTTTCGGCGGCAATGACGGCGTTTTGGGCAGCAATGATGGCATCATTGGCACCTAACAGGAAATCCCCTAGATGCGGTTTTTGAAACTGCAGGCCGCGGCGTTGACAATAAGCAGGCACGTCTGTGACCTGGTAGTAATCGTGCCAGCGCTGGGCATCAGTCACAAAAACCAAGACCACAGGAGCTTTGGCGATGAACGGCTGGTAGTCACAGGTCTCGCTCAAACGAATCTTCTTTTCCTGGTCGGCCACAAGGATGATGGAATACAGCATCATATTGCCCGCAGTGGGTGCTCGCATGGCCCCATGCAGAATGGTCTGCAGTTCCTCGTCGGTTACGGGCCGATCGGCGTATTGCCGCAGGGATACACGTTGGGACAATAGCTGGATTGTACTGTTAGGCATGGAATCTTCCTTTCTGTTTCGTTTGGCAGCATCTCCAGGTATACATTGTCGTTCAACGACGAAAATTCCTCCTGAAGGGCTCAAGGCGGACAGGGATTTGGGTTGTTTTGCGAGAAGTTGTGCACTGAGTGTTCTGCTGCGGTGCGGTGTTGTATGACCATGTGTTAGGACCAGTACCGTTCGTCACCATGGTTCGCAGCATGAGCCCAGAGTTCCTTTGATGGAGGTGGTCAGAATGGTGAACCGACGCCAGTTGGTGCTGAAGGCGTTGGCCAAAGAGGAACCCTTCCCTCTGCCCTATCATTTGGATCTGACAGATGCTGCTCGCGCTACCTTAGCTGAGCATTTCGGCGATCCAGATTTTGAAGAGACCGTGGGCAATGCCGTGGCGTTGGCTCGGAACGAAACCTTTACCGAGATCGATGAAGGGCACGAACAGGATATGTTCGGGGTGGTGTGGCGCAAAGATCCCCAAGGCGATTTCGGCCAGGTGGTGGACTATCAACTGACCGAGCCCAGCTTGAAAGGCTATGAATTCCCCAAGCCTGATGAGGCCGTGGTTCGCCGCAAGTGTGAGGCTCTGGCGGCTCGGCAGCCGCGGCAGTTTACCATGTACACCATTGGGTTTTCTTTGTTTGAGCGAGCCTGGACGCTGCGGGGCATGGAGAATATATTGATGGATTTCGTACTGCATCCGGAGTTTGTGGATGCTCTCCTGGAGCACATTGTCCAGTACAACTGTGAAGTGATGGATATTGTCTGCCAGTATCCTGAGATCGATGGTATCTTTTTCGGCGACGATTGGGGGCAGCAGCACGGCCTGATTATGGGCCCGGCCCATTGGCGGCGTTTTCTCCGTCCCCATCTGCAGACCATGTACAGCTATGCCCAACGGCGCAGTCGTTATGTGGCGCAGCACTCCTGCGGTGATATTGCTGCGGTGTTTCCCGATCTTGTGGAGTTAGGTTTGGATATCTACAATACATTCCAACCGGAGATCTTTGATATCGCGGCGATGAAACGTACCTATGGCAGGGATCTTACCTTCTACGGCGGCATCAGCACCCAGGTTCTGCTGCCCAAGGAGCCGCCGGATATTGTCAGGGGTGAAATGCGCCGCATCATGGATCTACTTGGTAGGGAGGGCGGATACATTGTGGCCCCAACCCATGCCATGCCCCACGATATTCCGCTGGAAAATATGCTGGCATTTCTGGACGTGGTGCAGAACCAATAACGGCGCCGAACCAGGAGTGATCATAATGATGTTTGGAGGTCCATGTTGATGCAGGCCAATGTTGGTACGAAGGATCGGGTCATTCGTCTAGTGATCGCAGTGGTGTTTGCCTATATGGGTGTTTCGATTCACGGAGCGTTTTGGATTTTAGCGGCTGTGGCTGCAGGAACTGCTGCCTTGGGGTTTTGCGGACTGTACGCGCTTCTGGGGATCAGCACCTGCCCGGTTCCGAAACAGGATCAAACCCGCCGCTAACAGTAGAACAGATCTAACTGTCCACTCTGCAAGGCAGCGTGGGAGCGCAGGCAGGAACCGTGAAATCCCGTAAGCTGGGATCTCCGTGGCCATGTCTATGCAAAGTTGCTTTTGGAATGCCGTATTGAAGTGAATACTGGGTGGGGTATGTGGATTGGTATCCACGTTCATTGATGTCCTGCCGATTTGGGAGTACTACACCATAGGGGTGAGGTGATGGATGGTGCCGGCTAATTTGTCGCCAGAATACAAGGAAGCCGAAAATGCGTTCCGCAAGGCCAAGACCAAAGAAGAAAAGATCGCCGCTTTGGAGGAGATGCTGGCGGTGATTCCCAAGCACAAAGGCACTGATCGTCTGCAGGGCGAGATCAAGAAACGGCTGTCTAAGCTCAGATCAGCGGAGGAGCAGAAGACTGGCACCGGTCCGCAGAATAATCCCTTTCTGGTGGAATCGCAGGGTGCCGGGCAGATCGTGCTGTTAGGCTTCCCTAATGTTGGCAAGTCCTCGTTGATGCGTGCCCTGACCAACTGCAAGGCCACCGTTGCTGAGTACCCCTTCACCACATCCATCCCACAGCCGGGTATGATGCCTTACCTTGACATCCTGATCCAGTTGGTGGACACGCCGCCGGTAACGGAAGATGGCATCCCCGGTGCCATGATGGCCACCCTGCAGAATGCCGATGCGTATATGGTGGTGGCGGACGCCGCCAGCGACCAGGTATTAGAACAGCTCACCGAAGCCCGAACCATGCTGCAGGAGCGGCGATTGGTGCGGGATGAGATTCCCGACGGCGTGCAGGCACTGCCCTGGACTAAGGTCCTCTGGCTGCTGAACAAAGTGGACGAACCAGCAGCTCAGGAAAATATGGAACTTCTGGCTGAACTGTGGGATGGTCCGCCTTTGTTGACAGTGTCGGCTGCCCATGGCACGGGGCTGGAGGATTTTAAGAAAACGTGCTTTGATCTGTTGGAGGTCATCCGGGTGTACACAAAGGCGCCGGGTAAGGATCCAGACCTTACTGCACCTTTTGTGCTTCCTCACGGCAGCACGGTATTGGATTTGGCCGAAAGCATCCATAAGGAAGTGGCGGAAACCCTGAGGGGCGCTCGGGTTTGGGGCTCAGCGAAATTCGATGGCCAAAATGTGGCACAGGAATTTGTTTTGGCTGACGGCGATATTGTTGAGTTGAAGGCCCAATAAAGGGAGCAGGGGGTACCCACTATGAAGCTGTGGGCGGTGGTCTTCGTCATTTTGTGCTTGACTGGTAATGCTGTGGCTGCCGATGACGCTCAGTACTGGTCCTATCGGGTGTTTCCTCGGCAGTGGGAAAAGTTTGTCTATGCCATTACCACCATTACCCCTACGTATGATGAGTGGGCCTGGCTGTTGGAGGAAGACTGGGGCGATCTCAGCGATGAAGAATGGAATGCCTATTGGGAAGAGCACCAGGATGAAGAGGCCTGGGAGCAGTTCAGCATAAAGCTGGTAGAGGAAACCATTTACCATGAGTTTGAGGTCTGGCGGCGCGACGAGCAATCTGTGGAAATCACCACAGCGTATCGCTATACCATGCCCATCTGGGAACTGCAGAACCCGGTAGACCTTTTCGGGGGCTTCTTCGGTCCGCAGTTGGTTCTGCTCGGCGGCGGCTGGGTTTCGCAGATGCTGATGATCAGTGTCTTTACCGCCGATCTCCGCTTGGAAGTAGGCAACAGTATCGAAACGCAGGATGGCTGGATCTACGTGGCGGGCCAGCGGACTGTGGCAGGTCTCGAAGGGTTTGTCTGCCAGTCGTTTCGTTGGGAACTTGTGGGTCCCGATGCGTTCGAAGCTATTATGACGTCGGAGTGGGTCCTAGCTCCCGACGTGGGCCTGCCGCTCTCAGGGCGGATCTATGATGGCGATTTTTTGGTGTACTTTATGGAACTAAGAGAATACGACGCGCTCCCGTAGGGATCCGGACAATGCTCGGGAAACTGGCTGACGGCGGGTCACAGGGTGCGGCGTGCATAAGAATGCCCAAAGGACTGTGAGGTGAATGAAGATTGGACTATACGATGGCGGAAGCAGCAGAGTATGCAGCTGCTGGCCGCACCGCCCAGTGGATCGATGCCTTTTTGCGCGGACCGGCCGAGAATGAAGCCTTTGCCGATGGTCTGAAACTGCAGCATCGCTATTGGCTGGGACCCGTGAAGGTCAAACGACATTATCTCGAGCGCTGCTGTGGTCCTGAGGCGCATATGGAGTATGTAATGCCCGCAGATTCTTGGCGACAGCGCACGGCGATGCTGGGCAGTTGGATCCGCGAGGGTTGGGATATGCCGCCAGTCATTGGCCAGCTGCAGGAACAGCAGGTGAGCGTGCGCGACGGCAATCATCGCTTAGGCGCCTTGGAACAACTGGGTGTGGAGGACGTCTGGGTTTTTGTCTGGAATGACCACGGTGTGGAGCCACTGCAGCAGTGGCTGGCGGCCGTGGAAGGCAATCATTATGAGATATAGGTTCGAGCAGCGCCAGGATTGGACACATTTTTCCAGCGGACGAGTGCTGCATAACTACCCCGGTGCACCGGCCTTTCCGGCTCGCTTGGCCAGCGAACTGTTTCAACGCTGTGCCGCTCTCTTGGCTAAGGGCGGCCGCAGTGAACCGTACACCCTCTATGATCCCTGCTGCGGCGGGGCCCATCTCTTAACGGTGATTGGGCTCCTCCACGGAGCAAAGCTTGCGGCCATTATGGCTTCGGATGTGGAACCACAAGCGCTGGAGTTTGCTGCCAAGAATTTGGCGCTGCTGGACCGGGATGGGCTGCAGGCGCGCCGCCAGAAACTGATCCGTGATGAGCAGAAGTTTGGCAAGCCATCCCATGCTGATGCGGTGAAAAGTGCAGACTGGCTGCGGGAGCTGCCGCTATTCGCCGGTGGTAGTGTCCAGACCTTTGTATTCGCTGCCGATGCCGCGCAGCTGGAGCTTTCGTCACTGCCGCGACGACCGGAGATTATGCTGACGGATCTGCCGTACGGTCATCTGGTGCAGTGGCAGGGCGGCGAACCGGGGCAGTTGTTGGCGAAATGGGCGGAGGTGATTCAGCCCGGCGGCGCCATGGCTGTGGTGTATCCCAAAAAGCAGCGGCTGGCGGTCCCACCCCATGTGCAGGTGGAGGAGGCACTGCAGGTTGGTCATCGCCGATTGCTGATCATGACAACGTCACCAACATAAGAAGCAGGCACCCAACAAACCGGCTGCCTGCTTCTTCATTGTCTTGATGTCCGCCTAACGGGCTAGTTGCCAAAAAGCTGGCTTTGCATGCGCTGCATACGTCCCTGACGACCCTGGAACAGCTGGCGCTCT
>PWMW01000016.1 GCA_003559095.1 Clostridiales bacterium | reverse complement strand
TGACAGTGTGTCGGTAGCGACGCTAACGGCTGAAGCTATCATCGAAGCAGTGGCCAGGGCGCTGGAGAAGGCGGAGTCGGCTGACCCTGCAGAAGAGGCCACAGAACCCGTTGACGCAGAGGAACCGGTGGACGAGGCGGCACCCTTTGACATCCAAGTGGACGACGGTACCTACACCGCCTCGGCCCAAGGGTATGGTGGGACCATGGTGGTGGAAGTGACGGTGGCCGATGGTGCAGTAGCGGACATCACCGTAGTGGATCATGAAGAAACCCCGTTCTTGGCAGATCCCGCCATTGAGAAACTCATCGCTGGGATGCTGGAGAGCCAAGGGTATGTGGATGCTATCTCCGGTGCTACGGTGACCAGCGAGGCGTTGGTTGAAGCCGTTCACAGCGCCATTGGCGGAAAGGGGGCACAATAAAATGTCAGTTGCGAAGACCTTTATCGAAGGGGTTTACCACAAGAATCCTGTGTTCCGCCTGATGTTGGGTTTGGTGCCAGCTGTGGGTGCTACCACGGTTGCCTGGAACAGTCTATATCTGGGCTTGATGACAGGTGCTATCCTGTTGGTGGCTGCTGTTGTGGTTACCATTGTCCGTCCCTTTGTTCCTAAGGCTGTGCATACAATCCTTCAAATCGCTGTCTTAACTGTTCTGGTGACGGCTGTACACCGTTGGGCTGTGGGAGTCAATCCCGAGATGGTCATTCAGTTGGGGATCTACATTCCTTTGATCGTTGTCAACGGCGTCATCTTGCAGAGACTAAGTCTGGTACAGAGTTTGCCGGAAGCGGTGGTAGGCGCGCTGGGACAGGGCATTGGCTTTACAGCAGCTCTGGTCATTATCGGCATCATCAGAGAGTTCTTGGCCTATGGTAGAGTCTTTGATGTTGTGCTGCTTGAAGCCCAGTACTCACCGTTTGCTTTGGCCAATACCATACCCGGCAGCCTTCTAATCGTGGGTTTGTTGATGGCATTGGTCAATGCCCTTATGGGCAAAGGAGGGGAAATCCATGAGTGAAGGCTTGGGTGCATTGGCGCAAGGCGTTATTCAGAATAACCTAATCTTTATGCAGGGCCTAGGCCTGTATGCCTTGACCCGCTGGACGAAGTCATTGGACACTGCAGTTCGCGCTGGCGCAGCTGTATTGGCTGCTTTGTTCACTGCGGCGGTGGCTCTCTGGATGATCGAGTCGTTTATATTCGAGTCGTTTTCCCTGAATATCCCATTTGTGATAGTGGTAGCTCTTTTGTCAGCGATGTTCTGGGAGAAACTACTGACCAACGTGTGGCGACCGGCGACGGAGGGCACGTTGGCAGCCAGCCTGTTGAACTCGGTGTTGGTCGGATCTCTGCTTCTCATGGAATCATGGGGTGCTCAAGGGCCTGCCACCGCTGGTTTGGGCTTTGCTGCTGGCGTAGGTTTTGCCCTTGGACTCGTGGTGATGGCTGGCATCCGGCAGCGGCTGGAGCTCTCACCTGTGCCGAAGGCTCTCCGGGGAGTGCCCATCCTGTTGATTAGTGCAGGGTTGGTTGGCATGGCCTTGATGGGATTCCGGTTCTGAGTTTGCTGTGATACTGGTGTTCACCAAGGAAGATTGAAGCCTTCCACATCGTTTTTTGTGATGTCGCGGTGCGGAGGATCATCGTTTCAGACCGCTGCAAGAGGATAGCGTTGACTGCTCTTTGGCGATGATTCTCCGGCAGGACGCGGCCAACAAGTTCATTGCAGACAAGAACCCACCTTTTGGTGGGTCTTTCTGAAGTAAAAACTGAAAAATCACATAAATAAAGGCTTGCTGGCTCTGTGCCTAGAAGTACACTATACATTGACACCAGGGAACGTGTACGGGAGGGAGAGATGGCTGGCTCCAGCTATGAAGTCGCTGAACGAGCCAGACCAGTTATTATGACAAAGGCACAGAGAACGATTTTTGTTTTGCTCCTGGCAGGAGCTGTTCTTTTGAATGCAAGTCAATGGTGGCTTTCTCGACAACATGCTGCCCAGTGGACACAGCTGAAGGCGGATGGTTTTGGTTCGCCAGCCGTGGCTGCTGCGCCAGCGCAATCCACAGCTACGGCAGACGATTCGTCGTCGGCCCCTGAACAGGACGAAGCGGGTGCCCCGGCCACTGCGGCGATGGAACTGCACTGTGAGAAAGTGCATGTGAATTATGCATCAAGCGAGACTCTGCAGACGCTGCCAGGCATAGGGCCAGCCTATGCGGCCAACATTATTAAGGAACGGGAAAAGGCTCTCTTTGTTTATCCAGAGGAACTTTTGCGAGTTCGGGGTATAGGGCCCGTTCGCTTGGAGGCCATTCGACAACTTGTGTGTATGGAACCTGAGATACTCTCCGATGAAGCAAACTAACTACGCCCTGCCCCTGGCTGTACTGGCCGTCTATGGCGGCGGCGTAATGGTCGATGCGCTGTCACGGACGACGGCTATATCGGTCTTGGGTATCACGGCCACGGCCATCATCGCGTGGCTGTGGCTGCAGCGGATCGCACCGGCTAGCTTGGTATGTACCCTCTGCTTTTGTCTTGTGGCCGCAGGTCTCGGGGCCGCGGTCACACATTTTGCCACGGATCATCACGATTGGTCGGGCACAAGCGGGCGTTGGACCGGGCAGGTCCTGGACGTTGACTGCCGTGGTCATTACCAACGGGTGACAGTGGATGTGGACGGGTTGGGAGGGGCCGTTGTGCACCGGGATCCTGGGGATTATATCAAGGTAGGCCAGTTGATAACGCTGGCTGGAACAGTGCGGCGACCCCAGCAGGCCGGTAATCCCGGCGAGTTTGATTATCGAAGGTTTCTGGAGCAGCGCGGTGTGCGTTGGTATCTGGAGGCCAGCGAACTGCAGGCCACAGGTCAGGCAGAGACCTCAGTGAACCATCTCCTCCATATTCAGCAGTACATTATGGTGCGGTTGTCCAAACTGGCCCATCCAGAACTTCTGCAGGCCATCCTGCTCGGTGACCGCCAGGCGCTGACAGCAGAGCAATCCACTGGTTGGGAACAACTGGGCATTACCCACTTAATGGCTGTTTCTGGAATGCATCTTGGTATCCTCAGTATTGTTTTGAGCCGGGTGCTGCTGCGGATTCCAATGCCGCAGAGCGCCCGCTGGTTCATTATGGTGATGTTTATCTTAGGTTATGTATTCTTGGTGGGTGCCAGACCATCCTCACTGCGGGCCTGGACCATTATGCTGCTGGCCGGAGCTGCCCAACTGCGGCGGCGTAAGGTGGATCCCCTACATTACTGGTCCGTGGCTGCGCTGGTCTTCTTTATCTTTAGGCCAGTTATCTGGAAGGAAGTAGGATTTCTGATGTCCTTTGCGGCTTCGGGTGGAATCCTTTTGTTCCTGCCTTGGATTGCGCGGCTGCCCCGCTGGGTTGGAGCATTGATGGTCTCGTTTGCTGCCCAACTGTCTTTATTGCCCATCTTGGCGAACGTCTTTGGGCAGGTGTCGCTTGTTGGTCCTCTGGCTACGTTGGCATTCACTCCCTTTGTGATGCTGCTGCTCGTTGTGGGCATCCTCTGGATTCTCAGCGGTGGGCTGCTGGATATAGTGCTTGTGCCCGTATTGAATGCACTGACATCAGGGCTCCTTTGGATTTCGCACTATCTGCAGCCCGCAGCCGTAACCATGGCGCTGCGTTCCTTCGCTGTGCATGAACTCGTTGTTTGGTACGGATGCTTGGTGGCATTGGCAGTGACACTGCGCCCACGCCAGTTTGTCCGTCCGCGCCAAACATGGGCCCGCTGGGCTTTGGCCTTGGCCGTTCTGTGTCTCTGGTGGAGTCTTCCACCCACATGGATCCGTCCTCTGCAGGTGGTGGCCATCGATGTCGGCCAAGGGGACAGCTTGCTTATCAGAACTCCGTACAACCAAGCAATTCTCATTGACGGTGGCGGCAGTTCCTGGCCGGGAAGTTACTCGGAATACAACGTTGGTTCCGCAAAAGTTCTACCGCTGCTGCGACGACTTGGGGTGGATCATCTGGACTTAGTGGTCTTGACTCATGCCCATGAAGATCATCTTCAGGGTCTACTACCGGTATTGGAGACCTTCAGCGTGGGGATGGTCTGGGACGGTGGTGATTCCCATACAACCAGATCATACCAGCGCTATCTTGAGCTGATCTATCAGAACCAGATACCCTATCACGTGGTTCGTACCGGAGACCGCTTTGTGCTTCCCGGGGACGTAGAGATTACAGTTCTCCATCCGCAGGAGCTTCTGTCGGGGACGCCATCGGACCTGAATAATAATTCAGTGGTATTGCATCTGCAGTACGCAGGTAGATCGCTTTTGTTCACTGGTGACTTGGATCTTGATGGCCAGCTTGACATGCTGCGACGACCAATGCCTGCTGTAGATTGGCTGAAAATTCCGCACCACGGCAGTGCAGCTGCGTGGTTCGAACCTTGGTTGGCGCGTCTAGCTCCGTCCACAGCCGTCATCTGCGTTGGCGAGAATAACCGCTTTGGCCATCCCTCGCCAAAGGTTTTGGCAGGATTGGCAGAATCCGGAGTCGAAGTGTATCGCACAGACATTAACGGGATGATTGCCACCTACGTTTGGCAGGGATTGATGTGGACGAAGGGAACGAAGAGGTGAAGACTGTTGGAATGGACCAAGTGGAAAAAGCACATTTTCGAAGAACCCCTGCACCCACTCTACATTGTGTACGGTGAAGAAGAGCAACTGCAATTGGAGATTTTTCAGGCGTTCCGGAATCGTGCCTTTGCTGGCGGTATGGGGGATTGGAACTGGAACGTCTTGTATGGCCACAAGGACATGGAGCTAGCCCAGTTTGTGGAGGCCGTGGCCGGAGCTGCTTGGGGTCCGGATAATCGTATCGCGGCTGTTCGCACATGCGATCCTGTTCCCGCCGACACTTGGAATGCCCTGGCCCAGTGGTTGGAGCACAATGAGGCGGGAAGTACCTTAGTGCTGTTTTTCCACAGTTTGGACGGCCGACTCAAGGGGATAAAAAAACTGCGTTCCATGGCGCAGGTTTGGGAGTGCCAGCAGTACAAAGGGGATGCATTGCTCCGGTATATTATGGATCATGCCAAAACCATAGGCGTGAACATGGAGCAGGATGCGGCACAGGAATTGGCCAGGCACACCGGTCCCGACCTATCCTTTGTGGTAAGCGAGTTGGAGAAATTGGCTTTGTATGTCTACCCTAGTACCACCATTGATGCAGCGGCGGTGGATGCAGCGGCCTCTCTGGCACCGGGACAGACGGAGCAGGGTGCCGTATTCAAGATGACCGAGGCCATGGCAGCCAAGAACTGCCGGGAGGCTGTGCGACTGCTGCACGAGCTTATTGATGCCGGGGAGGCGCCGTTGCGCCTCCTGCCGCTCATTGACCGTGAGCTGCGGCTGCTGCTGGCAGCCAGAAGCAGGCACGGCCAGCCCTGGGCAAGCATTGCCCAGGCCATGGGCGAGAACTCCGACTATCCTGTGAAAAAAGCTGGGCGCTATAGTGGGCGGTTTTCAGAAGACACATTATTGAAGGCATTCCACAAGGTGGTCTTGGCTGACCGGGACATGAAGCTGGGAGCCAATGGCGAGGATGTTCTCGAGGAACTGGTCACCTGGATCTGCCGCCAGGAATAGAAAAAAACCACCGATCGGTGGTTTTTGCATGTCCAAAATTAGTTGACCTTGGCTAGTTTCTTGGTGAGGCGAGATTTCCGGCGCGCCGCCGCATTCTTATGAATAATCCCCTTGGCTGCAGCTTTGTCGATGGTCTGAATGGTCTTCTGCAAGACATCACTCGTATTCTCTGCACCGGTCTCCACAGCTCTATGGAACCGCTTGATAGAAGTCTTCAAAGCGGACTTAGCTACACGATTACGTTCCCGCTTGTTGGCACTAACTCGAACGCGCTTTGCTGCTGATTTGATATTTGGCACTCCCGATCACCTCCTCCACAAGAATTGCCGTTTGTAATTATACCACGCCACTGAGGTGAGTTCAATAGGAAATATTCGCCGCAGACCAGGACAGCCGTTGCTGGGTCCGTGTTTCAGGAAGTCCGCTCCAGATTGGCTCTCGCGTAGGGTTGACCTCAAGGGCATTGTTCCATCGCAAGCTCAAAAATCACTGATCTGGAGCTTTGTGTCGATGGCGATATGACCGCCGATGGATTCGATGATGCTGCCCTCCACAAGGATCTGGACATAGGCAATGTTGCTGAATGCTGCTGCGGTGCGCATAAGCGATTGTAAGAGCAGTGCTTCGCCTTGCGACCCCATATTGAAGTTTTCCCGCAGCTCTGCCGAGAAGTTCACGACTGCTGTGGTGTCTTGGATTTCCACCGACAAAAGCCGTGTCCCGGGTGGCATGACGGGATGCAGTTCTTCACTCTTGGGTCCGGTGATCAAAGCTTCGACTGCCTTAGCCAGGGTTACCGGAGGATCGACGCTATGTATTTCGGGGCGCAGAACGAAATCTGTGGCTGTCATCTCGATAAAGTACACAGTGATGGGCCGCGACGGTGATGGCTGCGGGATGGCCTCTTCGGGGTCGGTATCTCTCGTCAGCCGCTGCTGTAGGGTCCGCAATTCCTGTTGGACGGCAGCCAGTTCCTGCTGCACTTGATCCCACTGCCAATAGGCAAACACTCCCAGACCCAGGAGGACCACCAGACTCAATATTGCTAAAATACGCATGCATACACAACCTTTCCCATATTTTCACCGCACACGCCGCAACGGCTAAGCGGAGGACTCCCCGCCTAGCATGCCTGGTGCACAGACAGGCTCCAACGCGCACAGCCAACGGTCCCGCTCGGAGAAACGCCAGTTCACGGCGTTTCGAACTCGGTTGTAAACCACGTGTTGGTCGCTATGAAACAGGTCGGCTGGCAACGGGTTGACAACGTACCCTGGCGAGCTCGCAACAAGCGACGCGAAATCGCTCTAGCTGCTATTTCACCGAAGTGTTCGGCCTGTGGTTGCTCGGATTTCCGGGAAAATCGACACGTTCCTAGTCTACCATACTTGGCGCCCGGTTCCTATACCTACAGGAATTCGCAAACGCGGCTCGAATACCTAAGGACAGTGATGCCTATACATGAACTTGACTTGCGGCGTCCAGGTTCTTCTGCCTGCAGATTGGCAGCGCTGCTCCATGGAGTGCACAGGCACGTTAGCTCCCGCCGTGTGCAGGTCTGCAGCAAGCTGTGGGTTGAGAGGGGACAAGACAATGAGCGATGGTTCCAATCAACGGGTGGCCAGGGCAGCTGGACTGGTTATGACCGCAATATTCATCAGCCGTATCCTCGGCTTTGTTCGCGAGCGCGCTGTTGCTGAGGTGTTTGGTCGGACTTGGGTGACCGACGTGTTCTTTGCGGCCTTTTCCATTCCTGATCTTATGTACCAGCTCTTGGTAGGGGGTGCACTCAGCTCAGCATTCATCCCGGTGTTCACCGAATACCTAGCTCAGGAGAAGGAAGCTGAGGCATGGCATGTTGCCTCCACATTCATGAACCTCATCGCTCTGCTTTTGGTCTTGCTCCTCATACTTGGGCTGGTTTTTACACCCCTGCTGGCACCTTTGGTAGGTGTGGGTTTCCACGGGGAACAACGAGACCTGTTGATTCTGCTCATGCGGATGACATTTCCGGCCGTGTTCTTTACGGCTTTGGCCGGCCTCATGATGGGTGTCCTAAACTCGTATCGGCAGTTTACTCTACCGGCCGTTGGGCCCATCTTTTACAACATCGCCCAGATCCTCGGAGCTTACCTCTTGGGCCCTGTGTTTGGCATCTTCGGTATGGCCATTGGCACGATTGCTGGCGCCTTAGGGAACTTCGGTATTCAGTTTCCCGGAGTGGTCAAGAAGGCCAAAGGCTACTATAAGCCGGTCATCGATCTCAAACACCCAGGTATTCGCAAGATGTTCAAACTGATGCTACCGGCCATGATCGGCCTCTCCATAGCCCAGATCAACCTCATTGTGGGCCAAAACCTAGCGTCGCTCTTGGAGTCAGGGTCGATTGTGGCTCTGCGCTTAGCCAATCGCATTATTCATTTTCCCTTAGGTGTTTTCGCCATGGGCATATCCACAGCCATTTTCCCGACTTTGACGCGCCTTTCGGCCCTCAAGCAGATGGCCGAGTTCCGGCGCACGTTTTCCTTCGGACTGCGGGTGATCATTTATATAACGCTGCCTGCGGCTGTGGGGATCGCTGTCCTTAGTGAGCCCATTGTGAGGCTGTTGTTTGAAACCGGGCAGTTCACCGCTGCCGACACCCAGGCTACGGCCTTCGCTGTTGTCTATTATTCTTTGGGACTGTTTGCTCAGTCATGTTTGCAGATATTGATCAAGATCTTTTACTCGCTCCACGATACGGTAACGCCGGTGAAGGTGGGTCTGCTGACCGTAGTTATTAATGCTGCGCTGAGTCTGGCCTTTTTGTTCTTGACAGACTTAGGTCACGGCGGCATCGCTTTGGCGTTTTCTCTGACGGGTTCCATTAATGTCATTATTTACATCATAACTCTCCGTCGCAAATTGGGGACCATTGATGGCCATCGGGTTGCGGCCACTACGCTCAAAGCCCTTCCAGCAGCGGCCGTGATGGGTGCTGCAGCATTCGCCACAGCAGGCTGGCTGGAACCGTTCCTAGACCTGCATACGGGGGCAGGACGCTCACTGCAGACCTTAACGGCCATCGCTGTCGGCTCGCTGGTCTACTTGGCGGCCAGCCTGGCGCTGCGCATGGAAGAACCTTGGTTCGTCTGGAACATGCTGGTTCAGCGCCTGCACCGGCGCGGCCGCTAGACCCGGCGTCGCGCCGACGGGAGAACCTATGCAAAGACCCCTTGACGTGGTATAATAATTTCCGTGATACTCGAAGGAAAAAGGATTGGTGGAATGAAGCAGGATAGGATTCGCAACTTCTGTATTATTGCCCATATAGACCACGGCAAGTCAACGTTAGCCGATCGCATTCTAGAAAAAACCGACACTTTGAGTGCCCGCGAGATGGCAGACCAGGTGTTGGATTCGATGGACCTGGAGCGCGAACGGGGAATTACCATCAAACTCCAGGCAGTGCGTCTGGCCTACCAGGCCCGCGATGGTTCTGAATACGCGTTGAATCTCATTGATACGCCTGGTCATGTAGACTTTTCGTATGAAGTGTCCCGAAGTCTGGCCGCCTGTGAAGGAGCCTTGTTGGTTATTGATGCATCCCAAGGTATTGAGGCCCAAACATTGGCAAATCTTTATCTGGCTTTGGAACATGATCTGGAGATCATCCCAGTCATTAACAAGATCGATCTGCCCAGTGCGGATCCGCAGCGGGTTATGGCGGAGTTGGAAGAAAGCATTGGGTTGGATGCCAGTGAAGCTATTTTGGCCAGTGCCAAGACCGGGCAGGGCATCGAGGATATTTTGGAGGCCATTGTCCAACGCGTCCCAGCGCCAGCCGGTGACGATGATAACCCCTTGCAGGCCATGGTCTTCGATTCACATTTCGATACCTATCGCGGCGCAGTGGCCTACGTGCGTGTCATGGAAGGTCGGCTCACGGTGGGCGACAAGATTAAGATGATGTCCACGGGCCGGACATTTGAGGTATCCGACTTGGGGGTGTTTCGGCCAGCCATGGTTGGTGTGCAGTCCTTGGGTCCCGGAGAAGTGGGCTGTGTCATCGCCAGTATGAAGGATGTGAAGGACACCCGAGTGGGCGATACCATTACTCTCAGCCGTCGGCCTGCTGAACGACCGCTGGCTGGGTACCGGCCGGCCAAGCCAATGGTTTTTTGCGGGCTGTACCCGGTGGATAATGAAGAATATCAGGATTTGCGGGACGCTTTGGACCGTCTGCAACTTAACGACGCGGCTCTGAGTTATGAGCCGGAGACCTCGGCTGCGTTGGGCTTTGGTTACCGCTGCGGTTTCTTGGGCCTGCTGCATATGGAGATCATTCAAGAGCGTCTAGAACGGGAGTTCAAGCTCAACCTGATCACCACGGCCCCCAGTGTGGAGTATCATATCCACATGGATAGTGGCACTGTGGTCAGTGTGGACAACCCCGCTAGTTTCCCCAAGGTCACCGACATTGCTTACATCGAAGAGCCTTTTGTGAAGGCCACTATCATGGTGCCGGAAGAGTTCGTGGGGCCTGTTATGGAGCTTTGCCAAGACAAACGAGGTGTGTTCTCGAATATGGAGTACATCACCACGGAACGAACGCGCCTAGATTACGAGCTGCCCTTAACGGAAATTCTTATGGACTTCTTTGATCGTCTCAAATCCCGCACCAAAGGCTATGCCTCCCTAGACTACGAGCTCATGGGCTACCGCCGTTCAGATATGGTCAAACTGGATATCCTACTCAATGCCAAGCCGGTGGATGCGCTCAGCTGTATTGTCCATAGGGATAAGGCGCAGGCACGCGGTCGCAGCTTAACCGAAAAGCTCAAGTCTGTCATCCCCCGGCAGCAGTATGAAGTGCCCATACAGGCGGCCATCGGCAGCAAAGTGATCGCTCGCGAAACGGTGCGAGCACTGCGCAAAGATGTGCTGGCCAAGTGCTATGGCGGCGATATATCCCGCAAGCGAAAGCTCTTGGAAAAACAGAAGGAAGGCAAAAAACGCATGAAAAGTCTTGGGACGGTGGATGTTCCCCAAGAAGCGTTTATGGCCATCCTTGAGGTGGACTGATCATGCAGACCCAGGCAGAACGCGGCATTTATGTACACGTGCCCTTTTGTGGTCGCAAATGCCAATACTGTGACTTTCATTCTGTTGTGGCCGACGATACCTTCGTCGGCTCTTATTTTGATGCTTTTCGCCGGGAAGTGGACGCCCGGGCTTCACAGCTTGGGAATCATACCTTCCAGACGCTGTTTATTGGGGGTGGAACACCCTCGGTGTTACGTGTGGCTCGATTGGAGCAGCTTTTGGATCTGCTGCATAGGCGGTTTTCTTTCAGTGAAGACGCCGAGATCACGGTGGAAGTGAATCCCTCAAGCCTCTCCGCGGAGAAACTTCAATGCCTGCGCTCGGGAGGCGTCAATCGCTTAAGCATGGGCGTCCAATCCTTTGAGCCCCATCTGCTGCAGGTCCTTGGGCGCCTTCACTCTGTGGGGCAGGTTCACGAAAGCTTTGCCGCCGCTCGACGCTTGGGCTTTGACAATCTCAGTGTGGACTTAATGTTCGGTCTGCCTGGCCAAACCACAGCCCAATGGCAGTCGACATTGGCAGCCGCTGTGCAGCTGGGTGTGGAGCACGTCAGCGCTTACTCCTTGATTCTGGAAGAAGGAACGGCGTTTTACCGCTGGGCCCAGCGGGGCCTGTTGGCCCTTCCTGATGAGGACACGGAAACGGCGATGTTTGCGACTGCGATGCATGATCTGCCTGCACAGGGCTTGGAGCAGTATGAGATATCCAACTATGCAAAGCCCGGGTTTGCCAGCCGCCATAACATCCTGTATTGGACTGGAAAGCCGTATTTGGCCCTGGGCAGCGGAGCCGCTGGTTGGTGGCAGGGTCGCAGGTACATCAATACCAGGAACATGACGCAGTACATGCGGGGCTGGCTGGAACAGCCTGCTGAGGAGCCACTGGATCTGGAAGAACATCCGGACCTTGATCAGCAAATGGATGAATATATGATGACCGGGATGCGTCTGTTGGCTGGCGTTCATGGGCCGACGTTTGCGGATCGGTTCGGCCGCAATATCCAGGATGTATACCCCCAACAGGTTCAGACTCTGTTGGAACGGGGACTGGTCCAGTGGACGCAGACGCAGCATCTGCAGCTGACATGGACTGGGCGTTTCCTGGGTAATCTGGTGTTCTCCGCCTGGCTTCGTTAGGGATTTCGTGGAGACGCCGGCCGGTGAAGTATACTTGACAAACAAAAGTCGAAGTGGTACTTTATGTGTAAACGGTGTTAGCACTCGCCTAGGATGAGTGCTAATGGCCGCCAGGGAGGTGGTCAGATTTGGATCCACGCAAGATGTCTGTCCTCAAAGCTGTCATCGATGACTACATCGAAACAGCTGACCCCGTTGGCTCACGCAGTATTGCTCGCAAGCATAACTTGGGTGTTTCACCGGCTACCATTCGTAACGAAATGGCGGATCTCGAGGAAACCGGATATCTGCAGCAGCCCCATATATCAGCGGGACGCATTCCTTCCGACCTAGGCTATCGATTTTACGTTGATGTTCTGATGGAACCGCAGATGATTCCTGAAGAAGAATCGCAGCAGGTATATGGTAATGTAATGGCGCACCGACAAGAGATGGATCAGCTCATTCACGAAGCTTCAAAACTTCTGGCTCTCCTTACTAGGTCCATTTCCTTGGTGGTGGCACCACCAGTCGAAGGGTTGACCGTGCGGCATATTCAACTAACGTGCATTGATGAGCATACAATCCTGTTGGTTTTGGTTCTTAATCCCAGCATGGTTCAAAACCGCATTATGCAGGTTCAGGGCAGCTATACAGCTGAAGAACTGGACGATATGTCAAAACGGCTGAACAAGAAGGTCAAGGGTTTGACCTATCGTGGGTTGACCACGTCCATGGTTCGAGACCTGATGGACTACGGCGAGATCGGTGAAGGCCTTGTGGACGCTCTGGCCCACGGCTTGGCCAAGCAAAAGCAAGAGCAGATGCACCTTAACGGAGCGCTGCAGATCTTCAACCAACCGGAGTTCAAAGACGTGGATCGTGCTCGCACTCTTCTGGAGGTGCTCGAGGAGCGCGAGGATCTGCAGGCTCTGCTCAGTCAGTTGTCGGCTTCATCGGGCATTCAAGTGGTCATTGGCCGGGAAAACCCGAAAGTGGAAATGCAGCAGTGTTCGTTGGTGACGGCGACGTACCATATAGGGGGCAATGTCATTGGCAGTATCGGTGTCATGGGACCGACCCGCATGGAATACTCGCGCATTTACTCAGTCGTAGACTTGGTAGCGGATTCGCTCAGCGAAACGCTGACTGAGCTGATGAAAAAGAAATAGTACGTCTACGGCAGCCCTTAACTCTTAAGGGCTGCCGGTCAGGTAAGGGAGGTGTGGACGTGAACGACAACAAGAACCTCAAGGGAGACCAACCTGATGTTGGTGCGGAGGACATGGCTGCCGATGAAGTAGAGGTAGTGGACGCAGAATTGCCGTCAGACGAATGCGTAGACAGTGCCGCTGAACAGCGGAAGACCATCGCCCAACTGGAAAATCAGGTTTTTCTGCTGCAGAATCGCTGGGCTTCCTTAAAGGCGGATTACGAGAACTATAAGCGTCGTACTCGCGCCGAAATGGAGCAGAACAAACGAAATGCCAATGAAGAATTGGTGGCGGAACTACTGCCTATTCTTGATAACTTTGAAAGGGCATTGGAGAACGCGCCGGCTGAATCATCCTTTGCTAAAGGTGTGCAGATGATCTTTGATCAGCTGCAGTACACCCTCGCCCGACAGGGACTAGAGCCTATTGCCAGTGTTGGGCAGCCCTTTGACCCTCAATACCATGAGGCCATGAGCAAAGATGGCGATGATGATGGGCCCTTTGTGGTCACACAAGAGTTTCAAAAGGGATACCTGTTCCAAGACAAAGTTTTGCGTGCCAGCATGGTACACGTAACGAATGAGCACAACAGTAAGGAGGAGGATAACATTGGGTAAAGTAATTGGAATTGACCTGGGAACCACAAACTCATGCGTGGCCGTTCTTGAAGGCGGCGAACCCGTGGTTATTCCCAACTCAGAGGGGAACCGGACCACGCCATCGGTGGTAGCTTTCAAAAAGGATGGAGAGCGCTTAGTGGGTACAGCAGCTAAGCGGCAGGCAGTGACCAATCCAGATCGAACCATTACTTCGATCAAACGTCATATGGGGACAGATTACACCGTGACCGTTGACGGTAAAAAATACAGTCCTCAGGAAATATCGGCAATGATTCTGCGCAAGCTGAAGGAAGAAGCCGAAAACTACCTGGGCGAGACCGTTGACAAAGCCGTTATCACAGTTCCCGCCTATTTTACCGATGCCCAGCGGCAGGCCACCAAGGATGCAGGTGTTGTTGCTGGTCTGGAGGTTCTGCGGATCATCAATGAACCGACAGCAGCCAGCATTGCCTACGGTTTGGATAAAGGTGAGGAGCAGACCATTCTGGTCTATGACCTAGGTGGCGGAACCTTCGATGTATCTATTCTTGAGATCGATGAGGGCTATTTGGGAGTCAAAGCCACCAGCGGTAACAACCGGCTCGGCGGCGATGACTTCGACCAGCGGCTCATGGACTACCTGGTTGCAGAGTTCAAGAAGGAATACGGCGTGGATCTCAGCAAGGACAAGATGGCTATGCAGCGCCTTAAGGAAGCCTCTGAAAAGGCCAAGATCGAACTATCAGGGCTCCCTTCGACCAATGTCAATCTTCCATTTATCAGTGTCGGCGAGGAAGGTCCCCTGCACTTGGATATTAATATTACGCGTGCCAAGTTCAACGAGTTAACAGAGGATCTCGTGGAAGCCACCATGGGTCCGGCACGCCAAGCTCTGTCCGACGCAGGCCTGTCAGCTGGGGAAGTGGATCGCGTCATACTGGTTGGTGGTTCCACACGGATTCCAGCCGTCCAGGATGCCATTAAGAAGTTGATGAGCAAAGACCCCTACAAGGGCATTAACCCCGATGAGTGTGTGGCCTTAGGTGCTGCGGTGCAGGCGGGCATTATCTCCGGCGATTTCAACGAAGGGGAAGGTTTGGTGTTGGTGGACGTTACCCCGCTTTCTCTGGGTATTGAGACCTTGGGCGGCGTGATGACCAAACTTATCGATCGCAATACAAGCATTCCCTGCAAAGAAACAAAGGTGTTCACAACAGCCGCTGACAACCAGCCAGCCGTGGATATCCATGTTCTGCAAGGTGAACGGGAGTTTGCAGCGGACAACGTAACATTGGGACGCTTCCAGCTGGAAGGTATTCCCGCCGCTCCCCGCGGTGTACCCCAGATCGAAGTGACCTTTGACATTGATAGAAACGGTATCGTCAACGTTTCAGCAAAGGATTTGGGTACTGGGAAAGAACAGAAGATTACAGTCACCAGTGCTGGAAGTTTGTCCAAAGAAGATATCGACCGCATGATGAAGGACGCCGAAGCCCACGCTGACGAGGACAAAGCTCGCCGTGAAAAGATCGAACTGCGCAACCAAGCAGATACTGCCATCTATTCGGTGGATAAAACCCTCAAGGATCTGGGCGACAAGGTCACCGACGAGCAGAAGGCGGAAGTGGACGAAGCCAAAGAAGCTCTGAAAAAGGCCCTTGAAGGCGACGACAGCGAAGACATCAAAGCGAAGATGAAAGCTCTTGATGAAAAGCTGCACGCCATATCGTCCGCTCTCTACCAACAGGCGCAGCAGGAAGCAGCACAGAACGCTGAACAGGGTGCTGAAGGCGATTCGCAGTCTGCGGATGAAGATGTGGTGGATGCGGAATACACGGAGTCCGACGACAAGGAGCAGAGTTAAAGGGGCGGTGTAAGCCTTGGCCAAGCGAGACTACTACGACGTCTTGGGATTATCCAAAGACGCAAGCCAAGAAGAAGTGAAAAAAGCATACCGGAGGCTGGCTCGCAAGCATCACCCTGATGTCAGTAAGGAGGACGATGCTGAGGAGCGCTTTAAAGAGATTAATGAAGCGTACAAGGTTCTCAGCGACTCGGAACGCCGAGCCAAGTATGATCAGTATGGTCATGCTGCTTTCGAGGATGGAGGCATGGGCCAAGGCGGCTTTGGTGGTTTTGGCGGTGGCTTTGGCGGCTTCGATGACCTCGGCGACATCTTCGACACCTTTTTCGGCGGCGGTGGCGGTGGTCCGTCGCGACCCCGCAAAGGTGCGGATCTCCGCGCCGACATTACGCTGGATTTCGAAGAAGCAGCCTTTGGTAAGACTGCCACAGTGACTGTTAACCGGGTTGAGGTCTGTGATCACTGCCATGGCAACCAGGCTGAACCCGGCACACCCATTAAGAACTGCCCTGATTGCGGTGGTTCGGGCAAGGTGACCGGTGTCCAGCAGACGCCTTTCGGTCGCATGAACGTATCGAGGACCTGCTCGCGCTGCCAAGGGGAAGGGAAGATCTTTGAAACGCCTTGTACCGTGTGCGGTGGGCAGGGTCGAGTCCGTAAGGCAAAAACCATCGATGTGGAAATCCCAGCCGGAATCGCTGATCAGCAGGTTCTGCGGGTGGGCGGCCGCGGTGACGCCGGTCACTTAGGCGGACCTCCAGGGGACCTCCAGGTTGTTATTCATGTTCGGCCTCACAAGGTGTTCCGGCGGCGCAACAATGACGTTTTGTGCACCGTTCCCATTACGTTTGTGCAGGGTGCTTTGGGGGATGAGATTGATGTGCCTACCCTGGAAGGTCCTGTGAAGATGCGAATCCCCGAAGGAACACAGTCAGGGAAGATCCTGCGCCTGCGAGGCAAAGGCATTAAGGATGTCCGAGGGCACGGACGGGGAGATCAGCTGGTCACCATCCAGGTGGAGACCCCAACCAAGCTTACCAACGAGCAAAAGGAACTGCTGCGGGCATTCGGAAAAGCTCGCGGTGAATCCCATCCCGAAGAGGCTAAAGGCTTTTTTGAGCGGGTGAAAGATGCTCTGCGCTGATCCATGGACAGAAGACGGTTGAATACCGTCTTCTTTTCCGTTATAATTCAACGAAAGATGAGGGCGAAGGTGAAGTTCCGTGGGACAATGGTTCGAAGTGTGCATAGAGATTGGACGAGAATGCGAGGAGGCCGCTGGTGAACTGCTGAGCCAGCTGGGAGCGGCCGGTTTTTCAGTGGAAGATCCACGCCTGGCCGAAGCGGCCGATGTTCGCTGGCTTGGAGACTATTGGCCTGATGTCCATGACGAAGGCTTGGTGGTGCTTAAAGGCTATTTTGGTTCACCAGTAACTGACAAGGATCTACTGTCCCTGGAGCATAACCTTCGTTCTTTGGCAGAATTCGGCTTGGAGGTGGACCGCCTTACCATCAAGACCCGGACGGTGGATGAGGAGGACTGGGCGCATGCCTGGAAACAGCATTACCACACCGAAACCTATGGACGTATCGTTGTGCGGCCGGTTTGGGAGGATTATCAACCGCAAGCGCAAGAGTTGGTCATCGCCATGGACCCGGGGATGGCCTTTGGCACCGGCGGGCATCCCACGACTAACATGTGTCTGCGGGCTCTTCAGGATATCCCCATGGCGGGTCGCTCCTTCTGGGATGTCGGGACCGGCTCCGGTATTCTCAGCTGTGCCGCCGGCCGACTTGGCGCGGATCCTATCACAGCCTGCGACATTGATCCAACGGCCGTGGAGATCTGCGGTATCAACGCGGCCCGCAACGGCATCCCAGTCCAGTGCGTCTTGGGAACCATTGATGATCTTCCCGGTCGAGCAGACGTCATCGCTGCCAATATTATCGCCGATGTTATTGTTCCGATGGTTCCTACCATCCCTCAGCGCTTGACCAAAGGCGGTCATTTTGTGGCCAGCGGCATCATTGCCGAAAGAGTCCAGGACGTCCAAGAAGCGCTGCGGCAGGCTGGGATGACTGTGCTTCGGGAATGGCAGCAGGGCGAATGGTACTGCGTATTAGCTGCCATCTAGTTCAAAATTGCGAAGGATGTTTGCCACGAGGAGATGGGGCCAGTGCCGCGTTATTTCGTTCTGAACGACGCCAAAGACGGGAATTGCATTCGCATCACCGGCGCCGATGCAGCTCACATGATGCAGTCCCTACGCATGCGCGTCGGTGATAGCATTGATGTTGTAGTGGACGAAGATGGTGTGTATGCCACCAAGATTACTGAAGTGCGGGGATCCACAGTCTTAGTGGACATTCAGGGAAAGCTTGACGAACGGCGAGATCCGCCGGTTCGCTTCGTTCTTTATCAAGGGATTGCCAAAGGCGAACGTATGGATCTGGCGGTGCAGAAAGCTGTGGAGCTGGGAGTGGCCGCGGTTGTACCGTTCACCTCGCGAGCCTGCGTTGTGAGACTGGATGATCGTAGGGCGCAAAAGCGTCAGGAACGCTGGCAGCGCATTGCCCATGAGGCCGCTAAGCAGTGCCTGCGCAGCGCGATCCCCACAGTGCATCAACCGTTATCCTTTGATACAGTTGTCCAAGAGACGGCGGCTGGCCGCCATGATCTCGTAATATTCCCCTACGAGCGCACCGCTGGGCAATACCTCAAGGATGTGGAAGTGGCTGATCCTGCCAGTATTGGGGTGATCATCGGTCCTGAAGGGGGCTTCTTGGGGCCCGAAGGAGACCAACTGATTGCTGCGGGGGCGCAGGCCATTTCATTGGGACCGCGTATTCTTCGTACCGAAACGGCCGGAATTGTGGCTTTGTCCCTTCTGGGGGCGCGTTTTGGGGATTTGGATAGGAAGGGCGAATGAAGGAATGACTGAGGCAGCAACGACCAAGCGAGCAGCCATCCACACACTGGGATGTAAGGTGAACCAATACGACTCCGACGCAGTGGCGGAGCTGTTTGTCGCGTCCGGCTACCAGTTGGTTGATTTCCAAGACGAAGCGGATGTGTACATCGTTAACACCTGCACTGTCACCAGTTTGGGAGACAAGAAGTCCCGCCAAATGGTGCGGCGGGCCCGCCGCCGAAACCCGGAAGCCAAGGTCGTCATGATGGGCTGCTTTGCGCAGGCTTCACCCGATGCAGCGGCCGCCGTGGACGGTGTCAACTTAATCTTGGGTACAGATCAACGAAGCTCCATTGTGGAATTGGTGGAGGGGCTGACAGCTGATGCAAGGCAGATGCTGGTGCATCCCATCTTCGATGTTCACACATTTGAAGAACTGCCAGTGCAGAACACTCCAGGACGCACTCGCGCGTTCCTCAAAATCCAAGATGGCTGCGACGAGTTTTGCGCCTACTGCAAAATACCTTTTGCGAGGGGACACTCCCGCAGTCGGCAGCCGCAGCAGGTGTTAGAGCAGGCCCATGCGTTAGTGCAGCAGGGATATGCCGAGTTGGTCTTGACTGGCATTCATCTGGGAGCCTATGGTTTGGATCTCAGCGGGGAGCGCGAACTGGCGCTGATCATGCAGACGATTGCCAAAACAACGGCCGCCAAGCGCCTCCGTCTCAGTTCGGTGGATCCAGATAAGATCGATGATGCGCTTCTCAAGGTGATGAGCGAGCAGCCGACCATCTGCCGTCATCTGCATGTACCCCTCCAAAGTGGCAGTGACGGTGTGCTACAGCGCATGCGGCGGAATTACACAGCAACGGAGTACAAAAGAGTCTTAGACCGGATTCGTTATTGGATTCCCGATGCGGCTATCACCACGGACATCATTGTTGGTTTTCCCGGAGAGACGGAGAAGGAATTCTCTGAGACCATGGCATTTGTGGAAGCAGCAGGGTTTACTCGCCTTCATGTGTTTCCATTTTCGCCCCGAGCTGGTACGCCGGCAGCGCGTATGTCAGACCAGATTCCCAAGTCCGTGCGTACAGACCGAGCCGGAACTTTAAGTGCTTTGGGACGCCGTCTCAGCCGCCGCTGGCATCAGCAACTCATTGGCCAACAAGTAGAAATCATTGTAGAGCAGAGTACAACTGGTCAGGTCACAGGGTTTACCGATCAATACGTTAAGGTTCGAGCAGAGATGCCTGCCGATGCAGGTGTCATACCTGTCGGCCATCTGGTCAACGTCGATGTTAGCGAAGCAGACCATGAAGGTGCAGCAGGAATTTTAGGTTCGGCGCGGAATTAGTATGTAAGAGGGGAAGGGGGTGGCAGGATTTGGCCCAAGACTGCATCTTTTGTAAAATTGTCGCCAAAGAGATTCCAGCGGATATCGTCATGGAAGATGAGCACATTCTGGCTTTTCGCGACATTCATCCTGAGGCGCCAACCCACATCTTAGTCATTCCCAAAAAGCATATTCCCAGTTTATCCCAGGCTGAGCTGACTGACATGGATGTCTTGGGGGCTCTGCAGTTAGCTGCGGCAAAGTTGGCTGAAGAGCAGGGTCTCGCGAGGGGTTACCGGGTTGTCACCAACTGCGGGGACGATGGGGGACAGGCCGTGCCCCATCTGCATTATCATCTTCTAGGAGGTCGCAGCTTGACATGGCCCCCGGGATAAAAGAATTGACCAGCATGGAGTGATAGTTTATAATAGGTGTTAGACTTTCTCAAGTGTTGGTTGCGGAGGGAGGGATATCCTGTGGCAGAAATCAAAGTAGGTAAAAGTGAGTCCCTCGACCAGGCTCTGCGACGTTTCAAGAAGCAGATGCGTATGTCTGGAGTATTGTCGGAGGTACGAAAGCGGGAGCACTATGATAAGCCAAGTGTTAAGCGCAAAAAGAAATCCGAAGCAGCGCGTAAGCGCAAATTCCGCTAAGAACAAGGGCTCGATGTCATTCTGATATCGAGCTTTTTTCAAATCGTTTTTTTGAGAAAGTGGTGAATGCGGTGAAACATTGCAATACGTTAATCTTTGCTGTAGTTGTCCTACTCTTGGCGCTGTCCTTGGTCTACCATCCGGCCGCAGCAGCCCCTTCTCCTGAGAAGGTCTTTGTTCTCCCCATCCAGGGAGCCATCGAGCCGGGCTTGACAGCGTTTGTCTCTCGTATTCTGCGTGAAGCCGAGGAAAGTAATGCTGCCGTTGTGATCAAAGTCAACACCTTCGGCGGTCGGGTGGATGCTGCCACGGATATTCGGGACTTGATCATGCGTATGGACATGCCAGTGATCGCTTATGTGTCCGAGAGGGCTTGGTCCGCCGGAGCTCTGATTGCCATGGCCGCTCCGAAGGTCGCCATGGCCCCAGGCAGCAGCATTGGAGCGGCTGAACCCGTGCCCATGGACGAAAAGACCGTTTCTGCCTTAAAGGCCGAGTTTGAGGCTACGGCAGAACGAGCAGGACGGGACCCGCAGGTGGCTGCAGCCATGGTCGACGCCGACATCGCCATTGAAGGCGTGGTTGAGTCTGGTAAGATCCTAACACTGCGGGCGGGTTTGGCACTGGAGTTGGGTGTCGCTGATATCTTGGCGAACAATCTGGACGAAGTCTTGGAGTATTTTGAATTGGCCGGGCTCCCCGTCGAAGAAAAAACACCCAATTGGTCGGAGGTCTTAGCCCGTTGGATTACCGAACCCACCATTAGTTCACTCTTGCTGACCATTGGCTTTATCGGTTTGATCTATGAAGTGACCACCATGGACTGGGGTGTGCCGGGAACGGCGGGATTGATCGCCCTCGTGTTGTTTTTCGGAGGCCACATGGTAGCCGGACTTGCTGGTTGGGAAACTGTCATTCTCTTCTTGGTTGGTATGGTACTGTTGATGGTTGAGATCTTCATATTACCAGGTTTTGGGATTGCAGGAGCATTGGGCTTGATCGGAATTCTGGCCAGTATTGGTCTGGCCTTTGGGAGCGTGCTATCGGCCTTGACAAGTCTATCCATTGCCTTATTTGCAGCGGTACTGTTCATTCTGATCTTTTGGAAGCGATTTACCCGTTCCGGTGCTTGGCGAAAGTTGGTGCTCTCTGCCAAAGAAGATAAGGAACTAGGCTACCGGGGTCCCAAGGTGTATACGGACCTGGTGGGTAAGCAGGGCATCAGTCTGACTCCACTGCGCCCGTCTGGAACTGTGGTCATCGACGGTGAACGACATGATGTCGTGTCGGACGGTGGTTTCCTGGCGAAGGATGTCCCAGTGATTGTTACCAAAATAGAAGGAACTCGGGTTGTGGTCAGGGAAGTAGAAAGTGAAGAGCAAGAAAACAGCTAAATGTCAGGAGTGACATGGATGGATCTGGTATTTGCTGGCCTGCCGTTTGTTCTTATTGTCGTTGCGCTGCTAATTTTCTTCAGTTTTGTGCCCATCGGTCTCTGGATATCGGCCCTAGCCGCGGGGGTTAATGTTGGGATTTTTACGCTCATTGGTATGCGACTGCGGCGTGTTATTCCTGCACGCATTATCATGCCGATGATCAAGGCTCAAAAGGCTGGCCTTGAAGTAACGATTGACAAGTTGGAAGCACATTACCTGGCCGGTGGGGACGTAAACCGTGTGGTGGATGCCCTGGTAGCCGCCCATCGAGCAGACATTGCTTTGGGTTTTGAACGAGCTGCCGCCATTGACCTGGCCGGTCGGAACGTTCTCGAAGCGGTCCAGATGAGTGTCAACCCCAAGGTCATTGAGACACCGGTGGTTGCTGCCGTGGCCAAAAACGGTATCGAGCTGAAAGTTAAAGCACGGGTTACGGTACGGGCCAATATCGACCGCCTCGTGGGCGGTGCCGGTGAACAAACCATTATTGCCCGTGTCGGTGAAGGTATCGTAACCACAGTAGGTTCAGGCGAAACGCATAAAGAGGTTCTGGAGAATCCGGATCGGATTTCGCAGACCGTCCTCTCCAAAGGACTGGATGCGGGAACCGCCTTCGAAATCTTATCGATCGATATTGCAGACGTCGATGTGGGTCGTAACATTGGCGCTCGCCTGCAGATGGACCAGGCCGAAGCAGACAAGAATATTGCGCAAGCGAAGGCAGCAGAACGCCGCTTCGCCGCCCTGGCTCGTGAGCAGGAGATGAAGGCCAGCGTTCAGGAAATGCGCGCTCGTGTTGTGGAAGCCGAAGCCGAAGTTCCGCGGGCCATGGCCCAAGCGCTGCGCGAAGGAAATCTCGGAGTTATGGACTATTACAACATGCGTAATGTCATTGCGGATACCGAGATGCGCCAGTCTATAGGTAAATCTGGCGAGCAAGAAGGCGATGATAAGGGCGAAGATTTGAAGTAAGTACCGGACGGCGTGAGAAGGATCCGCATGGAGTTTCTTGTTCCTGTATTGATACTGCTCTACGTCATCGCCTCCGTCGTAACCGCCGTCATGAAAGCCGGTGGTGGCGGCCGCAAGGAGCAGTCCGGCATGCCGCAGGGCCGGCCGGTGAAGGACAACGGGCCGAGCAGGAGTCACCTAAGGGCCGCAGAGTTGTTGTTGAAACCACGGGTCCCGCAGGTGGACCCACCATGGTTTGGGATGAACCGTCTGAAGAGCCGTCAGGTGCCGATGCCGATGTCCCAGCAGAATGGGGACGCACGGACAGTGACCAACGGCGGGATTCTGAGTGGCCGCAGCCGGGGGCCGATGAAGGACTTTCCAATGACGAACTGGATGATGCCTTCGACGATGAAGATTGGACCAGCGAGCGACCTAAGCAGAAACAGCGGGCTGCAGCGCAGGTCCAACAGCATCCCGTGTTTGGAGCAGTGGGCCGCCGCCGCTTGGTGGAAGGCGTAATCTGGAGTGAAGTATTGCGAAAACCCAGGGGCAAGAGGCCTTGGCCGGAACGATAAACATTCGTGGTCGACACCCCGCAAAACGGTGTCGACCACGTATTGTTAATTATGCGGTGTTAGCATTGTAACGGTTTTGAGAGACTGGTATAATGATATTTGGGATTTTACAAATCAACCAGGAATACCGAGGAGGATGACAATGGCAGAGGTGCTGAAGATTGGAATTATCGGCTGTGGTGGTATCGCTAATGGTAAACATATGCCCAGCCTTGCCAAGCAGAAGAATGCAAAGATGGTAGCTTTTTGTGATATTATTCCGGAACGAGCCAAGAAAGCGGCTGCTGACTACGGTGATGCCAAAGCCGATGTGTACGAAGATTACAAGGAACTGCTGAAGGACAAGAAGATCGATGTGGTTCATGTTTGTACGCCTAACAGTTCGCACTCGGAGATCACTGTTGCCGCCCTGGAAGCCGGCAAGCACGTGATGTGCGAAAAGCCCATGGCCAAGACTGCAGCCGAAGCCCGTGAAATGCTGGCAGCGGCTAAGCGGACCGGCAAGAAGTTGAGTATTGGCTACCAAAACCGCTGTTTGCCTGAAAGCCAATATCTCAAGGCCGTCTGTGATCGTGGTGACCTGGGTGAGGTGTACTATGCTCGCGCCAAAGCGCTGCGGCGTCGCGCTGTGCCGACCTGGGGTGTATTTCTGGACGAAGAGAAGCAGGGTGGAGGTCCGTTAATTGATATCGGGACGCATGCCCTTGATCTTACCCTGTGGATGATGAACAACTATAAGCCCAAGTATGCCGTGGGAACCACCTACCACAAGTTGGGCAAGAACGAAAACGCAGCCAACGCCTGGGGCCCTTGGGATCCCAAGAAGTTTACTGTGGAAGACTCAGCCTTTGGCTTTGTGGTTATGGAAGATGGGGCAACCATCCTTGTCGAATCCAGCTGGGCATTGAACACGCTGCTGGACGGTGAGTCCAAGACCATCCTCTGTGGAACCAAAGGTGGAGCTGATATGGAAGACGGCCTCCGCCTCAATGGTGAAGATATGGGCAAGATGTTCACAACAAAGCCCGTGCTCGGTGCTGGCGGTGTAGCCTTCTATGAGGGTTCCTCTGAAGACCCTGCTGACATGGAAGCTCGTCTGTGGCTGCAGTCCATTCAGGAAGACAAAGATCCGCAGGTTCTGCCTGAGCAGGCCTTGGTGGTTACCGAGATCTTGGAAGCCATCTACACGTCCGCCAAGACTGGCGAACCTTTCTACTTCAACAAGTAAAGTGTGATGACTAGTGGAAGCCTCTCCCGAGCGCGGATTGGCTTCCGCTTTTTTATTGAGCAGTGCGTAGTTGGCGGTCGCAAAAGACAGTATTTGCATGCAGTGAGGATTTTGCTTATAATAGGTTCATAGAAATGTGTTTAGGAGGAGACGATGCCAGTTTGACAAAAGCTATGATTGAGCAGAACTTCCATCTGGCCGACAATGAGCAGGCACAAAGGATCAGTGGTCAAGGGGACAGTTTTCTGCGCCTAATCGAAAGTCAACTTGGAGTTCAGATCATCCCGCGGGGATTGGCATTGGTGATTCGAGGCGATGCCTCCTCAGTCCGTCATGCCCATGGCGTCCTGGCCAATCTGGTTGATATACCCAGAGACCTGCGGGAACAAGATGTATATTATGCAGCGCATTTGGTACGCAGTGGGGAGAAGACAACCTTGAAGGAGATCCATTCCGAGATCGTCGTTACCACAGCCAGCGGCAAGCAGATCCGGCCCAAGACAGCGGGCCAGCGACGCTATATTCAAGAGATCCAGAATAACGACGTAGTGTTCGGAATCGGGCCAGCCGGTACTGGAAAGACGTATCTTGCTATGGCTGCTGCCATTGCGGCGCTAAAACGCAAGGAAGTCAGCCGGCTAATTTTAACGCGTCCAGCTGTGGAAGCCGGTGAACATCTCGGGTTTCTTCCCGGAGATCTCCAAGACAAGGTAGATCCGTATCTGCGGCCGTTGTATGACGCACTGTACGATATATTGGGTACGGAGGTCTACCAGCGCTACCGGGAAAAAGGCGTCATTGAAGTGGCGCCGTTGGCGTACATGCGTGGGCGTACCCTCGATGATTCCTTTATCATTCTGGATGAAGCCCAAAACACAACGGTTGAACAGATGAAGATGTTCCTAACTCGCTTGGGGTTTGGTTCCAAGGCTGTTGTCACAGGCGATATCACGCAGGTGGACCTGCCTCGCGGCAAGTTCTCGGGACTTATCACGATTCAAAGAGTGTTGAAGAATGTGGACGGTGTCGGCTTCAGTTACCTTACCGGCAGTGACGTGGTGCGGCATCCCCTGGTTCAGCGCATCATCCATGCGTTTGAACAGTTTGCAGACAAGACGGAGTCATCAAAGAAGCGCTAAGCCGCAATCTTAGGAGGCACATGGTGAGCAAGAAACCCGCTTTGAAAGATACAACAGGGAAGGCAATGAGCTTCTTGCGGCGCACATCTGTGCGAACCTGGGTTTTGGGGTTAGCCGTTTTCCTGGGCTTTTTTGTCATTCTTCTCTTTGGCGTACTGCCCGGCGGTGTCGATCTGGTTGTGGGGCAGGTGAGCCCTGTTGAGGTCATGGCTCCGAACACCACCGTCCATCGTGCCGAGACACAGAGATTGCAGGACGAAGCAGCTCGAGCCGCTGTGCGACAGGCCAGTGAAGATCCGGCCAATTACCAAGTAAACCAAGCTTCGATTATCTATGCGGAAGAAAACTTGCATGAAGTCTTTGCCGTGTTGGAAAGTGCGATGCAAGTGGATGTCGATACCACAGATATCGAACCACCACCGGCTCAGCTTATTGAGGCGGCCGTGGCCGAGATCTCGCAGCGATGGAATGTGCAGCTGACAGCGCCCGTGGTGACGGCTTTGGGTCGCAAGCAGTCGGATGATATCGCCCAGATCCGCCTCTGGATCGAATCGTTGATTCTGAGTATTCTCCGGGAAGGCATCGCCACGGGCACCGTGGATGAAGCGCTGGCCGACCTTCGCCGATCTGTGGAGGGAAGCGGCTATTCACTGGAGATCCGCGAGCTGGCCTTGGCCTTAGGACGGGCGTTCCTTGCTCCCAACATGATCCTTGACCCCGAAAAGGTAGAGCAGGCGCGACAAGCGGCAGTCCGAGCCGTCGAACCGGTGACCATCATCCAAGGGGAGGTCATTCTCCGCCGCGGTGACGTGGTACGGCCAGAACACATCCAGACCTTAGATGAACTGGGATTGCGTCGTGAAGGGGTAGATTATCTGGCTGCTGTCGGCTTGGTATTGTTTACGCTGCTTTTGCTGGCACTGCCAGCGGTATATCTGCTCCAGTACCAACGGGTCATGCTGCGGCAGCACCATTTGCTGGGCCTTTTAGGTCTGGTGATGGTCGTGGTTGTGCTTCTTGTAAAGATCCTTGATCTCATTCAATGGCAGGCTACCCTTTTCCTAGCGCCTGTGGCTCTGGCGGGCATGCTGGTGACACTGCTTTTGGACTCCAGGTTAGGTTTGGTCACGGTTATGGTTTTGTCCATCACGGCGGGGGTCATCGGCGGCTACAGTTTTGTAATCGGTTTCGTCGTTCTGGCCGGTGGTGTGGCCAGTGTGTACACGCTATCCCATATCAGCCAGCGGGGTGACTTGATGCGGGCTGGCTTCATTGTGGGAGCTATACAGTTCCTAGCTATGCTGGCTTTGGCACTGATGCGATCCGATTGGACGTTGGCCAGCCAAAGTTATCTGGCCTGGGTGAACGGCGTTATGTCCTCAATTGTGGCCATCGGATTTCTACCATATCTGGAGAGCCTCTTTGGAATCACATCTGCCATCAAGCTTCTGGAACTCTCGAACCCCAATCAGAAACTGCTGCGGCGTCTTCTGATGGAAACACCCGGCACCTACCATCACAGTATTCTCGTCGGTAACCTGGCAGAAGCCGCTGCTGATGCTATTGGTGCTGACGGTCTCCTTGCACGGGTGGGAGCCACGTACCATGATATCGGTAAGCTCAAGCGGCCGTTCTTCTTCGGTGAGAACCAGATCGGTAGTGATAATCCTCATGACAAGATGGCACCATCGTTGAGTACGTTAATCATAACATCTCATGTGAAAGATGGCTTGGAGTTAGCCCGGGAGTACAAGCTTCCTGATGTTGTTACCCAGTTCATCGCCCAACACCATGGAACGGACTTGGTGAAATACTTTTTCCACCGAGCCCGGGAACAGGGTCATGATGCCGTGGATGAAGCCGACTTCCGGTATCCCGGACCCAAGCCGCAGAACAAGGAACTGGCCATCGTCTCCTTGGCTGACGCTGTGGAAGCGGCAGTACGCTCATTGTCCAAACCGACGCCTGGCAAGATTGAAGGCTTGGTGCGCAAGATCGTTAAAGACCGGTTGAATGATGGCCAGTTAGATGAGTGCGACTTGACGTTTCGCGAACTTGATCGGATAGCGCAGGCCTTTACTACGGTACTGGTGGGTATTTTCCATGCACGGGTTGAGTATCCTGAAGGCATAACGAAAGAAGACATCGAAGGGAAGCGAAGGTAAATGGAACTTGCCATCAATGATCAGCAGCGTCAGTATGCCACGGCTGCATTGGGCCCGTTGTTAGCCAGAGTTCTGCAGGAGGGCCTTCGACAGCTGGATGTTGACGATGACGTTGAAATTTGTGTCACATTCATCGACGATGAAGGCATTCGGCAGTTGAATCGGGAGTACCGCTCCCTTGACAAGGTGACGGATGTTCTATCCTTCCCGCAGGACGAAGAGGATTGGGATGTACCCGACGTGACCCGGCCCTTGGGTGACATTATTCTCTCTCTGCAGCGGGC
>PWMW01000198.1 GCA_003559095.1 Clostridiales bacterium | reverse complement strand
TTCGGCTTAAGCAGCCCCCGTCGAGCGTTAATTAAAGGCCCTCGATCGCCCAGCGCTGGCGCACTATGGCTAACGCTTTGGCGTTTCGAGGGGGTCGCAACCTCCATGTTGCTCCAAGGAGTGCTTTTGTCATGGATTCTGCAGGGATTGCTGGCAACGACATTATGAAGACGGCTGTGGAACTCTTGGAAATCCCTAGTCCCACGGGCTGCACCGCAGAGGTTATGGAGTATATCGCCGCCTATCTGGATGAACGTCGGATCCGCTATGAACGGACGCGCAAAGGTGCCATTTTGGCTGAAGTCCCCGGCGTCGATGACGAGCAAAGGCGGTTGGTCACAGCCCACGTGGATACTCTAGGCGCCATGATCAAGGAAATCAAGGGCGACGGCACCCTGAAGCTGTCTTTGGTGGGCAGTTCCGTCTGGAACCATCTGGAAGGGGCTTACTGTACTATTTTGAGCGAAGGCCGCCGTTTCACGGGTACGATCTTGATGCGGCAGACCGCTGTTCATGTTTACAAGGATGCTGCCGAGGCCAAACGGGATGATAGTTCTATGGAAGTTCGCGTGGACGCCAAGGTGGCCAGCAAAGAAGATGCGGAAAAACTGGGCTTGGGTGTGGGCGACTTTGTTGCTTTTGATCCCCGGGTGCAGGTTACGGAAGAAGGTTTTCTCAAAAGCCGGCATTTGGACGACAAAGCCAGCGCCGCGGTGCTGCTGCACTGGTTGGATGCCTACGGTGGGCAGGATCAGAAACTGCCCCATACGACGTACTTTCTCTTCTCCAATCGCGAAGAGACCGGACAGGGCGGCAGTTCCAACGTGTCCCCACGGGTTGTGGAGTACGTAGCGGTGGACATGGGGGCCTTGGGCGATGGACAGGCGGGAGATGAATGTTCCGTGTCGATCTGCGCCAAGGACTCCTCTGGTCCCTACGATCTGCGCCTGCGCCGTCACTTGGTGCGTTTGGCCCAGGAACAGAAAATTCCCTACCATGTGGACATTTACCCGTATTATGGCAGTGACGCTTCGTCGGCCTTAACGGCCGGACACGATGTGATTCATGGCCTGATGGGTCCGGGTATCGCGGCATCCCATGCCTTTGAACGGACGCACCAGGAGTCGTTAGAAGCTTCGGCAGCGCTGCTGCATGCCTACTTGTTCTCGCCGTTGTGCACCACAGATGCGGCAGCGATGTAGTGGGAGCATGGAGGTTGGCGGCCGCATAATTGCTTCCCATGGTAACCGGGGAAACCCACAAAGGAAGGCGGGGATACGCTGTGTTAACCCGAGGAGTACTGCGCATAAGGGCGGTGGAAGCCGCCGATCTACCTTTATTGCAGGAGTGGCAGGCCCAGGATGCCGCTGCCTTGTTTGATGAGTTTCGTTTTCCTTCTCCCGTGTGTCTGCAGCGGCAGTATGCGGAAGACGGCTTCTGCAGCGAGACAAAGCAGATGCTGATGGTGGACGACAAGAACCTGGGGCCTGTGGGCGCCCTGTACCGCGAACAGCTGCGGCCGGGAGTTTTCCGGGTCCATTTGGTTCTGGGCGATGCAGAGCATCATGGGCAGGGTATCGGTACCACAGCCTTGGAGATGGCTGCCGAGGACCTATTCAGCCGTTACCCGGTGGAACGGATTCAGGCGGAGGTGGATAGTGAAAACGAAGCTGGTCAGCATATTCTGGCCAAGGCGGGTTTTCACAGAGAAGCCCTTCTGCGGCGTTGGCGTTTTCATCATGGACAGTGGCGGGACTCCGTGGTGTTCTGCCGACTGCGGCAGGCTGCGTCGGATCCTGCAGACCTGGTTCGCCGCTATTGGGAATGCATGGCGCAGCAGCGTTATCAGGATCTAGCGCAGATTCTCAGTGAGGATGTAGAGGTGCTTTGGCCCAATACCAAGGAGCGGTTCGTGGGAGCTGATGGGTTCATCGCCGTGAATTGTCAGTATCCCGGAACTTGGCAGGCGGCTCTTGACGTCCTTGAGACTTGGGGGCAGCAGGTTGTGACAGTGGCTCGCGTGTTTTCTGGGGAAGACAGTCTCCATGTGATTAGCTGGTTTCGCGTCGGCGACGGGCGTATTGTGCAGATCAAGGAGTTCTTCGCCGATGACATGGAACCTCCCGACTGGCGCCAAGCCCTGGACGTGGCCAAGCCGTGGGTGGACAGCCGGTGATGCAATCAAGCATTCGTGTCGTCTTGATAACCCTTAGCATCGTCGTCTGTGTTCTGGGCGGGATAACGGGGCCGAGGCAGCTTTGCGCCGGAGAAACCTCCCAATCCTTAGGGCCGTGGCTGGCTGATGCGGAGCTGTGGCGAATTGCCGGCAGCCAATATCGCTGGATTCAGCTGGATTGGCCTTTGCAGGAGCCTGCCGCTGCCCAGATTATGTACGACTTTGGCCAGCGTCCCGGCACGTCCGGGGTATACATGCAGCTGCGAGAACCTCAGGAGCTCCAAGGCTACCCCCGCTCCTTGGGGCTTTGGCTCTATGGTGATGGCAGTGGTCACTGGCTGCGGGGCGAGGTCCAAGATGCCGCAGGGGTTCGTTATCCAGTGGATTACACCGCTGGGTTTCCCAACGGGGTGACCTGGAAGGGCTGGCGCTATGTGGAGGCAGCTCTTCCGCAAGGACTGGCAGAGCCGCTCTCGTTGACAGCACCGCTGCGGCTCATGGCGTTGGATGGTACGGACAAAGGGCGCGGGATCCTTTATGTGGGTGATATTCTCCTAAACTACACGGCCACTCCACCTTCAGATATGACGCAGCCACAGTGGCAGCCCCCGGATCCCGGCGTTGTCTGGGAGCAGAACGCTGATGCTGCAGGGCATTCTGGGGAGGTGCGGGAACTGCAGCCTGTAGGTACGGTGCAGCCCGAGCGCATCACCTTAACGTGGGCTTCCGATCCCACAACGACCCAAGCGGTGACCTGGTGGACCCATCCCAGCGTTACCCAGGGCAAGGCCCGTGTAGTACCAGCCATCCCTGGGAGCGACCCGCAGTGGGATAGTTCCGCGGTTGTGACGGCCGCAGCTGCCACCACCGTTCTTCAGGATGAAGACATCCAAGCCGCGGTGCACGCGGCGGTGCTGACCGACCTGCAGCCCGGCACGGCCTATGTGCTGCAGGTCGGTGATGGTTCTGCCACCGGCTGGTCGCAGCCGCATCCGTTCCGGACATTGGCGGCGGAGGCAGAATCCGTATCCTTTCTTTACGCTGCCGATACCCATGTCAACGGAGACGCGGCGATCTGGCAGGATATCCTTGAGCAGGGCCTGCAGCAGTATCCAGCCGTGGATTTTGTTGTCCACGGTGGGGACATGGTGGATCAGGGCTTTTCTCTGCAGCGCTGGCGTTCGTTCCTAGATAGGGGGCAGGGGGTTACGTCCCGGCTGCCGCTGCTTGCGGCGGTGGGTAATCACGACGTGTACGGCCAAGGCCGCCAATGGTTCACGGTGATCTTCCCCTATCCCCAGCACGGCCCCTCTGAACTTTTAGGTACAGTCTACACCTTGGGCTTAGGTCCACTGCGTTTGGTTATGCTGGACACCGAGGTCAACCAGCGGCTGCGTCAGCTGCAGATGCGGTGGTTGGAGGAACAGCTGGATCAAATGGCGGAGTTTTGGACAGTGGTGGTCTTTCACCGAGCCCCGTACAGCAGTAATCCGCTGCGGGGCCCCGATGGTGTGCGGGAAGCCTTTGCGCCCACCTTGGAACGATTGGGGGTGGATCTGGTTCTCACGGCCCACGATCATGTGTATATGCGAACGCATCCTCTGCAGGGTGGAGTCCCTGCCGCCGCCGGCACCGTCTACGTTACGGGAGGCGCCGCCGGCAGTAAGTTCTATCCCGGGCAGTCCCATGGGTATACCAAGGTGCTGTTCGCCGAGGATACACCTGTCTACACCGCCGTCACCGTTACGCAGCAGGAGCTTTCGCTGGAGGCAAGGACCCTGGACGGACGCTTGCTGGATCGCTGGGAAGTCCAGCGTTAACTGCCCAGCGGCTGCTGCTTTTAGCAGATCGCATCCCGGGCCGAAAACAGTGATACAACCGCAGGTACATTATTTGGGAGGTGCTGGCATTGACGTTGGAATATGGTGAGGTACAACAGCAGACCATGGAGTTCGGCGATGTCAAGGCGTTTCGGATTGCCGTGACAGATTGTACGTTTATGGTACAGCGTGCTCAAGGGACGCCGCAGCTGCTGGCCGAGGGCACAGCAGATTTCTTGGCCGATCTGCAGGCGTATTGTGAAGATGGGATCCTCACGGTGAAATCCACTGCCAAGCAGTCTGCAGTGAGTCTCGTTGGGATCGTCAAAGCCGCAGCTGGCCTGGGACGGAAGTCTAAAGGCGAAGGGTCACTTCTGTTATCCCTGCCTGCGGATATTGACGGCGAAATTCGCGTGAATGGTTCTGGCGATGGTGAAGTCTTGATCCCACTGGGACGGCTGGAGGTTATGATCCATGGGTCCGGTGATGTGGATGTCCAGCAAGTTCAGCAGTTGGATGCTGCTGTCAGCGGTTCCGGTGACATCACGGTTGGTCGTGTGACGGGCAGGGCGAATGTGGCCGTGGACGGCTCGGGCGATGTGGGACTGTCCTCAGGGGAATTGGAGGAACTGTCGGTAGCGGTGCATGGTTCTGGAGACGTGGATGCCCACGTTAAGGCACTGCGGGCTTCGCTCCGTGTTCACGGCAGCGGTGATATTACGGTGGATCACGTTGTGGAGGATGTCGAGCGGCAGGTGCGGGGCTCCGGGGAGATCATTGTCCACAAAACTGGGGCGTAGAACTGCACTGCCAACCGGTGCCGAACGCTGGTAGTTGGACGAGCAACGGACAATGTTAGTTTCTTGGAACTCCCAGCGGGAGTCCCAAGCGATAGATGGGATGTGATACGATGGCTGAATTCACCTTTGATTCTGTCGTGGCGACCATTAACGGCGAAGAGCGCCTCTACAAAGTGGTGCATCACCCGGGAGGTGCTGCGGTCTTGGCGATCCAGGATGGCCGCATTGCCTTGGTTGAGCAATTCCGCCCTGCTTTGGGCCGGAACATTCTGGAGGTGCCAGCGGGGATGCGGGAAGGGAACGAAGATCCCCTGATCTGCGCCCGTCGAGAACTGCGGGAGGAAACGGGATTGACCGCTGCCCGCTGGTATTCCATGGGCAGTATGCTGGTTTCACCAGGCTACACAACGGAAGAACTGTTCTTGTTCATGGCAGAAGACCTGCAGGCCGGAGCCCAAGAGCTGGACGACAGCGAAGATATCGCTGTGCATTGGCTGGACCTACAGGAGGCCCGCAGACAGGTGGCCGCTGGCGCCCTTAACGACAGCAAGACAGCCATGCTGCTGCAGCGGTATTGGCTGGGAATGGGCACACCACTGGACTGAGCCCGGTGGAGCCATCCCGAATCTTAACATAGTGAGGTATTGCATATGCAGGCACGTACTGTAACCATGATCCATGCCAATCCACTGCCGCTGCGGCCAACTATCCCCATGCCCGAAGGGTTTCGCCTGCGCTGTCTGCGGCCTGATGAGGGGCCCGTCTGGGCTCGCATCGAACGCACTGTGAACGAATTTCCCAGTATGGAGGCAGCCCTAGCCCGGTTCCAATGGGAGTTTGCGCCATTCCCACAGCAGCTTTCCCAGCGCTGCTTCCTGGTGGAAACCACAGCCGGTGAACCGGTGGGGACCACGTCGGCTTGGTACCATGCGGCCTTTCAGGGAGGACTCTGGGGACGCATACACTGGGTGGCTATCCTGCCGGAGTATCAAGGACTGGGATTGGCTCGGCCGCTGTTGGTGGCGGCTTTGAACCGAATGGCCCTGTTTCATCGCCGTGCTTTTCTCGACAGTGATACCAGCCGTATCAAAGCGCTGCGCTTGTATCTGGACTACGGGTTTCGGCCGCGTCTTGAGACGGACGCCGACACGACAGCTTGGTCCATAGTAGCCCAACAGCTGCAGCATCCAGTGCTCCGGCAGTGCCTACCGATGTGATTCAACGAAAACCATGACCAATGGAGGGACAGCACATGGAACGACCTTCTTTGGGAGCAGCGGGGTTGGCAGTACTGCTGCTGCTGTTGATGGCCGCGTGGAGCGCCTGGCAGATCCAGCCACCGCGCCCCTTGGACGCAGATGCCCACAGCACGATGTTTGCCGCCGAGCGGGCGCAGGTGCACCTCGAAGCGATGGGGCATGAACCGCGGATTCCGGGCAATGCCTATCATGCGGCGGCCCGCAGCTATATGGTGGAATACTTGACTGCCTTGGGGTTGGAGGTGGATGTGCAGTGGTCCACCATCATCCTGCCCGACCGACGGCAAGTGCCGTTTCGCGCCGCCCGCATCGCCAATATCGCGGCCCGACTGCCGGGGACGAATCCCAGCGGAGCCGTGCTGATGGCAGCGCATTATGACTCCGTGCCTTCGGGACCTGGCGTTGGCGATGATCTGGTGGGTGTGGCAGCACTTTTGGAGACCGCCCGTGCCCTAACCAGCGGCGAACCACTGCGCAACGACATCATCTTCCTCATCACTGATGCCCATGAATACGGTTTATTCGGAGCCCGCGCCTTTGCCCAAGAGCATCCGTGGATGCACGATGCGAGGCTGATGTTCAACTTTGAAGGCCAGGGCCCCACAGGACCGGTGTATATGTTCGAGAGCACCACACCCAATGCCGACCTGATTCGCCACTGGGCCCGAGCAGTTCCACACCCCATGGGAGACTCCATCAGTTTGGCCCTCTATGAGCAATTGAATTTCGACAACGATTTCCGGATTTTTGCCGACACCGGACTGCCCGGCCTCGGCTTTGCATCCCTGGCAGATATGGCATATTACCATTCTGAACTGGATCATCTGGACCGTCTAAATCTGCGCACCGTTCAGCATCAAGGTTCGAACGTGCTGGGATTGGCGGCCTACTTTGGCCAACAGGATCTCGCCGCTGACCTGGGCGGTGGGAATGCCGTCTACTTCAATGCCGGCCCGTGGCTGGTTCGTTACCCAGACAGCTGGGCTCGCCCTCTGGCTGCGGCGGTGGCTTTGGCAGCGTCTCTGCTTATGTTTATGGCTCTAGAGCAAGCTCAACTGCGTTGGGGTGCCCTGATTACTGTGATTGGTATTACAGGGGTAGCCTGGGCAGTGGGAGTGGCTGCTGCGTGGGCAGCCAGCCAGTGGTTGGAGCTGAGCGCCGCCACGTACCGCGGCGCTCTGTATTACACCAGTTTCCTGCTGCAGACGGCGGTTTTTTGGTGGTGGGCAGCGGCCCTGCTGCAGCGGCAGCAAACGCGCTATCTCTTGACGGCCGCTGTGTTCTGGACCGCAACTGGTGCCTTGGCTTTGGCTCTGCTGCTCCCGGAAGGTAGTCATCTCTTAACCTGGCCCAGTGTTTTTGCCTGCACAGCCCTGTTGGTTGTTCTAGGAATTGGTCGCGCCGGTGGTGAAGCCCTGCACCGGGCCGCGGGCCTAATCTTGGTATTGCCGGGCGTACTGCTGCTGGCACGCCTGATCTGGCTGCTCTTTACCGTGATGACACCGGCCTTCCCCCTGCCGGGTGCCGCCGTGGCAGGACTGTGCTTTTTGCTGCTGCTGCCCCTGGTGCAGATAGCAGCCCATGCCCTGCGTATCCGCTGGTCAATACTGCTGTTGCTGGTCAGCTTTGCTCTGTGGGCACTGCCCGGCCTGCTTGGCTCTAATGCCGACCATCCGCAGCGCTATACCTTGTTTTTCGTGGAGGATACTGCAGCGGAACGCTCCTACTGGGCGACGGATCGGCCCACTGTTCATCCCTGGCTGACGGAGTTCGTCGACGATGACAGCAGCGGCCAGGTGCTGCGCACTGTGCTGCCCTTTTACGGTCGGTTTTTCGTGTCTGAGGCCGAACCCCTGGACCTGCCACCGTTTCTGGTGACCGCTGAGGAGAGCGACGGTCCAGAGGGCGAGCGACTATGGACCTTAAGGTTGGCATCCCAGCGGCAGGCCCACACGTTTCTGATCTACGTGGATCCCGGAACCCATATCCTGGGCTCCGCCCTCAATGGCCAGCTGGTGACAGGCCAGTTCCAACCGGACTGGACTTGGGCTCTGCAGTGTATCGGTGTGGGTGACCAACCTCTAACTTTGGAGTTTGCCGTTCCACAGGGGCAGGCGCTGGGCTTAACCATCGTGGAACAGAGTCATGATGCGCCCAAACGGGCAAGGCCCCCCGAGCTCATGGCGGACAATCACTGGCCGTATCTCAGTGGCTCCGTGTTTACCAATCGTTACATCTACCTGGATTAGGGGGAAACATCGATGCTCTTTCAACTGCGCAACATAAAATACGCGGGAATTTTGGATCTACCCGAAGCAGACATTCCGGAAGGAAAAGTGACGTGTATCTTCGGCGAGAGCGGAGCCGGCAAGACCACCGTTCTGCGGATGCTCAACCACCTCATCTCTCCGGATGAAGGAACAATCAAGTACAGGGACAAGGATGTCATGGACTATGATCCCGTGGAACTGCGGCGCTCCGTGGTCATGCTGGGCCAACATCCGGCCATGTTTCCTGGGACCATTGCCGACAATCTCCAGATCGGACGCCTTTTCGCTGACAAGGAACAGGTATCGGACGACGACCTGCGGGCCATGCTGAAGTTGATCAAGCTGGACAAACCCTTGGATGGGGAAGTGGAGACCCTTTCGGGCGGCGAACAGCAGCGAGTTGCCCTCGGTCGGGTTCTGCTTATGGATCCCGATGTTCTGCTGCTCGACGAACCATCCTCGGCCCTGGATGAAGATACGGAACATATGATCATTGAGCGAGTGGTGCAGTGGGCCAAAGACAAGCAGCGCACCCTAGTCATGGTGACCCATGCCCGCTGGGTTGTGGAGAACTATGGCGATGAACTTCTCGAGTTGGCCCATGGACATCGGAAAGGAGACGGCAGCCATGAATGAAGGCGTTCTGCAGTTAACCATCTGGCAGATGGCAGCCTCGTATATATTCGTTCTGCTGCTGCTGCTCATTGTTCGGATTCGCGGCATTGATCGGGAAAAGGAGATCATTCTTTCCAGCTTTCGCATGAGTATTCAGCTGGTTCTGGTGGGCTATCTGCTGGTCTATGTCTTTGACTACCCCAATGTTTGGATTACAGCGGGTATTTGGGCGGTGATGCTGGCCTTTGCCATCTTCAACATCTACCAGCGAGTCAAACTGCCCATGTCTGTCCGGCTGAAACAGGTAGTAGCTATCTCCATGGTTGTGGGTACCGTAACCTCCTTAGTGTACTTTGTGGTGGTAGTCATCGGCTTATTTCCCTGGTATGACCCGCGCTATTTCATACCCATTGCCGGGATGCTCATCGGAAACTCCATGACAGGAATTTCCCTGGGGATCAAGTCATTGGTGGAGGCCATGGACAAGCAGCGGGCTCAAGTCGAGGGAGCTCTGATGCTCGGCGCCTGCCCAGCGGCGGCCGTGAAGTCCATTGCCAACAGTGCCTTTGACTCCGCGATTCTGCCCACCATTAACTCCATGATGGGTATGGGTATCGTCTTCCTGCCGGGGATGATGACTGGGCAGATCCTTTCCGGCGAGTCACCGGTTACTGCCATCCAATACCAAATAGCCATTATGCTGGGAATTGTTGGTGCCGTATCGTTGACAGTCATTGTCTTTCTCCACCTGGGTACCCGCACCTTCTTTAACCAACGGGCCCAGCTGCTCCACGCACCACGACGTTCAGCCAGCAAGTCGCCAAAATAAGGTCACAGACGGCCACGGCTGGCTGTTCCTGGCATTTGGAACACCAGATATGCAGGGGAAGCAGTGTCCAGCTGCTTCTCCCTGGAACTTCACAAATCTTCCAATGGAATGCCCATTGGCAGCGTGGCACCTTTTGTCATCGCCTACGCGGCTTTGGCCGATAAAATCCTTAGTAATTCGATGATATTTGTTGAACCCGCCACCGAACTGTGCCATACTATAAGTATACCCGAACCCCGGAGGGGGTGCTCGAGGCGTGTACTGCAAAACTCGGGTCCGAGCACGATTTTGGAGTCCGTGGACACGGGGATCCCTGCGATCGGGATGACGCTGTGCCTGGTGGGCGTCCCCAGGCCCCGTTTGCAGTGGACTCCGAGACGTCTTTGTTTTGGGAGGGATACGAGATATGCATTGGTGGTCCAGCGGTTTTTGGCAGGGGGGAAGCAGCATGATCTTCGGTTGGATTGCCCTTCTCATTGCCATCGTTTTCCTGGTCCGTTTGCTGTGGCCAACCGGCGCAGCCACTGGCGGCCAAGGGTCCGAACGGCCTTTGGACATTCTGCAGCGGCGCTATGCCCAGGGAGAGTTAGGGCGGGAAGAGTATCTGCGCATGCGCGAAGATCTGATGAAACACTAACGGTCCCAAGAGCCTGGCCACAGGCCTGCTGCAGCGCCTGCGGCGGGCAGTGACAGATGGTACAATGAGAGGCACGGCCAAGGATGTCTGACCCAGTCCCACGGACTGGGTCATTTTTACTGAGACTTAACAAAGAAATTGGCCAAAACCTATTGCATAAACTTCCGCATAGATAGTATAATAAACCACAATAAGCGGTGAACGTGAATGAATAAATCCCTTATGAATCTGGACAAACCAGTGTATGGGAATGAATAAACATTCACTTTCACGTATAGGGAGGAAACACAATGAACAAACAGAAATGGCTTGTGCTTGTCTTGGCTCTTGTGATGGTTGCAGCCGCCGCAGCGACTGCTTCTGCTTCCATCATGGATGCCATTCAACAGCGTGGAACGGTTCGCATTGGAACAGCTCCTGGTTACTTACCTTTCGAGATGCTGGATGTAGATGGAAACTTCATGGGATATGATATTGACTTAGGCTATGCCTTGGGCGCAGCCATGGGTGTGGATGTTCAGTTCATCCAGTTCCCCTTTGCGGGCCTGATTGCCGCTTTGCAGACAGGCGAGATCGACATGATTATTGCTGGCATGACCATCCGCGGTGACCGTGCTCTGGCAGCAAGCTTCTCCAACCCGTACTATTCCACAGGTCAGGTCTTGATGGTACCGGCCAATGACACAACGACGGAAACCTGGGAAGACCTGGACCAGCGCGGCTACCGGATCGCCGTGTCCCAAGGTACCACCGGGGCCCTTCTGGCCAAAGAAATTTTCCAGAACGCTGATGTGTTGGATTTCGATGACTTTCCGACCGCTGCCATGGCTTTGACCTCTGGTATGGCTGACGCCATCGTGTATGATGAGCCGGGCGTTCGTATGTACCAACTGATGCAGCCTGAAGCTGTTCGCGGCATCTATGACCTCATTACCAGTGAGAACTTGGGAATTGCTGTGCCCCACAACGATTTTGCCGCTGTGCAGTGGATTAACTCCTTCTTGTTCTCTTACGTTGGCAGTGTTCCTGAGCAAATTTCGAAGAACAAATGGTTCCAGTCCACCGATTGGATGGAGCTGATGGAATAGGGTGTGACAACCAATGGGATATACAATGAACTGGAGTGTCATCCCGCGTTATTGGCCCCAGATGTACGAAGGCCTTTTGATGACACTCCAGATATCCCTGGTGGCGCTGCTGATCAGCATCCCCATCGGGGTACTTATTGGCCTCGGGCGGATCAGCCGCAACGCGGTCATCCGCTTCTTGGCCGGTTTTTATGTTGAGTTCATTCGGGGCGTGCCCCTGCTGGTCTTGTTGATTTGGATTTTCTTTGTTCTGGGACGCTTCCTGCGTTTAGGTTCCTATTGGGCAGCCATTTATGGATTGGCGGTGTTCTCTTCAGCCTTCATTGCTGAAGTGGTGCGAGCTGGGATTCAAGCGGTCCCCAAAGGCCAAATGGAAGCAGCCCGTTCTTCGGGAATGTCGTACCTGCAAGCCATGTGGTTGATCATTCTGCCGCAGGCGTTTCGCAAAATCCTGCCACCGATGGCCTCACAGTTTATTATTCTGATTAAGGACTCATCCTTGGTGTCAACTATATCTGTGGTGGACCTGACCCTTGTCGGGAAGAATTTGGTGGCGACCACATTCCGGTCTTTGGAAGTATGGACGTTCATCGCCCTTGTCTACTTTGTGGTGACATTTACACTCTCCCAGGTCATTCGCTACCTGGAGCGTAAGTATCAGGTGGTGGAATAGATGGAGAATATGATATCTGTGGAATCGGTGACCAAATCCTTTGGCTCGTTTGAAGTGCTCAAAGACGTGGACATGAAAGTACCAAAAGGTCAAGTGTTCGCCCTGATCGGGCCCAGTGGAGCCGGTAAGAGTACGCTGATCCGCACCATCAATGCCCTGGAGGGTATCGACCAAGGGGCGATCCACGTAGACGGTGTGTCCGTTCACGCCAAGGGCGCCAAAGTTAACCGAATCCGGGCCGGCATTGGATTTGTCTTTCAATCCTTCAATCTGTATCCGCATCTAACTGCCGTGGACAACGTGGCTGTAGCGCCCATGCATGTCAAGGGCATGAAGAAAAGTCTGGCTAGAGATAAGGCTAAGGAGTTACTGGCTAGTTTGGGACTGAGTGATAAGTTTGCCTCCCATCCCAACCAGCTCTCCGGCGGTCAACAGCAGCGAGTGGCCATTGCCCGAGCACTGGCCATGGATCCCAAAGTGATGTTGTTTGATGAGCCCACGTCGGCTCTGGACCCAGAGATGATCAAGGAAGTTCTAGACGCCATCCGTAAGTTAGCCGCAACTGGCATGACGATGGTGGTGGTCACCCATGAGATGGGATTTGCCCGAGAGATCTGCAGCCAAGTGGTCTTTATGGCCGATTCGAGGGTTGTGGAGCAGGCACCGCCGAAGGAGTTTTTCTCGGCACCGCAGACCCAGCGGGGACAGGACTTCTTGGAAAAAGTACTGCACCATTAAGCAATGAAACGGAGGATGCCTGTGCCTGTCGTCGTTCAAGGGGAACGCTGGTTCCCGGAAGAAACAAATTTCGCCGCCGAAATGCCGGACCTGTGGGGAGATTGGGGTAGTTCATCGGAAGTGGATCCACTGCAGGCGGTGCTCCTGCATCGTCCCGGTGCTGAACTAAGTGGTGTGAATGAAAGCAATTATAAGCAGTTTCGTTTTCGAGCACCGGTGGATCTCGGTAAGGCCCAGGCTCAGCACGATGCCTTGGCCGCAGTGTACCGCAGTCACGGAGCGCAGGTCTATTATGTCGAGAACCAACGCCATGACCGACCCAATGCGGTGTTCATGCGGGATTTGATGTTTATGACACCGCAGGGAGCTATTCTCAGCCGCCCGGGGATCGCTGCCCGGCGGGGTGAAGAACGGGCCGTGGCAGCCACGCTGGCATCACTGGGTGTTCCCATTGCCAAGACCGTCAACGGCACCGGTTATTTTGAAGGTGCCTGCGGCCTCTGGGTGAACCCAGATACCGTAGTCTTGGGCAGCAGCAGTCGGGCCAATGCCGAGGGCATTCGCCAGGTCAAGGCGGAACTGGAAGCGCAGGGCGTGGCTAACGTTCTGACGCTGGAAATTCCCTATGGCAGCATTCATCTGGATGGTTACATGAACATGGTCGACCACAACAAAATGCTGGCATTTCCCTGGCATTTAAGTTATGATATTGCTCGACGCCTCATGGACATGGGTGTAGAGCTTATCGAAGCCGTGGACATTTATGAGGTGAAGGAGCAGCTGGCTGTGAATGTGGTGGCCGTGGCTCCTGGCAAAGTGGTGATGGCCGCAGGCTGTCCCAATACCAAGGCACTTTTGGAGAAACATCACGTGGAAGTGATTGAAGTGGATCTGAGCGAGCTCTTGAAAGCTTGGGGTTCGGTACATTGTATGACGGCGTTTCTCAAGCGAGCGCCACAATAAAGCGACCTGTTTCACAGATAGGCCATCGATTGTGTGTCATCGCCACAGCGGACCCAGGGCGCTGGGTCTGGGTTGGTTCCTCTGTTGGAACTCGGTCTGCATGGTGAGAACAACAGGGACGAAACATAAAGAGGAGTGTAAGCAAATGGCAAACAAAAAAGCAGTATTGGCATATTCCGGCGGTTTGGATACATCGGTGGCCATTCGGTGGATTAAGGAAGAGTATGGGTACGATGTGATTGCTGTGGGCATCGACCTTGGTGAAGACAAAGATCCAGAAGCTCTGCGGAAAAAGGCCGAAGACGTGGGTGCAGTCAAGGCGTACATGATCGATGCCAAGGAAGAACTGGCTGATGAGTATGTTCTGCCCAGTCTCAAAGCCAACGCGCTCTATGAAGGAAAATACCCACTGTCTACAGCCATTGGACGGCCGCTTATCGTCAAGCTGCTGGTGGACATCGCGCACAAAGAAGGTGCCGTAGCCATCGCCCATGGCTGTACCGGCAAGGGCAATGACCAGGTTCGGTTCGAGGTCTGCATTCGTTCCTTGGATCCTACAATGGAAATTCTCGCTCCCGTCCGGGACTGGGGTATGAGTCGCGACGAAGAAATCGCCTATGCGAAAGAGCACAACATTCCTATTCCCATTACCGTCGCCCATCCTTATTCCATTGATGCTAACATCTGGGGTCGGGCCTGTGAAGCCGGGGTCCTGGAAGATCCCTGGACAGCACCCCCCAAGGAAGCCTATGGTATCACCGTAGCTCCCGAAGATGCACCGGATGCTCCTGATTATGTGGAAGTTACCTTCGAACAGGGTAAACCGGTGGCTTTGGACGGCAGGGAAATGAGCTTGAAAGCGATCATCGATGCCCTCAATGAACTGGGCGGTGCCCATGGTGTGGGTCGGATCGACCACATCGAGAACCGGCTGGTGGGCATCAAGTCCCGGGAAATTTACGAATGTCCCGCAGCGATGCTGCTGATCCAAGCCCATCAAGAGCTGGAGTTTTTGACACTGCCGCGGGAAACAGCACACTTTAAGCCGCTCATGGAGCAGAAGGCAGCGGACCTTATCTATGATGGCCTCTGGTTCTCGCCCTTGATGGCAGCCGTGAACGCATTCATTGAAGAAACACAAAAGTACGTCAGTGGTACCATCCGAGTCAAACTGTATAAAGGTACATCCACTGTAGTGGGACGGAAGTCGGCGCACAGTCTTTACAATGAAGACTTGGCCACCTACTCCGACAGCGACACCTTCGATCACAAAGCAGCGGAAGGCTTCATTAAGCTGTGGGGTCTGTCTACTCAGGTACACAGCGAAGTTCACCGCAGCAAACCTATTCTGAAGAAGGCAACCAGCTGATTGCTGTAGCTTCCCCGAAGGAGGGCCTTGGGTCCTCCTTTTTTCTATGATGTGGTGGCGTGGCGGCCCCGGGCAGGAACCAGCCGGCGGTGATGGCGAACAAGATAGAAAGCGGTAGCCAACACCCAGCCCGGGCAACGAGCCCATGGCTGCAAGTTAGTACAGCAGACCCAAAACGGGAGGAATCGATGTGGACAAACTTTGGAGTGGACGATTTCAAAAGCAAACGCACCAGTTGGTGGATGAGTACACGGCTTCGATCACCTTTGATCAAGAGTTAGCATTGGTGGACTTGGCCGGCAGCCAAGCCCATGTCAAGATGCTCACGACCACGGGAATCATCACAGCGGCGGAAGGGCAGGCGCTGTTGGATGGCCTGCAGCAGCTGGAGGTCAAGGCCAAGGCCGGTGAGCTGACCTTCGACGTCGCCCATGAAGACATCCACATGAACTTAGAATATCAGCTGACGCAGTTGGTGGGCCCCGTGGGCGGCAAACTGCACACCGCCCGCAGCCGCAACGACCAGGTGGCGTTGGATATGCATCTCTACACCAGGGAAGCAGTGGATCAAGTGATGGCCAAAATACGCACCGTCCAGCGGGTTCTTTTTGCCCTGGCCGAGGAACACAAGAACACTGTCCTGCCTGGCTACACCCATCTGCAGCGGGCCCAGCCGGTATCCCTGGCCCATCATTGGTTGGCCTATGCTTGGATGCTGCAGCGGGATTGGGAGCGTTTTCGGGACAGCCGCAGGCGGGTCAATCTCTGCCCCTTGGGCGCTGGTGCCCTGGCTGGTACCACCTTTCCCATCGACCGTCAGCAGGTAGCGGCGGAGCTGGGCTTCGACGACGTCTATGCTAACAGCATGGATGCAGTGAGCGATCGCGATTTTGTGGTGGAGTTTCTGGCCAATGCGGCCATTCTTATTATGCATGTCTCCCGCCTTAGTGAAGAACTAGTTCTGTGGTCCAGTGAAGAGTACAAGTTCATTGAACTGGATGACGCCTTTGCCACCGGCTCCAGCATTATGCCGCAGAAGAAGAACCCTGATGTGGCCGAACTGCTGCGGGGGAAAACGGGGCGGGTTTACGGACATCTGATAGGCATTCTGACTGTGCTTAAAGGCCTGCCCATGACCTACAACAAGGATATGCAGGAAGACAAGGAAGGTCTTTTTGACACTGTGAAAACCCTATGCGGTGCTTTGGACCTTCTGGCTCCGATGATGGAGACCATCACTGTCCACGGGGATCGGATGCAGGCAGCGGTCCAGAAAGACTTTGCCTGTGCTGTGGACTTGGCCGATTACTTGGTGCGCCGGGGTATGCCCTTCCGCGAGGCCCATGGGGTGGTGGGGCGCATTGTCTTTCACTGCATCGAGCAGGGGGTTTATCTGCCGGACCTGTCTCTGGGACAGTACCAGGAGTTCAGTCCTCTGTTCGGCGAAGATCTCTACGCAGTCATTGAACCAACGGCAGCTGTGCAAAACCGCACTAGCCAGGGAAGTACCGGTGCCGCAGCTCTTGAGCAACAACTGCAGGCTCTGCAGCAGGCATTGAACGAAGGATAATCCAAGGCGGACGCTCCTCGGCGCGGGAGCCGTCCACCTACTCATGCTGCATCAGCTCACAAACAAACGTTGCAGAGACTTTACTGGAGCTTAACGCAAAGCACCGGCGAATTTGCCGTTCAAAAAGGGTTTTGCCGTGCCGTTGGAGAAATTTCCAGGAAGCCGCAACGTATGTTTTCACTGAGGGGGAGACCGTGGATGATAACCATCACACTTAAAGACGGCAGCAGTAAGCAGTATGAAGCTGGCGTGACCGTCTTGGATGTAGCGAAAGATATCAGTGCCGGATTGGCGCGTGTTACCTGTGCCGCTGACGTGGATGGGCAGTTGGTGGATGTACGCCAGCCGCTGACCGAGGACTGCCAGCTGTCACTATTGACCTTTGAGGACAAGGGCGGCCGTCATGCGTATTGGCACACCAGTGCCCATATTATGGCCCAGGCTGTGAAGCGCCTCTACCCCGAAGCCCAATTGGCCATCGGGCCGGCCATCGAGACCGGTTTTTATTATGATTTTGATGTGGATGCACCATTCACACCGGATGATCTCGAGGCCATCGAGACAGAGATCAAGGCGATCATTAAGGAGAACAACACCATTGAACGCTTTACCATGGATCGGGACAGTGCCCTGCAGTGGGCCGCTGCAGAAGGCGGACCGTACAAGCGCGAATTGATCGAGGACCTGCCCGCAGATGAAGCCATCTCCTTTTACCGCCAAGGCGACTTTACCGATCTCTGTGCCGGTCCGCATTTGCAGAGCACCGGTGGTGTCAAGGCTGTGAAACTGCTGTCTGCTGCGGGAGCCTATTGGCGCGGCGACGAAAAGCGGCCAATGCTGCAGCGCATCTACGGTACAGCTTTCCCCAAGAAGGCGCAGTTGGATGAACATCTGCAAAAATTGGAAGAAGCCCGTCAGCGCGACCACAATAAGCTGGGCCGTGAATTGGATTTGTTCATTACCTCGGATATTGTGGGCCAAGGGCTGCCGTTGTTCACGCCCAAAGGTACGAAGGTACTGCAGATCCTCGAGCGGTTCATTGAGGACGAGGAAGAGCGGCGCGGCTACCAGGCCACCAGAACCCCGCTCATGGCCAAAAAAGACCTTTACGAAGTGTCCGGCCACTGGCAGCACTACAAAGATGGTATGTTCATCATGGGCGAAGAAGACGGTGACGACGATGTCCTGGCCCTGCGCCCTATGACCTGCCCCTTCCAGTTCCAGATTTACAAGAGCAAGCTGCGCAGTTACCGGGATCTGCCCCTGCGGTACTCGGAAACATCAACACTATTTCGCAATGAATCATCGGGGGAAATGCACGGCCTGATTCGCGTCCGTCAGTTCACCATTTCGGAAGCCCATCTGATCTGTACTCCGGAGCATCTCGAAGCCGAGTTCATGGGCGTGATGGATCTGATCAATTATGTCATGGATACCTTAGGACTGCGGGAGGATATCTGGTTCCGCTTCAGCAAATGGGATCCCAATAAGAAAGAAAAATACATTGACAACCCTGCGGCCTGGGAGTTTACCCAAACCCAGATGAAACGAATTCTGGACAAGATGGAACTGGACTATGTGGAAGCCGATGGCGAAGCTGCTTTTTACGGACCGAAGCTGGACATCCAAATCCGCAACGTTCACGGCAAGGAAGATACCATTATTACGGTTCAGATTGACTTTGCCCTTCCGGAACGCTTTGACATGAACTATGTGGACAAAGATGGTGACCGCAAGCGGCCCATCATCATTCACAGGACCAGTATCGGTTGTTATGAGCGTACCTTGGCTCTGTTGATTGAAAAGTATGCCGGTGCTTTCCCCACATGGTTGGCTCCGGTGCAGGCGCGCCTTATCGCCATATCCGATGCCCATCACGGCTACGTCAAGGACCTGCAGGAGCAGATGCAGCGACAGGGACTGCGGGTGGAAGCGGACCTGCGCAACGAGAAGATCGGTTACAAAATCCGGGAAGCGCAAATGCAGAAAATCCCGTATATGCTCATCGTAGGTGACAAGGAAGTGCAGAATAAAGCAGTGGCTGTGCGCTCACGGAAAGACGGTGATCTCGGCCCACAGCCCGTGGAGCAGTTCCTGCCACAGCTACTGGCGGAAGCGGCCAGTCGGGCGCGCTAGGTCAAACCCATGGCCGCGGCGAACGTAAGCAACGCAGAATAACAATGGCTGCGGCGGGAGGGTCCACCATCCGCTGCAGTTTTTCTCTAGGAGGAGCGATGGCCTTTGCGCGGGAGAACAGCATCAGAACAGCTAACACTGCAGTGGAACGGCCGCACAATACCAGCCCGATGGCAGCGATCGCAGCGCCGCAGTGTGCAGCTGCAGCTGGAGCCTCCGGGTCTTGTATGCTGCCGGACACCGCTGCACGTCACGAGGGCGGGTGCTCTGCGGGCTCTGGAAGATAAGAAAGACTGGATCTTGGCTGGTTTGGAACAGTTTGCTCAGTTGGGAGTCGCTCCCCACACATATCGTTCCGGCGACGTTTTTTGGTTTGCCGGAGAGCAGCTCACCCTGCGTATTCTCGAAGGAGAGGGACCGTATTACACCGTTGAAGCTACCGACAGCGAACTGCAGGTGACGGCCGCTGATACCAATCCGGCACAGATCAAAGCCATGTTGGAGACGTGGTATCGGCAGATGGCTCGCCAGTGGCTGACCACCTGGGTGAACTACCACAGCCGGTGCCTGGCTCTGGAACCGAAGGGGATCACCATAACCGGCGCCCGCAAACGCTGGGGCAGCTGCAGTGATCAAGGTCGCTTAAGCTTCAGCTGGCTTTTGGTCATGGCCCCGCCGTTGGTGATGGAGTACGTAGTGGTCCATGAGTTGTGTCACATGCGGATTATGGATCATTCGCCAAAGTTCTGGAAGTTAGTGGCAGAGGCGCTGCCTGGGTGGCGGGAGCAGCGGGATTGGCTCAGCCGCCATGGACTGCGGTTTTTCTGGAACTAAGGGGGTGCCAAAGCCGTGGCTGGCAGGGTTGTTGCCGCTGGCCACTGAGTTCGGCTTTGCAGCACATGGGTATGGATGGGTTTACAGCAAATTACGGAGGGATGGATGATCATGGCTCGATCTGCACTACCGGATAATCCCATAATAATGCAGGCGTTTTACTGGGAGATGGGTACGGGGGGTTATGCCGACCATTTTCCCGAAGAGCGGGACTTGTGGCGGCTGCTCCCGGCCAAGGCTGCAGAGTGGAAACAGTGGGGTATAACCGCAGCCTGGCTGCCCCCGGCCCACAAAGGCATGACAGGAACGTATGATGTAGGTTACAGTAGTTATGATCTTTACGATCTGGGCGAGTTTGACCAGAAAGGCACCGTCCGCACCAAGTACGGTACCAAGGAAGAGTTGGTCGAGGCCGTGCAGGTTCTGCGGGAGCACGGTATTGGGGTCTACTACGATGCAGTGCTGAACCACCTCATGGGTGCTGATCAGACCGAAACCTTAGAGCTGAGCTCTCGTAGTCCCGACAAACCCGGTGAAGAAGTGGAAGTGTGGAGTCATTTCACCTTCCCTGGTCGTCAGGGGCGCTACAGTGACTTTCAGTGGCATTGGTGGCACTTCAACGGTACGGATTTTGACCAACGCTCCGGCGACACGGGTATTTTTCTGTTCAAAGATAAGCAGTGGGACGCCACCTGTCACCAAAGTGACAGTTACCTCATGGGCATGGACTATGATTACGAGCATGAAGAGGTCCAAGAACAACTGATCCGCTGGGGTGTCTGGCTAGTGGAAACTTTGGACGTGGATGGCTTTCGCCTGGACGCCCTTAAGCATATGGGGTGCCATTTTATCAATACCTGGCTGCAGGAGGTGCAGCGGCGTACGGACAAGAAACTTTTCTTTGTGGGCGAAGCTTGGCTCAACGATGCTGAAGTGCTGAAAAATTACTTCGATTCCTTGACGGCGGAGGAACTGCACGTCTTTGACTTTCCGCTGCGGGATAGTTTTCGTGAACTGTCCGACAACGATATGTTCTCCATGCGCCGTCTCCAACATTGCGGATTGGTCAACCAGGAAGGGTATGCGGAACGGGCTGTAACGTTCGTGGAGAATCACGACAGCCAGCGCGATGGAGAGATCATGGGGCTGCACCGGTATAAGTATCATGCCTATGCCTACATTCTGCTGCGGGAGCGCGGCCTACCGAAGGTGTACTGGAAAGATATCTATGCCTACAACATGAAAGACGGCGTCGCTAAGCTTATGGAAGCACGCAAGCGCTTTGCCCATGGCCCCGGCTACGAGTGGGAAGATGCCTGTGACGATGTGGTGTATGCTTATGTTCGCGAAGGACTGGAGAACCATCCAGAGACGGGCTGTGTACTGCTGTTGGCCAAAAAGACCGAGACGGACTGGACCAGCCGCCATATTCGGACCCAACGTCCCAATACCCAGTTCGTGGACTGGACGGGGAACCAGGAGCATACTGTGACCACCGATGACGGAGGCTGGGGAGAGTTCGGTGTGGCCTGCAGCGAAGGCAGGGGTTGGTCGGTGTGGGTTCCCAAACCCCAAACGTAGGGTTCCCCACTCTTGGGCTTGGAAGCTGGAACCGATTTTCCACTGGGGAAGCCGTCCCTGACGAGATACGTAAAAACGAGACAGCAGCTGCTGTCTCGTTTTTGTTACTGGCGTCCGCGGGGCATCCGGCGATCATGCATGGGGCGGGTGAACGGCTCTGGTGCCACTTCTTCTACTTCCACTTCCGGCACATCAAACCAACGACCGTGGCGTCCGTGGACAGCGCCGTGGTGATGAACACCCTTGCTTCCCGGGGCCCATCCTTCCGCTTCGTTCAACTGCCAGCCCTGCTTCATCCACTCCAGACGTTCCTGGCTGATGACGCCGGCTGCAGCCAAAGCTTCCCAAGCCTGGATCCGGTACTCCTGCATGCTTTCCCGCATCTGGGCCCGCAGAGCTTCCATCTGTTCAAGAATGGGAGCCAACTGCGCTGCCTGCTCTTCCGTGGCCGTTTCCATCAGAGCGGGCATCCGTCCACCGGGCTGGGCCAACACCAGACCACTTACCAACAAGACCAATACAGCAGCGATGATTCCTATTTTTTTCACTGCATCTCACCTCCATACTTAGAATACCAAAGGATCTTGAAGAGACTTTGAAGATATCCTGTGACAAAGGGCACACAGTGGTGTCCACAGCAAGATTTTAAAGCTAATGGTTATCATTAGTGATTAATCAGATTTGTATGGCAATTTAACTGCAAACCCCTTGACTCCGGCTCCGGGGTTTGCTACAATAAGCACAAAAGCAAGAGAATGATTCTCACTATCGAGGAGGACCTCATGCGCCTTATTCAACCCATTGTGGGTTCCTTTGAGCGGCTGGCCAGTCGCATTCCCCAACTTGCCACCGTCTACGCCAAACCCTATCAGACTGTGGTCCAGAATGAACTGGACCTGGCTCGAGTCGAACCAGGCCAAACGGTGCTCAATATCGGCTGCGGTGCTGTACCATTCACAGCTATACATACAGCAGTTCTCAGTGGAGCATCAGTGATTGCAGTGGATTGTCATGAGCCATCCACCGTCTTGGCGCGACGCTGCGTCGAGCAGTTGGGCCTGGCCGACAGCATTAAGATATTGTGTGTTCCGGGTCAGTCCCTCCCGGAACTGGAGTTTGATTGTGCTTTGGTGGCGCTGCAGGCCGAACCGAAGCAGGAGATTCTCCACCGCCTGCAGCAGTTGGCCCAGAAACCGACACCGGTTTTGTTCCGTCAGCCCAGTACCGAATTTCAGCAGCACTATGATCTACTCGATGTTCACCATCTTCCTCACAAGTGGGTCACCCAGCCCATGAAGACCTTTGACCGTTCGGTGGCTGTATGGGTGGGAGGCGCCTATGAACAGTCGGCGTAAAGCGGCTTGGCTGCTGGGGTTCATCCTCGTCGCTGGTATGGGCGTCTACGCTTGGCACCAAGGGGTATGGCAGACCCTGCAGAATCTTTCGCCATTGTATGTGGTGGGTGTAGGTCTGCTGCAGGTTGGGACCTTGGCTTCCTGTATTTGGCAGTGGCAGTTCCTGTTGGTCCGAGCCGGTGGCCGCATTGGGTTTTGGGACTGTGCCCGCGCCTATTTGGCCGGGTCGTTTGTGGAAAGCGTGACGCCTTCCGTGAAATTTGGCGGTGAGGCCGTGAAATTATACCTTTATCGTCGTTGGTCGGGGATCCCAGCAGCGGCCTTGACCGGAGTTCTCGTGGCCCAGAAATTACTGTTGTTGACACCGTTTTTGGTCTTAACCGCCGTTTTGCTGGCCGTCTATGCCCACCTGTTTTCCCTGGCCAGCGGACGCCTCGCCATCATTGGCGGTCTGGCTCTGTTGAGTATCTTTGGCATCTTGCTGCTGGTGCGGCCACCGGCTGTGCTGCAGCGGTTTTCGTTCGCAGCTGCGGCCTGGCAGACCGCCAAGACCATCGCCCAGGGGCGCCGGGCTGTGCTGCTGGCTGTATCCACTGGCATCTGGGTTTTGTATCCAGTGAAAGCCTATGCCTTGGCCGTTTGGGGGTTTGGCCTGGATGTGCCGTTCGCGGTGGTGGCTGTGGCGGTGTTGGCTGCGTATCTGGCAGGGATGGTTCCCCTACTGCCCGGAGGATTGGGTGCCTTTGAAGGTACGATGGCATTGGTGTTGACGCCCGGTGGCCTCACAACCAGTGAAGCTCTGCTGGTGGCGTTGGCGCTGCGCACGTTTACATTTTGGCTGCCATTGGTGGCTGCCAGTGCTGCCGCCGCTTGTATCCTGCCCAGAATATCACGTTGGAGCGACAAGGAGATGAGTCATGGCTGAAGGAATATTTTCCCAAGAACCAGGATGGAACGTTAAAGCCTCTGCAGCGAAAGTCTCTCTGAGGTGTGTGAAGTTTTTGGAGTGGCTGGGCAGCCTCGTACCCTCCCTGGGCCACTGGTATGCCAAGCTGTTCTATGGGCGGATGATTGCGGCCGAACGCAGGGCTGCGGGACTGCAGCCGGGAGCGAAGGTGCTGCACATCGGCAGCGGTCGGCTGCCCATGACGGCCCTAACCCTTGCCGCCCAGGGTTTTGCTGTGACAGCTCTGGATAATGATCCTGCTGCTGTTGGGCAGTCACGACGGGTGCTGCGCCAGTGTGGTCTGCAGCACCAGGTGCAGGTGGTTCAGGCTGACGGCAGTTGGTGTGACTGTAGTGATTACGACGCCGTCTGGATCTCCTTTCATGTCATCCCGAAGCAGGGGATCCTGCAGCAGGTACTGCAGTCACTGCGGCCCAACTCCTGTGTCATTTACCGCAATCCCCGGGGTTGGCTGCGCAGATTTTACCCGTCGGTAGCGGCGGCCCAATTGAACCCAGATTGCTGTCTGGAAGGTTGTCTGCAGCAGAATCTCGGCAAAGAATCTATTATCCTGCGAAAGGGTGACGTACCGTGCAAACACTGAACCAACTGAGTATTGGCCAGTACGGAAGTATCGAGGCTGTACCTAACAATAAATTGCTGTCCCCCTTGGGGCTGCGGCCTGGAAAGTCTGTAAAGATGCACGCCAAGAGCCCGTTGGGCGGTCCGTACATCCTGGAAGTGGATGGACGCTTGTTGGCCATTGCCCGCCAGGCGGCTGCGGAGATTACAGTGGATGGGAGGTGCGTCTGTGCAATCCCCGGAAACGCTGCTCTTGATGGGGCCTCCTAATGTTGGAAAAAGTGCTCTGTTCAACCATTTGACAGGTCTCAATGTTAGTGTCGCCAATTACGTCGGGACGACGGTGGAGTACACCGAAGGACCGATGCGGCTGCCGGGCCGGGACGCCGTTCTCATTGATGTTCCCGGTACCTACACCCTGGAAGCGACGAATGATGCGGAGCAGGTAGCGGTGGAGATGCTTCGCCAAAAACCGGCAGCCGTCATCTGCGTGGTGGACGCGGTGAACTTCGAGTCCAGTCTTTATCTTCTGCTGCAGGTTCTGGAGTACGGACTGCCCACCTTGGTGGTGGTCAACCGTTGGGATCTGGCACAGCAGAAAGGATATCGACTGGATTTTGCTGGTTTGGCCAGAGAATTGGGTGTTCCCTTGGTTCCAGCCATTGCTGTGGCAGGGCAGGGAATTCCCGAGATCATGGAAGAGGCGGCGCGATTGGTTAAGGCCAAACCAACGCCCCATCCTGTGACGGTTCCTGAGGATCAACGCTGGCGCCATGTGGAGCAGCTGAATATCCGCTTCCGCCGTCAGATTGATACTAAGGAGCATCCCATGACCAAGTGGGGCGTGCTGCTGGTGAAGCCGTGGCCCGGTCTGCCCATAGCGGTGTTGGCCCTAGTACTGGTCTTTGCCTTTGTGATTGGCTTTGGGATGGGTATGCGGCGCTTTTTTTTACTGCCGGCTTTTCGCGGTGTTGTGATGCCGTTCATTGAAACGGTGGTGCAGGCAGTTGTTCCACCGGGTATGATGCAGCGAATCCTCATTGGAGAATATGGGTTTTTAATCAAAGGAATTGAATGGCCTTTTACGCTGGTTCTTCCTTATGTGGCATCCTTTTATTTTGTTCTGAGTTTCCTGGAGGACAGCGGTTATCTGCCGCGCTTGGCTGTTTTGGTCGACGGACTGATGCAGCGCATTGGCCTGCAGGGTGGCAGTATCATTCCACTACTCTTGGGCTATGGCTGTGGTATCCCCGGTATCCTGGCCACGAGGGCTTTAAATTCTCACAAGGAACGGGTCATTGTCTCGGTGCTGATCTGTATTGCTGTACCCTGCATTTCCCAAACCGGTGCTTTCATATCTCTGTTGGCGGCCCATTCCATCGCGGCCCTACTGGCTGTGTTCTCGGTGTCGGTACTGGCGATGTTCCTAGCGGGTCTGATCATGGATCGAATGCTCAGTGCACCCATGCCACTGACAATGATGGAAGTTCCTGAACTGCTGATGCCCCGGCCTGAGGTTCTCTGGAAGAAGATCTTCATGCGCCTGCGTTCCTATGTCAGCAATGGTGCTGTACCCATGATCATTGCTGTGGGTGTTGCTTCTGTGCTCTACGAAACTGGCCTAATGGCCGCCTGGGGCCGTCTCCTTGGCCCAGTGGTAACGGGGTGGCTGCGTCTGCCTGAGGAGGCTGCAGTGCCACTGGCGCTGGGAATTCTGCGTCGCGAATTGACGGTACTGCCTCTGCTGGAGATGGATATTACTACCCTGCAGTTGTTCACCGGTGCCTTGGTGGCTCTCTTCTACGTCCCGTGCATTGCCATGATCGGCACCATCAGCCGGGAGTATGGTGTGAAGTTGGGTATGGGAATCTTGGTTGGGACTACGGTCCTGGCACTGTTCGTGGGAGGCTTGGCAGCCCAAATTGGTCATTTTTTTGGTCTTTGACGAGGAATTCCCGGCCAGCAGGTGGAACAGTATGACAAAGACCTGCGGAGGGAGTGGAGACCATGAATCCATGGTTGGTGGGCCTCATTGGCTTGGCCACAGGGGTACTCGGAACGGGCCTCGGCGGAATCATCACCGCCTACACCGGACGACCCAGCAACAAAATGTTAGGTGGTTATTTGGGTTTCGCCGGCGGTATTATGCTGGCTTTAGCCTTTGTGGAACTGATGCCGGAGGCCATCGAAGAGGGCAACATGTTCTTGGCCATTGTGGGGTTTGTTATCGGGGTCGTGCTGCTGATTGTCATGGACCGTAACCTGCCTCATATGCACCATGGTGGTTCGGAAGAAGGCGACGGTAAGCTGATGAAGATGGGTTACCTGGTGGCCTTTGGCATTGCTATTCATAATTTTCCAGAAGGCGTTGCCTTGGGGGCAGGTTGGGTCAGCAGTTCTAGTTTGGGGTTGGGTTTGGCGATTATTCTAACGCTGCATAACATCCCAGAGGGAATTGCTATGGCCGCACCCTTAGCCGCCGGTGGCGTGTCCATGAAGCGCGTGGTGATCATGACGCTTTTGGCTGGTCTACCCGTGGGTGTTGGGGCCATTATTGGAGCCCTGATTGGCGAAGCCTCCCCAGTGTTTTTGAGTCTTTCCCTAGGCTTTGCAGCTGGCGCCATGATGTATATTTCCTTTGATGAACTCCTTCCCGAAGCCCATGAACATTCGGAAGGGGATCATCACGGCATTTACGGCGGAGTTCTTGGCGTGCTGATCGGCTATGTTCTTATTGCAATTATCTGATGATGACCAGAACAACGATGGGAAAGCAGACAGCGGCCGCTTGCTAGAGCGGCCGCTGCTCACTGATGGGAGTGATGACCTATGCCTTGGATATTGGATACGGATCCGGGAGTGGATGATGCCGCCGCCGTAATCGGAGCCCTGCGCCTGCCTTTGGACCTGTTGGGCATCACTGTGGTGCACGGCAACGTGCCGCTGGAGATGACCTTGACCAATACTTTACGCCTCAAGCAGCTTCTGGGCAGCGATATCCCTGTGTATGCCGGGGCAGCCCAGGCCCTGCTGCAGCCGCCCTGCCATGCGCCGGAAATCCATGGTGCCGATGGCTTGGGTGATATTACGTGGCCACCATTGACGGTGGCTGCCGAGCAGCAGCACGCTGTGGCATTTATTGTGGAAGCGGCAAAAACCTATGCCGGTTCCTTGAACCTGCTGGCCGTGGGGCCGCTGACGAACATTGCCTTGGCGTTGGCTATGGAGCCCTCTTTGGTGGATGCAGTGGAGCGCGTGGTGATCATGGGCGGAACGCACAGCGCCCACGGCAATACGTCCATGGTGGGTGAGTTCAATTTTTATGCTGATCCCGAGGCTGCAGCCATGGTGCTGCGGGCTGGCTGGCACGTGGAGGTGGTGCCCTGGGAGACCACCTTGGCTTCCCTGGTTCCCTTGGATGTCCTTCCGGAAGTGGGAGCCAACCCTGTCAGCGACACCTTTCGCAGGCTCAGTGCCCATCTGGCCCGCCGCATGAAGCGCATGCGCGGTGTGGAGGGGCTGCTGATGTGCGACTTTGCGGCCCTAGCCGTAGCGTTGGATCCCAGCGTTGGTGTGGATACGGTGAAGTTGTACGGGGTTGTGGAGACAGCCGGCCAGCACGGCCGCGGTCTTTTGGCTTTGGATTATGCCCGGCGCTTTGGCGGTGCGCCCAATCTGACGATGTACCGCACCTTGGAGCAGGAGTCACTGCAGCAGCTCTTCCGGAGAGCCTTTGCCGACGAATAAGATGCAGAACAAAGCAGGCCTTTCTCCCCAGGGAGAAAGGCCTGCTGCATCTGTGCCTATGGAGCTGAAGCTCTACTTGAACTTGGGCAGCCAGTCGCCGTGGACTTCGATCAGTTCATCTACCATGGCCCGGATGTCGTCAATGGATAACTCTGATGCCGTGTGGGGATCGAGCATGGCGGCATGGTAGATGTGCTCCTTCTTGCCGGTAACGGCTGCTTCAATGGTCAGCAGCTGCGGGTTGATGTTGGTCATGTTCAGTGCGGCCAGCTGCGGCGGCAGTTCACCCACGTAGCAGGGTTGGACACCGCTGGCATCCACCAAGCAGGGGACTTCCACGCAGGCTTCTTTGGGCAGATTGGGGATAAGTCCCGTGTTCATAACGCTGCCGCCGATCTTGT
>PWMW01000172.1 GCA_003559095.1 Clostridiales bacterium | reverse complement strand
TGGTAACCGCTATCTGGTCGTCGGTCACACAGACAATGTAGGCAGCTATGCTATGAATCTCGACCTATCGGAGGCCAGAGCCAATGCAGTGGTTGCTGCGTTGGTCAATGAGTACGGAATACCACAGGAACAGCTGACAGCCGTGGGTGTAAGTTTTGCTGCTCCTGTGTTGAGCAACACCACGGAGAAAGGACGGGCGCGCAACCGCCGCGTTGAGATCGTCGAAAAATAACGGGTTGGCACGACCTTTGTTCCTACCCTGCGGTGCTAGATGACCCGTCCCGTTGCATCTTGGACGACAGCAAAAGCAGCAGGACCACGGAAGACCACCATGGCTCTGCTGCTTTTTGGTTGAGTACTGCACATTCCCTGACGAGGCCTTCCGTGGTCGATCCGAGCCGCACACCTGGCCGGCCCAGCCTTGAACTAGCCTCACTGGGCAGCCCCGGCCTGGCAGATGCAGAGTACGCCGCCAATTGACCAGGGAACGGGAGAAGGCTATAATAATGGTTATAGTTGTGATTTTTTGGCGCTGGAAAGAAGGGATGTTCCTTGAACTTATGGTCGTTCTCCAGCCTGCTCTACGAAATTTTTCGCAAACAGCCGCCGGATCTAAAAAAGATCGAGGACAAGGGTCTGCTGGCGGTGAAGTTGGGCCAGATGTTGGCCCTGCGTTTTGACTTTCTGCCTCCGGAGACCTGTACGGTCTTGTCGGAGTTGTACCAGAACACGGACCGCATGCCGCCGGAAGATTTTTCGCAACTGCTGGCAGCGCATGTGAACGGAACGTGGCGCGATCACTTCGCCGAGATCGCGGCGGATCCTCTGGCCAGTGCTTCAGTAGGTCAGGTGCACAAAGCTACTCTGCGCAGCGGTCAGCCGGTGGTGGTTAAGCTGATCAAGAAGGACTTCGCCGCAGGCTTTCGCCAAGACGTCCGCACAGTGACGAGGCTGTTCAAGGTCTTAACAGCCGTCTACCCTCGCCTCAAGAAGGTAGCCGATCCCCTCGGTTTGTTGGAGATGATCGAAAGGGACACCTTAGCGGAACTGGACTTGACCAACGAAATCACCAACCAGAACCTGCTGCGGGATATCTGTGAACGCCATCGGCAGGACGTGGATCTGCGTGATCTCGCGTTCCCGCAAACGTATCCCGAGCTCTCCAACAGCAATGTCTTGGTTAGTGAGGCCATTGCTGGCACCACCCTGGAAACCCGTCTAGAACAGGGAGATCTAGAGTACCACCATTTGAAGAATCTTTTCCGGCTGCACGGCTTTTTTATGTTCGGCATCGGCACCTTCCATGGGGACCTGCATCCGGGCAACGTTATCCTGCATGAGAACCGCTTTTACTTTGTGGACTGCGGTGCCATTGGGCGTGTCTCCGACAAGCTGCGCTGCGGCCTCTTCCAGTTCATGAAGCACCTCAGCCAAAACAACTTCCCCGGCTGCGCAGCCGCCCTGCGCAGCATGTCCGATCGCGAGATCTCCGACAGCCGCTACAAGGTGTTTTTGCCGAAGCTGCTGCAGCTGTATGAGGACTTCCCGGGCAAGACAGTATCGGAGGTCAGTCTGACAGAGCAGATGATGCATACCATCAAGATGGGTGTTCACCATGGCATGAGCTTCGAAAAAGGCATGTTCCCCATTATAAAGAGCCTCATGTACATCGATGGCATGGTTCTGCGCTGCAATCCCCAGGCAATCTTAATGCAGGATATGCGGGAGTTCATTCCCCAGTTGGAGGATTTTGTCTGCCGCGACATCAGTAGTTAGGAGTGATTCGACCCATGGCAAAGCATATTGTGGTGGTGGGTGCTGGTCCTGGCGGTCTCGGTGCCGCTATGCTGTTGGCCAAGGCCGGCTGTACCGTGGACGTATTTGAGCAGCAGCCCTATGTGGGCGGGCGCACATCCGGTTTTGAACAGGACGGATATCGCTTCGATCTGGGGCCGACCTTTTTGATGATGACCTACATTCTGCACGAACTTTTTCAGTTAACCGGCCGCCGGGTCGAGGACTATCTGACGCTGCAGAACATTGATCCCCTGTATCGACTGGTCTTCCATGATGGCCGTGCTTTCCTCCCCACACGGGATCAAGGGCAAATGGAAGCCGAAATGGAGCGCTTGTTCCCCGGCAGTTACCAGGGATACCAGAGGTTCTTGGATGTGGAGAGCCGCAAGTTCACCCGGCTCATTTCACGTCTGCGGGTCCCCTATTCGTCCTGGAAACCTTTCTTCAACTGGCGGTTCTTGACGTCGCTGCCCACTCTCGATGCCCATCAAAGCCTCCATACCAAACTCGGCCGATACTTTTCTGACGAGGATCTGCGGATGGCCTTCACATTCCAGGCCAAGTATTTGGGTATGTCCCCCTGGGAATGCCCCGGCACCTTCAGCATGATCTCCTACATGGAACATGCCCGCGGCATCTACCACGTCATGGGTGGCCTGCACCGCATCAGCGAGGCCATGGCCAAGGTCTTTGAAGAAGATGGTGGACGTCTGCACTTGTCCACGGCAGTGGCAGACATCTTGGTGGAAGACGGTCGCGCGGTGGGCGTACGCCTAACCGATGGTCAAGTGGTGAAGGCCGATGATGTCATCATCAATGCCGATTTTGCTCATGCCATGACCCATTTGGTCAAGCCGGAGCACCGACGCAAGTACACCGACCAGCGGCTGCGCCGCAAAAAATATTCCTGTTCCACCTTTATGCTCTATCTGGGTTTGGACCGCCTCTACGATGTTCCTCACCACAATGTAGTGTTTGCTGAAAATTATCGGCGCAATGTGGAAGAAGTGGCTCGCGGCCATGCCTTGTCGCAGGACCTTTCTGTGTATTTTCAAAACGCTTCGATCACGGATCCCAGCCTGGCCCCGGCCGGACACTCCGCTCTCTACATATTAGCACCGGTTCCGAACAACAACAGTGGAATTTCCTGGGAGCAGGAGGCCGCTGGCTACCGTGACTTGGTTCTGACCACCCTCGAACAGAAGGCCGGACTGGAAAACCTGCGGCAGCATATCGTGACCGAACGCATGGTCACACCAAAGCAGTGGGAACAGGATCATGCCGTATTCTTGGGAGCCACGTTCAGCTTAGCTCACAACATGGGCCAAATGCTTGTACTGCGGCCCCACAATCAGTTCGAAGAGTGGGATCACTGTTACCTGGTGGGGGGAGGCACCCATCCCGGCAGCGGTCTGCCAACCATCCTGGAGTCGGCGCGGATTTCGGCACAACTGATCTTGGAACGTTATGGGCAGAGCCTCGAGCCCGTTGCCAAAGCCAGCCACTGACCATGTGTCCGTGGCTGGCTTTTCTTTGTGGTCCTATCCGTTTTGTCAGCCCTGAGCATCAAGCATCGTGTCTTCGCCAAGTGTGCACTGGGTCCCTGCGGCAGCATGAGCCGGAACGCCGCATAAGGGCCGTATTGGCTACGACTGGGGCGGCAGCCGCAGTTCGCCGCTGTCTGCGAAGTGACGAAAGACCTCGCCATATTTTTGGCCAACAGCATCCAGGGACTCGCTGTCAAAACGAGCTACCCAGTTGGCCACCCAGAGAAGCCGGCCGATCTGGAGCACCTCCAAATTGCCCTCTGGCCAATCCAGCAGCTGTTCATAACCTGCGCGGAAGGCCACCCGCAGCTCCTGGTAGCGGGCATGACCAACGGTCTCCAAAAGATCCAACAGACCCATGGCCATGTCGTGCAGGCGGTAGCCCCATATGGTGTCTTCGAAGTCAAAGGGGCGCAATCGTCCCCCATCCACTTTGATGTTGTCATGCCACAAATCACAGTGAATGACCCGCAGATCGCTGGGGCAGAGACGGCTGTACTCCGCTTCCACCCATTGCCGGGCCTGCCAAAAGGCCTGCTTGTCTTTGTCGTCGAAGCCATCCACCAAGCCGCCGTCAAAGATAGCGTCCGGCTCGCCCCGCGAGAGAAACGCCTCAAATCGCTTATTGGTAAAGTTTGCTGGCGGCTGCCACTGCTCTCCGTGCTGATGCAGCTTGGCAAAGAGCTGCCCCATGCGCTGCAAGTTTTGTGTGGTTAAGTGGTGCCCCAGCAGCCGGCCATCGACCCACGTCATCAGGGTAGCATACCACGTGGTCGGAACTGCCGACCCATTCAGCGGCAGCACAAACTCTCCCTGTAGGGAAGGAATCACCTGTTGCGCTCTGATATCCGTATCTTTATCCAGCGCCTGCAGCCAGGCAGCCTCAGCCTGTAGATCCTCCAGAGTGCGCCAGCCCGGATACGCCATGCGCAGCATATACCGCTCACCTGTTTGCGACCGCACTGCATAGAGCAGATTGGTCTCGAAGGAATGGATACGCATAGTGCGAACCTTGATGCCGTAGGCATCCAGGGCAGCGGCAGCCAGTCGCCCAATACGCCGGATCTGCCCGATTCTGGTCAGACGGAAGAAATCATGGGTTGCTTCTGCTGCCACGTTTCGTTTCCTCGCTCTCTATGGTGTGTTTCACCGCATTTGGGCAGCGGACATCGGCGACATTCGTCGTCGCTCGTTGATGCCGAACAACAGCCGCCGTCACCCACCACTCGTCATCATCGGAGGGAGCGTGCAATAGCCCGGAAGAACGCGATGCTTTCCAGCTCCATGGCACTGCCATCAATATTATAATCGGGATAGGCTGAGGTCTGGACAATCACGATGTCAGTGGCTGGGTTCACATCGATGGCTTGACCGTAGATTCCTAGGGCCAGATCATCGCCGTCTGAACCGTCCAGCAGCCAATGGGCATCACTTTCGATACCCGCCGGCCACCAGAGCCTTTCCTGCGTGTACGCGGCCAAATCCATTCCTGTGGCTGCCCGCGGGACCATGCCCAGTACCGAGGTTTCGCTGCTCACACAACGATGAAACGTACCGGGCTCCCGCTCTCCTTCTAGGCTCGCCAACACTCCTTACAAGGAGCCCCCGAGCCCCACGGCGCAGGCGGCCATGCGATAGACGTCAGATCGGAGATCAGCATAATCTTCGTAGAACCGGATGCCCGAAGACTTCTGCAAGACATCCTTGAGACGAACCCCTTCATATCCACTTCACTGCAAACTGGAGGCGTACCCACACACCAGCGGCCGCTGTGCAGGACCGGGCTGACTGGGTTGTTTTTGGCCCCATCGTTTCGTTCGCACTGATGCCGGCTGGGAGCCCACCAGCTGTCCTGACCTGGAGGCGCTTATGAATGGTCCACAACAGGAGAACTGTCAAACAGCCGATCCAGGAATCCTTTGAGAGTTTCGTTGAAGACTTCTGCATTGTCTTGGTTGGCGATATGGCCGGCGTCAGGGATGATCTGCAGCTCACTGCCGGGCCGTTTACCATGCCATTTTTCCCCGCTTTTGCGAACAAAAGGAACTTCACTCTGACCAATAAGGATGAGGCAGGGTGTGGGCAGCGGCTCTGGCAGACCTTCGGTCATGTCCTTCAAGGTTTCTTTCGTGAGCTCCAGAACCAATTCTTTGCCGTTTTCAGCGATGGCCTGCTCCATGAAGCGCTTTGTCTCCGAGTGAATAGCACGATGGGCTGCAAAACTACGGTAGAACGTTTTGGCCGGCAGTAGTCGCGTTAAGAACAACAGCGGTCGCAGTACCAAGGCCAGCAGCGGCGAGTAGCCCGGATGCAGGGGCATTCCACCCAGGTGAACTGTGGCCTGCACCCGCTGCGGATAGCGGTTCACCACATGCTGTACGACCAAACTGCCCAGGGACTGTCCGAGAAAAACAGCCTGTTCAACGCCTAACTCATCCAATACAGCCACCGCACAATCCGCTGCTCGATGCGAAAAGCGCGGCCCAACAGCGGCCGCCTTCGACTGTGCGTGGCCGGGTAGGTCTAAGAGCACCACCCGATACTGCTCTGCCAAGGCGCTCAGCTGCGGTTCGAATGTCCGATGATTCATGCCGATGCCATGCAGAAAGACCACAACCGGTGCATCGGGCGGTCCTTCCACGCGGTAAAACACATTCTGTAGTTCCTTCGCTGCCATAGCTCAGCCTCCTCATTGAATTTTCGTTTTGTGATAACACTCGTCTTCACATATTGCTGTCCACCAAGGCCGCGACTGGCGTGGCCAAGAGGCCGCGTCCCACAGGTCATGGTTAACCACCAAGGTCTGACATTCCTGCTGGAATCCGAATCTAATCTGGGAAAATCCGGCACTGTCTTAGATGATCGGGTACTGCCCTGCATGGATGTCCCTGGATATCTTGGAGGCTTGCCCCTGGCCGAGGTCAAGGTGGCCGGCGACCACTGCGAGGCCACAGGGGTTGAAACTTTCAAGCTCACGGGCGACCCTGCAGCTGGCTGCGCTCACACCAACCACCCTTTCTGGTTCAGTGCCACCACAGCCGCCTCGCACAAAAGCACAGGCACCTGTGGTTCGGTGCCTGTGCTGCCTTATCCTTCATCCCGGGTTACGCTTACCAGATCTACATTGACGGTGCTCGTTCTCCCGTCGGCGGCCGGTCAAATCTTGAATGCGCTGACCAACTCTTTGAGTTGTTCGGCGATGGTGGCCACGTTCTGAATGGAGGCACCGATCTGCTCGACGGAGGCGGATTGCTCTTCGCTGCTGGCAGCGATCTCTTCCCCTCCGGAAGCCAACTCTTCGCTAGCAGAAGCAATGCCTTGAATGCCGTCGGTCAGGTTCTGCACAATATCCTGGATCTCCGTGAACATTCTACCACTGCTCTGTACCAAGGCAGCACCCTCGGTCACTTGGTTGGAGCTTTCCTGCGACTTGGCCACCGTACCCTGCACGACAGTGCGCATGTCGCCAATAACATCCGTGATCTCACCCGCTGCCCGTCCCGACTGCTCGGCTAGTTTGCGGACTTCCTCGGCCACCACGGCAAAACCACGGCCGTGTTCGCCCGCCCGAGCGGCTTCAATAGCAGCATTCAGGGCCAGCAGGTTGGTCTGGTCGGCAATACCGGTAATGATATCCACAATGGAGCGAATCTGCTCAGACTGGCTTTCCAGGCCGGAAATTTCCTGGCTCAGCTCTTCCACTGTCCGGTTGATGGACTGCATAGTAGCCACGGTCTCTTCGATCTGCTTGGCCCCTTGATCTGTTTTATCCATGGTGGTCTGGGCTAGGTCCGCCATCTTTTGGCTGTTGTGACTGGTGGTTTCGATGGTCGAAGCGAACTGATTAGCGGTACTGGCCACCTCTTCCACGGATGCAGCGGTCTCCTGCACGGCCGAGGCCACCTCACCGGAACTGGCCGACGTCTGTTCGGCGCCGCTGACCACTTTCACCATCATGGCCCGCAGATCCGCAAGCATTTTGTTCAGTGCCTGGCCCATGGTCCCCAGTTCATCACCGGTGGTCACATTCGCTGTGACTGTCAGATCTCCGGTGGCGGCGGCTTCAATGGCCTTGACCATCACCGCTGCCGGCCCAGCAATCGAGCGGGCGATGGTATAGGCGATGAGAAGCCCTAAAAGCAGAATGGCAACAATAACTACCACCATCATATTCCGCAGTGTAAAGACTTCGGCATAGGCCTCAGCGGCGTCCACTTCCACCACAAGACCAGCTAACTGGTTACCCAAGGGAACCACGGCCACATCTCCGAGCACTTCATTGCCTAAGTAATCGGTATAGCGACCCTGGCGGGCAAAATCGGCGTTCCCAGCACGAATCCCTTCGCCGGCCCACTGTACTGCTTCGGTGGCAATGGAGGCGTTCATCACCGAATCCCGCTGGTACTGACCGAGACGGGTGTTAGTTAAGAGCAGACCATCGCGGTTGATGAGATAGGCGTCCCCCGATTCACCGAGGTTTTCCAAGCCAGCGTGGATAATGTTTTGGACATCCTCCACTGAGGTGACCAGGACAACGACACCCACCAGATCACCGTCAGTACCGCCGCTGAAGACCGGTTGTCCCAGAGCCAAGGCATGGTCATAGATGAGGTCGGAATAAAAAAGATCCGACCAGGCAGCGTTTCCTCGGAGGGCGCTCTGCATGTAGTCGCGCTGCGAAAGGTCTGCCCCAACGATCGATGGATCCGTAGCATACACCAACCGGCCATCGCTGTCAGTCACGAAAACCAACGAGTACCCATACAACTCCTGCATAGCTTGTCCCCAAACAGCCACAATGCTATCGCGGCGGTCGATCCAGACTGGACTGCGCAGGTTGCCCCGTTCTTCTTGGAGGATGTTGAGACTCTGGTAGATGTCTCGAGTCCGAACCGCCACCGCCGCATCGGCCTCGCGAGCGGTCAGAAAGTCGGTCAGCGCTTGATTCATCAGTTCCACGAACATGTGCTGTTGACCATAGACACGGTCGGTAATGGTACTGCTGGCTGTCTGGTAACTGTATACACCGAGACCGATCAAGGGAATCAAACCTGTCAAAGTGAATAGGAGGATCATTTTCGGCATAACTTTCAATTGTTTCAGCAAAGAGATCACCCTTTCGTTTATCGTGGCACTGATCAAAGACTGTGTCAGCGGACGATGGGTCCCATCACTTACACCGGAAGTGCTGCCGTACCTGCTCCCTGGCCAGTCTCAGCACCATCATTGACCAGAAGCCGGTCCATATTCAGGACTGGGAACAGAC
>PWMW01000151.1 GCA_003559095.1 Clostridiales bacterium | reverse complement strand
AGAGAGCAATACGTGGTTTACGATCGAGTTCGAAACGCCGTTTATCAGGCGTTTCTCCGAGGAGGCCCGCAAATGTTGGGCGTGGAAACACGGCTATGCAACAGGCCTGCTCGATGCCCGGTGTATTGGGCGAAAGGAGTTAAGCAACCGATGACCATTATTTCACGTCTCAAAGGCCGCATCTTGCCCTTGAGGCAGCAGGCCGCCGTCACCAACCAGTGGTTAAAACATCGTTTGGAACAGATTCTGCCTGAACTTATGAAACGTGAAGAACTAGATCTCTGGGTGGTTATTGCCCGCGAATACAACGAAGATCCGGTCCTGCTCAGTTTGATCCCTGAGCCCATGCTCTCAGCGCGCCGCCGGACGATTCTAGTCTTTCGACGCCTCGAAAGCGGTCAAGTAGAGCGCTGGAATTTCGGCCGTCCTGAACCCGGCCTGAACGAGTTCTATCAAGGCTGTTGGGACAAGTCCCAAGAGGAGCAGTGGGCATGTCTGGCGCGACACATCAAAGATTGGGATCCCCGCACCATTGGCATCAATGTCTCGGATACGTTCGCCTTCGGCGATGGGCTTACCCAGAGTCAGTACGACCAGTTCACGGCTGCGCTGGACCCGCTGTACCGCGACCGGCTCTGCTCGGCAGAACGCTTGGCCGTGGGCTGGCTGGAGACCCGCACGCCAGTGGAGATCGAAGCCTATGGTGCCATCAACGCCCTGGCTCATGCGATCATTGCTGAAGCCTTTTCGTTGGATGTCATTCACCCCAGTGTGACCACGGCTGACGATGTGGCCTGGTGGATCCGGCAGACCATCACGGATCTCGGACTGCAGGCATGGTTTCAACCGACGGTGATGATCCAGCGAAATGGAAGTACATCGGTCCCCAGCAGCAGTATCATTGAGCCCGGTGACCTGCTGCACTGCGACGTGGGTCTGCAGTATCTAGGGCTGGCCACGGACACCCAACAGATGGCATACGTCCTCCATGTCACGGAGGGGGAACCTCCCGCTGGACTACAGCGTGCTCTCACAAGAGGCAACCAACTGCAGGATATCTTCACAGAGCAGTTCGTGCCAGGAAGAACAGGCAACGACATCTTCTTAAAGGCACTGGATAAAGCGAAAGAACAGGGACTCCAGGCCATGATCTACACACATCCCATCGGGTACCACGGCCATGGAGCCGGACCGACCATGGGGCTGTTCGATCAACAAAGTTTCGTCAAGGGCAACGGCGAGTATGAGCTGAACCACGACACCTGCTACGCCGTGGAACTAAACGTAATGGAGAACATTCCAGAATGGAGTGACCAACAGGTGATGATTGCCTTAGAGCAGACCGCAGTTTTTACAGGCGGAACGGTACATTATCTGGGCGGCCGCCAGACGAAACTGCACGTGGTGGGCTGAGCTGTCCTTTTGGCACGAACAGGGCCAGAACCCAGGCCCGGATGCATATCCCGGGCGCTGGGTTCTGGCGCGTATTCAGCGGCTAAACGGCGTGTGCAAAAGAATCTTCCTCACCCTGGTGTCGCAGCATGGGCACTCAACCCTACACGGAGGTCCCATCGTGTTGGGCGGCGAATCGTTGGATCTGCCGATGCACGGCAATGTGGGCCAAACTGCCCGCCACGAAATAAGAAACTGCCAGACTGGCAAAGATCCCAGGAGTACCCCACAGCGATGCGGACACTGCGGCCAGCGGCAGATACAAGCCGAAGGTCTGAAGAATGGTCAGGCCGGCTGAGTGCAGCGGTTTTTTGAGGACGTTCAAAACAGTGGCGCTCAGCCGCAGAACTCCCTGGAAGCCATAGGCCAAAGGGACAATCCTCAGATACAGGACAGTGGTTTCAATCACGCTGCTGTCCTGCGTAAAGACGCCGGCAATGGGGCGGGCCAGCAGACCCAAGGTGGTAGCGGTGAATACGCCAACTCCCAGGGAGAGCAGTTCGCCCGTCTGCATACCCAAAACCACGCGGTCAAATTTCCGGGCGCCGAGATTTTGGCCGGCAAAGGGGCCCGAGACAGAAGCCAAAGCCCCAATAAAGATCAGGGCCAGCATTTCGATGCGTGTGGCTACACCGAACCCGGCCACAACGGCTGGACCGAAGCCTGCCAGGATTCGGGTCACAAAGCCCGAACCCAAAGGCAGGGCCATGTTAATGAGAGCATTGGGAACAGCAATATAAAGGAGCTGGCGCCAAGAGTGCCAGACGGCCGCAGGTGTCGGCACCTGCGGAACAAGGATCCGTTCCCGGAACGCCAAGACGTAGATGGCAATGATCGCGGTGAGACTGCGGGCAATCACTGTGGCTAAGGCTGCGCCCCGAATTCCCAGCTGCGGGAAGGGGCCCAAACCAAAAATTAGCAGCGGATCTAGAACAACGTTCACCATGGCCGAGATGGCCATGACCGTACCGGGAGTTTTAGTATCCCCCAGCCCGCGGATAATATTGTTGCCGATCATGGGAATGACCACCATCACAGAACCAAAATACCAGATCTGCATGTATTCCCGCACATAGTCCAGAATCTGTCCTTCGGCGCCCAGCGTCCGAAACAACTGATCCACGGTGAGCAGACCGGCCGTCAAAATAACCGCCAGAATCAAGACGCCCAACAACAGACTGTGAAGAGCCAACTTACGAACGCCATCCCAGTCATCCTCACCCACGGCCCGTGAGACCAGGGCTGAACTGCTCAAACCTACCCCTTGTGCCACAGCATTCAGTACCATGACCACGGGAAATGTGAATGACAGAGCCGCTAACTGTTCCGATCCCAATTGTCCCACAAAGTATGTATCCGTTAAGTTAAACACAACCATACCCAGCATACCCATGACCATCGGCGCCGCCAATCTAATCAAACCCGACGGCACAGGGCCTTCGGTCAAACGGGCTCTTCCCTTTCTGCTGTCCATCGCCTGCTTCTGCCCCCATTCTGCAGCATGTATTCGCAAAACAGAGGTCGAATTCCTTTGGTAGGCGAAATAATTCTAGAAGTCCCTTCAGGAATGCGTAGACAGAACAAGACCATGACCGTGAACCCCAGGTTCACGGTCATGGTCTTGTTCGTCCCATAAGTATTGTAACAACTGCCTTAGGCTGTCCACCGCATGGCGGAACACCTCAACCAAATTCAGGGAGGTCAAGATCGCGTACAAGCCACTCCAAGGATTTCGCTGTTCCTGCCTAACCCTGCACAACCTTGCACAGTCATTTAGACCTTCAACACCTAAAGTTTGTTCTCTTCGGCCACCGCAGGTTCACTTTGGACGACGCGGGTATTGGCCCACTTGTCACCTAGACGACGACGCTCAGAATCCGTAAGGACAAGGACAATCTCGATAACGGCAACTACCATAGCAACTATAGGTCCGAATATCCAGCCGATGACCGGAATGATGGCCAGGAAACTGCCGATACTCAGAGGGATGTTGCGCTTCGCCGAGAGGGCCAGATCCACCGGGCTGCCATCAGCGGTCTCTACTTCGATGTTCATGATCTTCTTGCCAATACTCTTGTTCTTCCATTCATCTGTCTTGAGCAGCTGGAACATAATACCATCTTTGAGCAGTAGATACAGAACACTAACAATGGCACCGAGTATGGGGATCACCACGACAACCCAACCGATGAGTGCGTCAATCAGAGCCGCCACAATTCTTGGGGCCAGTTCAGCCGATCGTTTCACTATCCATCGCTCCTCTCATTGGTCCCTGCGTTCCTGAACTGCTTGTTCACCGTCGCGCCGTGCCAGTCCTACACCATCCTTCTGCGGTCGTTTCGCCCGAACAAACGGGCCCCGAAGCGCGTTCGCAGCTGCCAACGGCTGCCAACAAACAATGCTGCCAGGAGAAACTCTTTTCTGCATCGCCTTTTCAGTTTTTCCATACTATTCTATATTTATCCATTTGGCGTGGGAACTCCTGCATTGTTAGCGAAAAACTTCGCGAAATCTCGAGATTGAACTTCGGTGTCTGCCCCATTCTGGCAGGCATCGCCGCGGGCCTTCCACACTAGCAATAGCGGCGCAGCGCGGCGTTAACTCGCTCGCGGACGGCCAAGAGCCACTGCGTATCACGGGGATAGTCGCTGAAGGTCAAGGGCTGTGCCAGTTCATCCTCGAGAAGGTTGACCACAGCGTCGTGACTGGTAAAGGAAGCCAGCAACTGCATGGCACGCAGATCCTGCAGACCTTCGTGGAACACCTTGAGGCGCAGGGATGCCAAGGGGCCGTCTGGACCCGGATAGACTAAGAATGTGTCCCCGGCCGGGCTCCAATGCAAACCATCCAAAAAGCGGAATGGATTCACACCCTGCAGCGAATACTGCGAGTTGTAGTAGTTATATCCCCAGTGAAGAAAGCCTTTGATGTTGTACTTAAAGAGCTGGCATCCCAGGACGCGATTGCGCATGGACGGCATGCAGACGAATCGCTGTGACACTTTCTTGTACTGACTTATGCAGTAATAGGTCCAAAGATTGGGAATGCCCGCAGCCAAGAACGGCTCGATGTGGTTGTTGGCGGGAATGGGTGTCTGCACCAGGCCCGTCTCATAGAACTCGAAATTAGACAAAGCATCCATGATGGGAAAATCGCGGAGATGTCTGTGAATCATATCCCGGGCTTTGCCATAGGACTCAAGATCCTCCAACTGCGGTTCATCGGATATATGGAAGTAACTGTGCTGGCTCAAACCCTGCCCTTGGATATACGCTACCAAGGCTGGCAGGAACTGATCCAGGAACTGGGCATACTCAGGTCCAGCGGCATCTGTATCCCAGCCGAAGAGTTTAACTTCCTCACCATTCTCACGACCCATGATCTTGGGAGCATGCTTAGCCCCCCACTGCGTAAACAAATGGGCAAACTCAAAGAACTCCACACCAATCCGCCGGGCCATGTTTATCCAACGGGTCAAACGATCAAACCCAAAGCTGTAACTGTCGCCTTGCTTCGTCACATCCACCAACTGCACTGTGGTTCGTTCGCCACCGACGGCGGTATCCAACGGCGGTGTGAAAATAGGAGTGAGGATCATATTGATGCCATGCTCCACAGCCATAGTCATGAACTGCTCGACCCGCTGCCAATAGGGTTCGCTGAACACCTCGAACCCGTAGAAATCAGCAATGCAGTCCGAATGGAACCACTGGGTGTGCCGCAGGGTCTGGGACGGCAGCTCCAGCGGCAAGAGCTCAACAGTAAACTGCGCATCTGCCAAGATTGTCCCGGAAGCATCCTGCAGTTTTAAGCGCAACACATGCTCGCCCGCCGGTACATCAGCATCGGGTCGCAGCGAGATCCAAACACTGCGCCATTGATCCGGCAGCAGAATAAAACCCTGCTCCGGAATGGGTTCCAAGAGATCTGGATAAAGACCTGGTGTATCCCGCAGGACAAACCCATCATGGTCCGGATAGACCGGAAGTTCCACTGGCACAACGTGAACATTCCACAGCTTAACAAACGGCGACAACGATCCCTCCACGTTGACGTGGAGACCTGTCAAACGTGTTTGGGTACTGCGCAAAGCCCACTGCAGTGAGTATACTTCGCCCCGCAGCATGCTGGCTCTGGACAGTACCGGTGCCTGCGGTATCTCGTCCAAGAACACCTTTTCCAAACTGCTCAAGAGCCGGTTTTCCACCATGACGCAACACTTCCTTTCCGTATGTTGGCAGATCATCTGTCGTTGTTCAGAATGTCGACCGCAATTGGCCGCAGAGATTTGGTTCTTGACGCAACGGCGAAGTTATCGATTTTACAGCAACCAGCGGGCAGGTTACGGAGTCAACCCTCGAACGACGTTCAAGGTATCTGGCATCACCAAGGTTGTTCGCCAAAGCTTTGGAAACACCTTGTGGGAACAGCGATTTCTGCGGTGTTCGGCTGTTTATGTGCCTTGATGAACAAATGACTTGTGTTATGCAGAAACGAAAGCAAAGGTGAAGTTTTGTTGAAATTTCAGTTTTTCTTCATGGTGCGCTTGACAAATATTATTTCCGGACTTATAATTTCCTTAGTTTTTGAGAAAGATTTTCATTATCAACTTTGAGCCCCTGGTAACTCCAGCAATAATGCCCCTAGGAGAACATACCACCGGACACCTACGCAGGTTGTCCATTCCTGCTCCACCGGCGCCCCTGGAGTTGGTGGTCTTCGCTGGCACTGAACTCTGATGAGCCGGGTGAACCGGTTAACCTTGGAATCAAAAGTCCACTATGCAGCTTGCGTGCAGGGCGAGAGCTCATGCCGCTAGCAGCAGTGGGTACTTTTGACTCAATAAAACACTATGCATCCGAAGGGAGAACTGCAAAATGAAACGATTTGTCGGCGTATCACTGTCTCTGTTGTTGGTACTTACCTTGGGAGTATTGGGCCTTGCTGGCAGTCACGGCGACCACGGTCACAGCCACAGTCACGATGTGGTATATGCGGTGGCCGAGATCATCCCGTTCGAAGAAGGCGGCCCCACCGGCACAGCATTCTTCGTGGAAGCCAATGGAGTGGTGTACGTCACGGTACGTGCCCACGGCTTGTCCAACCCGCTGCAGGGTGTCCATATTCATGAGTTCGGCGATCTCAGCACTCCGGCCGCTTCTGGCGGTCACTTCGATCCCACTGAAGGCAGCCACGGGCATCCTCACGAACACGGCTCTCATGCCGGTGACCTGTTGAACATTGAAGTGGATGAGAATGGTGTCGGTACTCTCGTAATGGTCAAAGATGACATCACCTTATCCCCTGGGCCTCTTTCCATCGCTGGTCGGGCCATTGTCATCCATGCTGAAGAGGACCTTTTCACCCCCGAAAATATTGGTGGCGCCCGCGTGGCTGGCGGTATCATTGAGCTGGTCAGTATGGCCTACTAGGGCTGGGAAGTCTAACACGAATCATCGCATTGCAAAAACCCCCAGAAGCGTGTGCAGCGTGACACACTTCCGGGGGTTTTTCGCGCCTGGTTTCCCTTCAGACCCAATTACCTGGTGCTTGGGAATTTTCCCCATCTACCAGGTGCCTGTAAACTTCCGCCAATCACCGGGCATCTGTCATTTTCTTCCAGCTACCAGGTATCTGTAAATCTCTTCCAGTTACCAGGTACATGTAAAATATTTCCAAATCGCTGCCAGACCCCTGTCAGACTTTGCCACGCAAACCATACCATGCCACGGCAGCGCTGGCATAATCGCCCACGGCTTCACCCAACCCTGCGGGCACGACCTGGCATACTTCCAAGCTGAGAGCTAGAGCTTCTCTCCGCAGCATCTCCGCCGCCGGTTCCGCCAAAAGTCCCTGTTGCCGGCTGTAGATGCTGCCAATAACAATGCGTTCCGGATTGAGAATATCTACCAGTACTGCCAGTCCTTGACCAAGCCGTTCGCCCACTTCGCGAAAGACGTTCGCTGCCAAGGAGTCTCCAGCCAATGCCGCATCGGCCACTGCCTTGGCTGATGGTTCGCCGCCAGCCTCCAGTGTGGAGGTGCCACCCTCTGTCCGCAGCTGTGCCAAGCGCAGCTGCGCCAACTGGGCAATACCGCCACCGCTGCAAAACCCTTCAAAGGAACCGTTTTTCCCATACCCCCATGGTCCGCTGTCAGCTAGCCGCATATGACCTACTTCCCCGGCCATACCGTTGGTACCGGCGTAGAGTTGTCCATTGAGGATCAGACCCGCACCCATGCCAGTACCGAAGGTCAGGAAGATCATGTTCTGGCATCCCCGGCCGGCACCCCACTGCCATTCCGCCAGAGCGCAGGCGTTGGCATCGTTCTCAAGAAAGACAGGCACATTGTCCCGCAGACCGTTCTGGAACGGTGATATGACATCCACCCGATCCCAGCCGGGTAAGTTCGGGGGAGAGAGTATAAGACCGGCACGGCTGTCCAAGGGACCACCACAGCTGATGCCGATGACATCCACATTTTCGACGGCGATGCCTTCGGCCTGCAACAGTTCGGCAGATCCCCTAACAAGTTTTTCCAGCGCTGCGGAAGCCGACTTCGGGGTGGGGAACTGTTTTTTTGCTGCAATTTGCGGCAGGCCGGCAGCCGTCTGCGCCAAGGATACTGCGCACTTGGTGCCTCCAATATCAATGCCCAGGATGGTGTACCCTTTGTCTCCGGGTATCTGGTTCATCGTAAGTATCTCACCAACTCTCTGGTTCTGGTCTCTGGTTCTGACGTCTGGTTCTGGCCTCTGGTTCTGGCCTGTAATTCTGGCCCTAATTCTGGCCGCTGGGCTCTGGGCTCTGAGCTCTGGCCTTTAGTCAACGACGGCGGTATGGAGTCGACAGTTGCACACGGACCTAGTGGCCTCCATCTCGGGTACAGCAGCCGACCGAGCACACCTCGGGCAACCTCTGCGCTGCACTGGCAATGTTCGATCCCAACGATTGGTTGCGGCCGGCCGTCCAGCCGAGGTCTGCAGTCCTGATTGCCGACGACTGCCGTCTATTCAGAAAAGAACTCGTCTTCCAGCAGAGCACACAGCGTGTGATAGATGGCAATGTGGCGTTCTTGAATGGACGCTGTATCTTGCCCCGGCGCGAGCAAGCAGACGTCACAGAAGTCCTTCATCGGTCCGCCATCCCGTCCTGCAAGCCCTATGGTCTTCATGTCGAGGGCTCGTGCTGT
>PWMW01000065.1 GCA_003559095.1 Clostridiales bacterium | reverse complement strand
TTTCGCTCCTCGGTAGCTCAATGGCAGAGCATCCGGCTGTTAACCGGAGGGTTGTAGGTTCAAGTCCTACCCGGGGAGCCAGTTTAGGCGTTGGATACAGCATCCAGCGCTTTTTTTGTTGGGATAATCACTCGCTGCTAGGAATACTTCGCACCCGCAGAACATTCCTGCGGGTTCCCTTTTCACGCCAATATGGGAATTCTTCCCAGATACCTGGTTGCTGGGAGGAAATACCAAACGAATCGCTAGAAAAATCGCCAGAACGAATACCAGAACAAATACCATTGGCTTCCTTTGGGAGACAACGTCGTAACATTCCCTTATACACCGTATGCGCAATCCTTGCCGGAGGTCTAGAGTCGAGTTTTTATGGAATTAATTCCCAGATACCAGGTGTGTGGTGGAAATTTCCATATTGCATCCTCCTCAAGACGAAGATGATGAATTCACAGCGACCTATGAGTCAGAACAGGAACCGCTGCGCGTTGTGTGGAATTCTTAAGTGATTACCCGCGGCATAGATGCGCGATGGAGGCCGTTGTGTGTTTCGCCGCGAGAGCCGAATTTGTGAAGAGGGTGAATGGATATGAAGTATCCAAAGATGGTCATGATCAGACAGAAGTTCGAGGGTCGGCGAGTGGAGGACATCCAGACGACTGTTTGTGAACAGTTGGACAAAACCGGGATTGCTGCCCGACTTCAAACAGGTATGCGCGTGGCTGTCACTGCTGGCAGCCGAGGTATCAACAATATTGCTGAGATTACCCGTTCCGTTGTGGAGTGGCTCAAGGCACAGGACGTCGAGCCTTTTGTGGTTCCTGCTATGGGAAGTCACGGCGGAGCTGTGGCAGAGGGCCAGGTTGCGGTTCTGCACGCCCTGGGCATCCGCGAGGAGTATGTGGGGGCACCTATCTTGTCTAGTATGGAGGTTGTCCAAATCGGCTCAACGCCGGCGGGTGCGGCAGTCTGGATGGATAAGCATGCAGCGGAGGCCGATGGCATTATTTTGGTTGGCCGCGTTAAGCCGCACACGGACTTTCGGTCTGAGCGTGGCATTGAAAGCGGTTTGACCAAGATGGCATCGGTTGGATTGGGGAAGCATGCGCAAGCCAAGGCTATCCACGCGCTGGGCGTGGAAGGGCTTCGTGACACGCTGCCCGCTGTGGGCGAGGTTGTTCTCGCCAGTGGACATATTCTGGCAGGTCTCGCCATTGTCGAGAATGGATGGGATGAGACGTCTGTCATCGAAGGCGTACTTCCAGAGGATATCCTGGAGCGTGATGCGGTGTTGTTAGCCGCGGCTTGGGAGATGATGCCCAAGCTGCCCGTTGATGAGTTGGACATTCTCATGGTGGATCAACTGGGCAAAGACTTCAGTGGTACCGGATTGGATACCAATGTCATTGGTCGTCTGCGAATCTTGGGTCAGGAGGACTTTGCGTCGCCTAACATTCGCTATATCATAGTCTCAGATATCAGTGATGGCTCCAAGGGCAATGCACTGGGCGTTGGTTTGGCTGATTTTACGACGCAGCGCCTATTCCAGAAGATTGATCTTCGAGTCATGAATGAGAATATTATCACCAGTACCTTTGTTCAAAGGGGAGCTATTCCTTTGGTCATGGATCACACTCGGGCGGCACTGGACGCGGCTCTGCGGTGCAGTTGGGGGTTGGAAACTGCTGCAGCAAGGATCGTGCGCATTCCAAACACACTGCATCTCGAGTATCTTCAGGTCTCTGAGGCTCTCATTCCTGAACTGGAGGCAATGCCTCACATCGAAATATTGGGTGAACCGGCAGAGGTTGTCTTTGACGACGATGGGTACATGCCGGATTGGCAGGTGTAGACTTTGAGCCCGGTGATGATTGTGGCCGACGACTTGACCGGCGCCACTGATTCGGGACTGCAGTTCACGGCTTTGGACCAGGCGGTTTTTGTGGGGCTGGATGCAACTGTGGCTGCAGGGCCAGTCGGTGCGGTGGATGTCTTTGTCTTGAACACCGATTCCCGCGAATGGAGCCCAGGTCGAGCTGGGCAAGGGATGATCGACGTCGCTCGGAAGTGGCCCTTGGCGGAATCGCCCTTGGTCATGAAGAATATTGATTCAACGCTGCGAGGCAATATTGGGCCAGAGCTGGAGGGGCTTCTGACAAGCCAGGCATTTGATGCGGCTGTGGTTGCGGCGGCCTATCCTGCCAACGGAAGGGTGACGATCGACGGCGTGCATCTGGTCCATGGCAAACCACTGGAGCAGACGGAGTTTGCCTGCGATCGTACTCGCAGTACCAGTGTGGAGTCTATCGGTCCGGAACAGCCGGTTCGGCCGGCAGATGTATCGAACTCTCCTACCCGGCAGTCTTTGGTACATTCTTCCCTTCCGCACATTTTCCAGCAGCAGATGACACGACGTGTGGAGCATTGGGACCTCAATTGTATCCGCAGTGGTGAGGTACAGACTCAGATGATGCAGGGCCTGCAGCGGGGCGTGACCGTGTTTTCCTGCGATGGTGCAGAAGATAATGATCTACAGCTGATGGTGGAACAGGTTCGCGGATTGAACCGCCGCATCTTGTGGGTAGGCTCAGCGGGCTTGGCGGCGGCGTTAGCACCTTATATCAGGAAAGGTCCTGGAACAACAGTCGGTCCGGAGCTGGTCCCAAGCCGGCGGCCTTTGGTTGTGGCTGGCAGCCGCAGCGAAAAAACTAAGCAACAGCTGCAGCGTCTGCAGGAACATCGTTCTTGCTCCGTAATGCGACTGGACAGTGCAGCTGTAAGGGCTCCTGAGGCTGTGTCCTTAAGGGATCTAGTTCGCCATGGGCAGCAAACGCAGACATCGAGTTTTGTGACCTTGTTGACACTGGACGATGTCCCATTGGCAACCCAAGAGTTGACCGGTGGCGATGGTGCCAAGGCACTAGGGCGGGTGGCCGTGCAATTGGTAGAGCTGTTAGGAATTGACGGACTGGTGCTGACCGGCGGCGAAACGGCCGTTCACGTATGCCGTCAACTGGGTATCCAAGGGCTGCATGTCTTGGGCCCTGTCGAGGAAGGTATACCTCTGTGTAAGGCGTATCCTCTAGGTCAGCCTTTGGTGACAAAGGCCGGGGGATTCGGTTCGGAATGGGCATTGGTACGGGCTATTCGCTGTCTGGAAAGGGGATTGCATGGCGATGGATAAACCAATCATTGCGGTCACAATGGGTGATGCCTGTGGAATCGGGCCTGAGATCATCGCCCGGATGTGGGAACACCGTTATCTGTTCGACATCTGCACACCGATCGTCATCGGTGATGCTAAGATTCTTGAGCGTGCCGTGGGGTATGTGGGTTCGGCCCGGGGGGTGAAGTCCTACAGCGAGCTGCCGGCAGAACCGTGGGATACAGAGTCCATTGCCTGCATTGACTTAAAGGTTCTGTTACACGAGGTTCCCACGGGGCAGGTGCATCCGGAAGCTGGGCGAGCGGCCTACCTCTACATCGAGCGGGCCGTGGAGCTGGCTATGGCGAAGCGCATCGATGCCATTTGCACTGGCCCGCTGAATAAGGCGGCTTTGAAAGCCGGCGGCTGTCATCATCCTGGACATACCGAAATCTTGGCAGATCTGAGTAACACAAAGGATTATGCTATGATGTTGTGGTCGCCGAAACTTAAGGTTGTCCATGTCACCACCCATAAGGGTTTGCTGGATGCCATTGGCAGTATTACTTGGGAGCGGGTGCTTTCTGTCATTCAGATGAGTCATACGGCAATGCAGTCGTATGGGATTCAGGCACCCAGAATCGCCGTGGCCGCTATCAATCCCCATGCCGGAGAAGAAGGCCTTTTCGGTCACGGTGAAGAGGAGGACAAGATCTACCCAGCGCTTCAGGAAGCACGAAACAGGGGTATTGTGGTAGACGGGCCGGTTCCCGCTGATACAGTGTTCTTCCGCGCCGTTCGCGGCGATTTCGATGTGGTGGTTGCGATGTACCACGATCAAGGCCACATCCCCGTTAAGGTTCTTGGATTCGAAGCAGGGGTCAACATTACCGTTGGCCTGCCATTTATCCGCACGAGTGTGGACCATGGGACAGCATTTGATATCGCCGGAACGGGAAAGGCCGACGAAAAAAGCCTCATTGAGGCTATGCGGCAGGCCGCTGTGATGGCCCGCCATCGGTCTGGGTAGAGGAGTCGTCCAATGGCAGACAAAGGCAGGATTCCCTAGGGGTTAGGGAATCCTGCCTTTCTGTGTGGCTGCTACTGCAGCAATCCGTGGCGATGGGCGTAGATGGCTGCCTGGGTGCGATCTTCGACACCTAGCTTGCCCAGGACGTTGCTCACATGGGTCTTCACTGTCTTGATACCAATGAAAAGTTCATCAGCAATCTCTTGGTTTGTCTTGCCCTCACCGATGAGGACCAGCACCTCAAGTTCGCGCTGGGTCAGGGAAGTATGGGGCTGATTTTCCGCTCCACGCATGCGGTTGAGCATTTTTGATGCTACTTTGGGTTCAATGACAGACTCATCGTCCATGGCTGCTCGAATGGCCTTGACGATGTCATCAGCTTTGCTGGTCTTGAGTAAGTAACTTAAGGCTCCGGCTTCTAGCGCTGGGAAGATCTGCTTTTCATCAACAAAACTGGTTAAAATGATGATCTTGATGTCGGGATACAAGCTCTTGATCTCACGAGTGGCATCAATGCCGCCCATGGTCTCCATGATTAGGTCCATCAAGATTACGTGCGGCTGTTCCTTATTGCAGATGTCGATGGCGGCCTGTCCGTTGTGGGCTTCGCCGATGACTTCAAGATCGTCTTCGGTTTCAAGGTAGCTTATGATTCCGCGACGTACCATTTCGTGATCATCAACGACCAAAACCTTGATGTAGTTTTCAGCCACAGCATCAACCTTCTTTCATTTGGGGTGGACTTGATTTCTGACTTGCGATGGGCAGTCTGACTTCCAATCGAGTTCCTTGACCTGGCACAGACAGCCAATCCACGGTACCTCCCAGGGATGCGATTCGTTCCCGGATGGACTGCAGACCATAGCTGGTTTGGCCGGCCGTCTGGTTCGTGTCAAAGCCCTTGCCGTTATCTTCAATGCGCAGTTGCACCCTGTGCGCATCAGACACACTGAGTCTAATCTGAACTTGCGAGGCCTCGGCATGACGCAGCACGTTGGAGAGTCCTTCTTGTACCACTCGGTAGAGTTGGTTTTCTACGGTGCTGGGAAGTTCTGCATCCTCGAGGTGCAGTTCGATGCCCATGTTCTGCTTTGTTTCGAGTTCTTGGGCAAGCGACGTGATGGCGTCTGTTAACTTTTGGTTCTCCAACGTTACGGGTCGCAGTTGCAGCAGGAGGGCGCGCATCTCTGCTTGGGCTTTGCCAGCGGATTCCTCGATATTGCTGATCATGGTGGCGCATTTTTCCGGTTTGCGTTCGATGAGCCGGGATGCCGTGGCGGCTGTCATGGAAATGGCAAACAGCTGTTGGCTAACGGCATCATGCAGCTCGCGAGCCAACCGCTGTCGCTCCTCGGTTACAGCCGTGGATTTCGTTTTCTGAATCAGCTCTTCGTTCTCTTCGGCCAGTTTTTGGAGGACCGCTACTTGGGTCTCCAGACGATTGGCCATATCATTAAAGGCCAGTGCAATATCACCAACCTCTTTGTCTTCAGTAAAGGGCAGGCGATATTTTAGGTTGCCATAGGCTAAGTTTTTCGCGCCCACACTGACCTCTTCAAGGCGGCTGCGGATGTTGCGGGTAAAGTTAAAGCCGCAGCCTATGCCCAAGACAATGGAGCCAGCTGCTGTTACGGCAAAAGCCGTCAGTGCTGTGCTCCAAGATACCGTCTGCAGGGTTTCGGAAGGGATGACCAAGTAAAGAACGACGGCAATAAAGGCTAAGGTGAGGATGTTGCTGTAGATGTGGTATCCGATCCATTTCCAACGCAGTTTTGACACAGGGCGAACCTCCTTCAGCCAATGCGCCGTATCTTGATCTCACCGATCTTCCACTGAACAGCGATATTGACCTTGCGGGTAGCGGTGTCGTAGTCCGGAGATTTCCAACTTAAGGAGTTCCCGAGTCCATCACGGTGCAGATCCAAAATAGTGATTTCACCGATGTTTGACTCACAATATGCTTGGATAGGCAGGTCCGACGGGACATAGATGGTAACTTCGCCGACCATGCCGCCGATATCAATGTTGACTTCACGATCCGGGATAATCGCCTGCGTTAAGTCGAGGTGCACTTCACCCACGCCATGACGAAGCCGCATATCGTCTAGTACCCAAGATGATCCGCCGCGATGCACTTCACCGACGAATGATGTTCTGAACTGGCCTGCATCTACAGTCCGAGAGAAGAGTCCATAGCGATCCTGCAGGAGTTTAACAAGTCCAATGGCTATGAGCGCCGAAGGCCAGACGATGTTCCAGGATATCGGAGCGACAGCCCAGCCAATGCGTGGTGCCAACAGATAAAGGCCTAGTATGATAAGGATCGCAGACCATAACAGTCCGGAAATAGAAGCATATCGATGCTTGATGGATTTGGCCGTCACTTTGACAAGACTGTAGATTCCATAGGCCAACAAGAGGGCCGGCCAATAGTTGATGAAGGCTTCCCACGGATTCAAAGGAATAATGTTCAGATTGGCAAGCAGAAAACCAAGGCCAATAAGAATCAAGATGATGGGTGATGAGATGCGGATTTCCATGTTCATGGTATATCCCCCTTAGATGTAGCATTCCACGAGGTATGGATTACATATTAGGCGCTGAAGGCGCCTTTACCTCCCTGTTAGCTACATTGTATCAGGGATACTGGTCAGAGATAACAGGCTTCAGCTGGTTTCTGTATCGGTCTTGAGGCGGAGATCGGTCAAAGACCTTGTCCGGAGCCGCTTTCACCCCTCGCAGGCAATCCCGGAGATGCACTGCCATTTACCCGGGCGCGAGTTAGGGCCATGACCACGGAACCGAATGCTTGTCAGGCTTGAGAACTGGCACGGGCGAGGAATGGTGTGGGTTTTGGAAAGGTCGGTTGGAAGAGGCCGGCCTTGTGCGCGGGCCCCTTCCAAGGGTATCTTCGCGGCGGCGATGCCAGCTTTCGAGCTAGTTCGGTAGGGTTACGCGGTAACTGGTGTGGTACGATCCCCAGTTGTTGGATCTGACGCCATTCTGGTTCGACCCATTGTAGCGTTGTTGGCCTGGATATATGGTGACTTCCACAATCCCAGTCTGCCCGGGCGCGAGCACACCTGCATGGACTGCCGCGACAGCCAATCGGGAATCCGCCGTATAGAGATCGGTACCCCAGACTGCGCCTGTTGTGCTTCCTGTGACCTCAAACGCTAAGGTCCGTCCTGCGAGGCCCGTGAAGGCCGTTAAGGTTCCTGGATCTTTGAACAAGGGGATGTCGGAGCCGTCGCTGACGAACTCATAGGCAAGGCTGTAGCTGCCATAATCACGAGTTGTGATACCGTTGCGCGAGGAACCGTTATAGCGTCCTTCACCAGGAAGCATACGAACACCCACGATGCCAAGTTCGTCAACGCGCACCATGCCTGCGTGAACCGCCGCTGCACCCAAGTGCGAATCCGCCGTATAAATGTCTGTACCCCAGACGGTACCTGAGGCGGAACCGCGTATGACGACATAGATGGTTTCGCCTATGCGGGATTGCAGTCCAGTCATGTTTGTGCGGGATGACCAGATCTCAACGGCGGGACCTAGAGGGAGCAGCCGTTCAGTGAATTGGATTGGCGCTTGCAGTGCCAATGCCTGGAACGCCGCGACAATGTCCTCCAGGTCGTCAAGAAACGCTGGCGATCCTGCCCGGTTTTGCACTGCCAGTGTCACAGCTTCGTCAAGGCGTTCAATGAGGGTCTGCAGCTCTCCGTGAAATTCTGTGATATCCATCTCGGGAACCGGTGGTGTCCAAGCTTCATAACCCAGTACTGATCCTGGAAGTGCAGTCCAAAGAAGAACGAGGCTGATCAATGTTACGGCGAACACTTTCATGGTTGTCGCCTTCCCTTCGCATTGGTTATTGGTTGCGGATGACCCATTATTATCAGGTAGCCAGAGAACGGTGGAGTTATGTAAACCCTAACGGTTCAGATACTGGATTACTTTCGACGAACACGTGGTCACAAGCCTCCTTTCCCCAAGTGAACTGGTGGGACTCGCTGGCCGGCTGACCTCCAACGAACGTGCTGTTTGCGCCGTTGGTGGTGTTGCGGGAAGGAGTTCGTTGGCGGCGGTTAGGACAGGGATCGCCCCCATGACAATCGCCACTGCCTCAATGGCACAGCAATAGTCAGTGTATTAGTTCTTCAAAGACGGTTCTGATTCCTCTGTATGCTGGGCTTCACCGGAAGAAAGACAAAAAAAGACTTGCCAAACATGAGCAAAGATGGTATAGTCTATAAATGTCGGCTACACAAGATCATGGCGATAGTTTATGTTCAACGTGAGTAGGCAAAAATCCTCCTGCCAAGGATGTTATGGGTTGGCTGGAGAAAGCGGCATCCTATCTAAGGATGTTGGAACCTTGAAAACTAAACAGTGGAAAGAACGAATTAAGCACAGCGCTTTGTCAATTTTGGCAAAGAAAGAGCTGGACAAACTTGAAGTTTCAACGGAGAGTTTGATCCTGGCTCAGGACGAACGC
>PWMW01000021.1 GCA_003559095.1 Clostridiales bacterium | reverse complement strand
GATGCTGTGACCACAATTCTGTCCAGTTCGAGAGTGTCGGCTACAGTTTCCAGGGGTTCTGCCTGTAATGATGATGCGGAAAGTATCGCTGCAATAAGTATAGTGTAGAATTTGCTCATGGTTTTTCAATTTATTTTAGGTTAACCGATGAGCTTTCGAGAAAAATAATGGGTGTAACTGTCGGTGTACTGTATGGGTACAGTGATAGCACATTCCCGGCTTTTCCTCCGAAAGCCTGAATTTTGATGCAATCAGGCAGGTCTTCTGACTTACTCCCCTCCGGCAGCCTTCCCGTTCCTTTTTTGGCTGGAACAGTGGCAAAGATACCGAAAGTTTAGATAGAGTTTACAGCTACGGGGATAGTTCCGGACTTCCCATTCTTCGTATAAAACTACGGAGGACAAGTCACCGGATTCCCTTTTCATCCCGACGGCAGAGCCCCCGGGAACCTGATGCAGATCAATGGTAAGTTGATTTTTCATGGATGTCAACCGGAAGTTTCGGTTGGTTTAAAGATTGGTTCAACATTCCGCCACCTCAAGCGAACACGGATTTCTTGTATGAAAAAGAAAGTCAATGGCTAATTTAACCCATGGGTCGGATTTTTGATTTTTCCGACCTCCTGTTTGTTTGTGGTACAGTTTTTGAATCGACAGCTTACAGTAGCTTGACAACAGGATACCATTGTCACATGTTTTGAGTGTTCTTGTTTGCTCATCAATAACCATTTGGGTGAAGTGATGGATTTAAGCCACAATTAGATATCCGATCGAGCATGGCTGGCAGATCTGTTCGAGGCCGAAAACATTGTGTTAGTGGATGAAGCATAGGATTTTGAATAAGCACCTAATTGTCTGGCCGATATTCCTGCCAGTGAATTTCCAATTTTCGCATTCTTCCACGAAGGGTATGAGGATTAATATCAAGAAGCTCGGCAGCACCAAATGGTCCTTCCACTCTCCCTTTTGATATCTGTAATGCTTTTTCTATGTGCATTTTCATGGCATGATCGAGAGATGGGAATGAGTCCGGTTCACTATAATGCGTTTCATTATTGAACGGTTTTCTGCTTTTGGGTTGTATTCCCAATGCGGTTTCAATATCCAGTTCAAGCCCCTTGCTGAGTATAGTTGCACGTTCGATCACAGTAGAGAGCTCTCTGACATTGCCCGGCCAGTCATAATTAAGCAGAAGGCTCATGCCATGACCGCTAATTGCCTTTAATGGAACCCCAAATAGCTGAGTAGCTTTCAATGCAAAATGGCGCGCCAAATCCGGAATGTCTTCTCTGCGATCTCTTAAAGGAGGCAGGTCAACCGGGAACACTGCAATGCGATACCAAAGATCTTCCCGAAATGATTTTTCGGACACCATTTCAGGTAAATTCCTATGCGTTGCCGCTACGATTCTTACATCGACATGCAACGGATTTCCTCCTCCAACTCTTTCAAATGTGCCATCCTGTAATACTCTGAGTAATCGCACCTGTGCGGCATGAGGAAGTTCACCAACCTCATCCAGAAACAACGTTCCTCCATCAGCTCTTTCAAACCAACCCTTTCGTGTTTCGGTTGCTCCGGTAAAACTTCCGCGTTCGTGGCCAAAAAGCTCGGAATCAATCAACTCTCCGGGAATCGCTCCGCAATTTACCCGAATAAATGGAGCGTCAGTCCTGGGAGACTGTTGATGTATCGCTCTTGCCACAACCTCTTTTCCGGCCCCTGTTTCCCCTAAAATAAGTACCGGCATATCAGAATTTGAGACCAGGCGCACACGTTCCATCACATGCTTCAAGCCTTTGTTCGCCCCAATAACAACATCTCCGATTTCTGATCGTCCAAGTCGAGAGAAGAGAGAATTAAGGTCAGCCTCAGCGGCCTCTTTAAGTTTCTCAATTTCTTCAAGCCTCTGATGATTGTTCAATGCCGTTGTAATCGGCTGAATCAAGTCTTTCAGAGTGTTTTTGTGCTCGAACAGTAGCGGGCGTTTTTCGTTCGTGTAAATAATGAGTACTCCATGAGGGGAATGATCTGTATACAGAGGGGCGAGCAACAGATTTCCATTGAGTTCCTGAGGGATCAAATACTTTATATAAGGTGCAGGTTCGGCTTCAGGTTTGATATGAACTATTTCCCCGGATTGCAGCCACTCTTTTAGTTTCTCAATGTGTGGTTGAATGATTTCACTTTTTGACAGATCTCCAGGCTTTGTATGTTCATCCCGAAATGCACCTGCCAGGGTTTCAGCGGTGGCCTTTTCTAAATCGAGAGAGCAAATGAGTACCCCGTCCAATGACATTCTCTGAACAAGGGTATCACCAATCGCAAAAATTGATTCCTGAATGTGGACATGCCGGCAAGCCTCTTGCCAGACAAACAGCAATAAATCCGCAGGATTGTTCATATCTATACTTTTGAATAAACAACAAAATCTATCATATATAACAGTAACCTGCAAATATAATAGTTTTTATACTTTGAAAATCCACCTGCTATCCTTCTGACGTAGTGGAAAAGCGGTTTCATAAACTTTGGCATAAGTGTTGATAGTTGTATTTGCTGAAACAGAATCAATATTCACTAAATAATAAACCGATGACTTCTTTTAAGTACCCCATTGTTAAAATTCTGGCAGCTATAGTTCTTTTAACCGGAATGGCTGCATGCGGTGGGAATAGCTCAACGGTAACCTTGCTGAATGTTTCTTACGACCCCACCCGTGAACTCTATCAGGAGTTTAACCGAGAGTTTATCGCGCACTGGAAGGAAGAAACGGGGCAAACGATTAATATTAGAATGTCCCACGGAGGTTCGGGAAGCCAGTCCCGGGCGGTAATTGACGGCCTTGAAGCAGACGTGGTAACCCTTGCGCTTGCCCACGATATAACTGCCATTCAGCAGAACGCAGGGTTGATTGAGGAAAACTGGCAGAGCCGGTTGCCGGAAAACAGCGCCCCTTATACATCAACACTCGCGTTTTTGGTGCGAAAGGGAAACCCATTGAATATTCAGGATTGGGATGATCTGATTCGTGAGGATGTATCCGTCATTACCCCAAACCCAAAAACATCGGGTGTGGCACGATGGAATTATCTGGCCATGTGGGGGTATGCCCTTCAGCGGGAACTGGGTGATTTGTCGAAAATTGACAACCCCGAATATGAAGTGGAAGTAAACGATGCTCAGGCAAAAGCCAAAGAAATTGTTGCGGCTATTTATAAAAACGTACCTGTTCTCGATTCTGCAGCCAGGGGAGCCACCAACACCTTTGTTCAACGGGGAATTGGCGATGTGCTCATCAACTGGGAAAATGAAATCCTGCTGGCAGGCTCAACACTGGATGTGGATGGATTAGAAATTGTGATTCCACAGACGAGTATCCTGGCTGAACCTACCGTGAGTGTGGTAGACAGAAATGTGGATCGAAAAGGAACGCGTGACATTGCTCAAGCCTACCTCGAATTCCTTTATACGGATATCGGTCAGGAGCTGGCAGCAAAACACTTTTACCGTCCACGATCTGAAGAAGTAGCAAGGAAATATGAAGACCGTTTCCCTCCTATCCAGCTTTTTACGATTGAGGAAGTTGCCGGAGGCTGGCACAACGCCAACGAAGTACACTTCCGGGATGGAGGCATTTTCGATCAATTTTATCAGAATTAAAAAAATGAAGCCAAACCATAACCAGGGTTTCATCAAATCAAATAAATAGAATGAATTCTTTACTGACGGTGGGCAGGAATCTTTTGCCTGCCAAACGAAGCAATGTAATACCCGGCTTCGGGCTTACCATGGGTTTCACGCTCTTCTATATGAGCATGTTGATTCTTATTCCGCTCGGAGGACTTGTACTTTTTACAACCTCCATGGGGTGGGATGGGTTTTGGCAATCCATTACCGATCCGCGAGTGGTTTCATCACTTCGCCTGAGTTTTGGAGCCTCCTTTTTAGCGGCCATTTTGAATGCCTTTTTCGGGCTGATTGTAGCCTGGGTTTTGGTTCGCTACACGTTCCCTTTCAAAAAAGTGGTGGATGCATTGGTGGATCTTCCCTTTGCACTGCCTACTGCTGTGTCAGGGATTGCCCTTGTAACCATCTACTCCCAAAACGGAATTGTTGGCCGTTATGTGGAGCCGCTTGGAATTCAGATTGCATTTACGTGGATCGGTATTGTGATTGCCCTTACACTGATTGGCCTGCCGTTTGTGGTACGAACCGTACAGCCTGCACTTGAGGATCTCGAAAAAGAGCTTGAAGAAGCCTCTGCAAGCCTGGGGGCATCCCGCTGGCAAACGTTCAGGCGTGTTATTTTTCCAGCTATACAGCCTTCGCTGCTGACCGGTTTTGCAATGGCTCTGGCAAGAGCAATCGGGGAGTATGGTTCAGTGATTTTTATTGCAGGAAACATGCCCTACAAAACGGAAATCGCGCCCCTTCTGATCGTCATCAAACTGGAACAATTTGATTATACGGGCGCCACAGCCATTGCGATTGTGATGCTGATTGCCGCATTTCTGATCCTTCTTTTTATCAACCTGATACAGTGGTGGAGCCGCCGCTATACCGAAGAAAATTAAACCATTATGTCTGGAACTGTAACCTTACGAGCAAAAAATAAAACCGGCACGGCTGTTCGAACTGAATCGACGACTGAAACTCCTCTAATCCGTGGAATTCTGATAGGAACAGCACTTTTGTTTCTCCTGTTCTTTTTGATACTGCCACTCCTGATTGTATTCCAGGAGGCATTTTCCGGAGGAATCAGCCTCTTTTTCCAGGCACTGACCGATCCGGATGCCCTGGCAGCTATTCGCTTAACATTGTTTACCGCGGCGATTGTGGTACCGGTGAATCTGGTTTTCGGTGTTTGTGCCGCATGGGCTATCTCCAAGTTTAAGTTTAAAGGGAAAAGTGTTCTTATAACGCTGATTGACTTGCCATTTGCTGTATCTCCCGTTATTGCCGGATTGATCTTTATCCTGATTTTCGGATCAAGAGGCTGGCTGGGGCCGTGGTTTTTATCACACGATATACAAATCATATTCGCCACTCCGGGTATTGTCATTGCCACGCTTTTCGTCACCTTTCCATTTGTAGCCAGAGAACTCATCCCTCTCATGCAGGCACAGGGAACCGAAGAGGAGCAGGCTGCACGGGTTTTGGGGGCCAGCGGCTGGCAAACCTTTTTCCGTGTAACGCTGCCAAACATCAAATGGGGACTCATTTACGGACTGATTCTCTGCAACGCGCGGGCGATGGGTGAATTTGGAGCCGTATCGGTTGTATCCGGCCATATCCGGGGATATACCAACACCATGCCGCTGCACGTGGAAATTCTGTACAATGAATATAATTTCACGGCCGCGTTTGCTATCGCATCCTTACTGGCTCTTTTAGCACTTGTTACACTGGTGATAAAAAGCGTAGCGGAAACAAAAATATCAGGTAACCAAATACAAACGGAACTGTAGAACACAATCAAACCATGAGCATAAAAGTAGAAAAGATCTCAAAATCATTCGGCACATTCAAAGCACTTGATGATGTTAGCCTCACGATACCTACCAACAAATTGGTGGCTCTGCTTGGTCCATCAGGTTCGGGCAAAACGACCCTGCTGCGAATTATAGCCGGACTGGAAATTCCTGATGAAGGAAACGGCGCAATTTATTTCAATGATCAAGATGTGGTAAACCGGCAAGTGACCGATCGCCAGGTTGGGTTTGTGTTTCAGCACTACGCACTTTTTCGGCATATGACGGTTTTCGAGAACATCGCATTTGGTTTGAAAGTCAAGCCAAAGAATGTTCGGCCATCAAAAAAAGAGATCAATCAGCGGGTAGATGAACTGCTGAATCTTATTCAATTGGATGGCCTGGCCAGCAGATACCCGAATCAGCTATCCGGCGGGCAGCGGCAGAGAGTGGCCCTGGCAAGGGCATTAGCAGTGGAACCAAAGGTATTGCTCCTGGATGAGCCATTTGGGGCTTTAGATGCACAGGTTCGGCTTGAACTTCGCCGTTGGCTGCGAAGACTGCATGAAGAGATTAATGTAACCAGTGTTTTTGTGACGCATGACCAGGAAGAAGCGCTTGAAGTTGCCGATTATGTGGTGGTAATGAGTCATGGCAAGATAGAACAGATTGGTACGCCAGAAGATGTTTTTCATCGCCCCGAAACTGAATTTGTGATGAACTTCATTGGTCAGGTAAATCAGTTTCATGGCCGGGTAGAGCAAGGCAAGGGTGTATTTGGGAAACTGATTGTTGACAATAACGAAATCGTTGGTACGGAAAACGCAAACGCCAGGTTGTTTGTGCGCCCTCACGAGATCAGGGTAACATCAAAGCCCACCGGCAATCAGGAAGCTCCGGTTACGGTTACTCATATTCATCTGGCAGGGCCAAGGGTACGACTGGAACTTCTGGATGATGAAAACAAAATACTCCAGGTAGATATGTCTCATGATGATTTTATAAAAACGCAATTAGAAAAGCATGGCAAAGCCTATGTATCACTACAGAAGTCCAAAATTTTTATATCTGATAAAGAATAAAGGAGTGACATGGAAAAATTTAATACTCCCGATGAAACAAATACGGAATTAGATGCCGAATTTCTAAAACGGCTTGCTCACGCCGTTAAAAAAACACGATTTGGCTCCATTGAAATTGTGATTCATGACGGCCGTATTGTTCAGATTGAAACCCGTGAAAAATATCGGTTCGAAAATAAAAATAATTTTTAGTCATTCTATCGTCTGACCGCAAAAGCGGAAGTTTATCAACAAAACACAAAAGTTAACTGACCGGAAAACGGAGGTACTTTACCAATGAAAACTATATATGAACAGATCGTACTTTTCGGCAGCCCTAATTTTCACTGCTGCTTTCTTATTGTTGACTTCCATTTTGCAAGCACAATCCATTCAAAACGTACAGGTGCGAGGGGATGTGCAGATTGACGGGCGCTTTTTCCTGAATGACCAAGATGATGGGTATACGGATACATTTCTGATTCGAAGAGCGCGCATTTCCGTTCAGGGAGATTTGAATGACTATTTTTCATTTAGAATCATGCCTAACTTTGGCGGTGGCAACCCCGATCTTCAGGATGCTTACATCGATTTTAAGCCCATTTCATTTTTAACATTCAGAGCAGGAAAATTCAAAGCACCGGTTGGCCTTGAACGCCTCAAGTCTCCAACAAACCTGATGCTTCCTGAATTGGCACTGCCAACCAATCTGCTTCCTATCAGAGATACCGGTATACAGGCCACTGGTATGTTTGGAGGGGGTTTACTGCGAATTCAGGCCGGTTTATTCAATGGAGCATTGGATAACGGAAGTATAAACTCGGATTATAATAATGCTAAAGAAGTAGCAGGCCGGGTTTTTATTCGCCCATTTATCAAGTCTGAGAGTCTATTATTAAAAGATTTTGGATTTGGTTTTGCTGGGACAAGCGGAGAACAGGAAGGAACGATAGACACGCCAAGGCTCCCATCATACAGCAGCGGAGGCAGACAGATTATTTTCAGATATCGATCAGATGGCACTGCGGAAGGAACAACCATTGCTGAGGGAAATCAAAACCGCCTTACTCCGCAATTGTACTATTATACAGGCCCATTGGGAGTGATGTATGAGTATGCTGCATCTACCCATAATGTTACTGTTGGTGATAACTCAGCATCACTAACCCATACCGCCTGGAATATTCAAGCATCATATTTGCTGACAGGTGAGAAAAATGGTTATGGTGCGATTCATCCAACAAACTCTCTGGGAAGCGGGTATGGAGCTTTTGAAATTGCTGCGCGATACGGCATATTATCTTTCGATGATAACACCTATCCGTTGTATTCAGATCCGAATCGTTTTGCGAAAAAAATCAATGCATGGGCCGTGGGGATGAATTGGTACCCAACATCCGGTACACGGTTATCCTTAAGCTATGAGCAATCAATTTTTGTGACAGTTCCTGGCTTTCAAAAAAATGATGCAGAAAAAGTATTTACAAGTCGAATACAGGTGGTCTTTTAGAGCCCACTAATATATTCTTGATGAACTTACTTCTTTTCAATAAAATCCACAAAGTTAGCGTATAAGAGCATTTGTGCTCGTTTTTGCCGAATAAATATTAACCGGACAAAAACATGAATCTATTTGCGATTTGAAAAAACGGAGGTATTGGGCAGGTGAGCAGATTTCAGAAGGGCATCTCTAATTCCAACGTCCGGATCTGATTAAATTAACTGTTCTGAGGGGGACAGATTGAATACCATATCCCGATCCTTGCTTATGAGGTAGGTTTTGACCTAACATTTACTGGTTTATTGAATCGAAGGTGTAGTTTTCCCATTCTATTGAACATAGAGGATTGGCGATTTGTTTTGAAGGATTTTGCCTGAAGGCCGTTTGCATGCTGGATATCTGTTCTTAATCTGGCTTTTAAAAAAAGTGATTAATGCAGACTTTATCAGCCTCATGCCTTGTACGCAAAGCGAAATTCTGTTGCTTCACCCGGTTTCTCATATCTGTGAATACCCTTTTGTCAGGATCATGCAATTTTCCGGTTTGTGAATAAATGTCTGCTTAGTTGGCGATGCCAAATCCAGGAAACTGACGCTATCAGAAGAGAGCCGAGAATCCAGGAAATTGCATCTCCTGCATACATTGGAGCCACTAT
>PWMW01000002.1 GCA_003559095.1 Clostridiales bacterium | reverse complement strand
TCTTACAACCCAGCAGCGGCATAGGCACGGAAATCCACTTCTCAGGATTTCGCGGTTTTGACCTGACCGACTAACGCACCCTTCACTGTGGACACCAGGCGTCACTTCCGAACGGTTTCGTTCTTACACCCGAGCAGCGGCATAGGCACGGAAATCCACTTCTCAGGATTTCGCGGTTCCTGCTCAGCGCTCTAGGCCGCTCTGCCAAGGGACTCCTAGTTTGCCGTTATCAGGGAAAAGTAATCACGAATCCATTCCCGATAACGCAGAGGAATGGTCTCCTGACTCATTTGGTTTAGCAGTTCCTGACGGTAGCTCAGCAGGCGTTCCTCCAACTGGGTCGGACCCAGATCAGCGTCCATCTCACCCAGCTCTTCCAGGAGAAAGACCAACCACTGCTCTTCGGTGACCTGCCCTTCCAACTGAGCATCGAAAAATTCGACAGTCTCATCAAAAGGCGCAGCCGGTTCACCGTCGCTGCCGACACCGTCACCAGCACCGACACCATCACCACCGTCGGCGCTGCTCTCGTCGCTTTCACCATCACTGCGATCATTGGCGTCCGAGTCGCTGGGATCAAAATCCGGGCTTTCGCCGTCTCCGGCACCTTGACCTACGCCTGCTTCCTCATCCCAAGGTTCCTCATCGTGGGTCGGATCAGACTGCCCATTGCCGCCGCCGTTCGCGTCCATCTCATCGTCGCCCTCTGCACCACTATCTTCCAAACCATCGATAATCATACTGGCACCATTCTCATCGTCGTCGTATGGGTCGCGCTGTTCCATATCCCAATATTCATCACCCTCGCCACCAGCTTCATCACTGTCCGCTGACCAGGTCTGGACATCCCGCTCCGTGCGGGTCGAACGGGGGATTTCGCGAATTTCCTCTTCCACCAAGCGAGCCGCCCGGTCCCGGGCAATGGCACGATCCTGAGCAGAAAATCCTTCTTCATCCAGCTCTTGTCGAACATCGCTGGCGTCACCTTGGAGTCCCGCAGTAGACGGGGGCAGCTCGTCTGGGAGACCGGTCTCTTCCTGCAGTAGCTCCTCGAACTCGTCCCCGAGAGAATCTTCAGCCGCTGACTCCTGGTCTGTGGTGCGGTTTTCCTGCACCAGCAGACCCACCTGGGGTTGTTCCTGCATGAACCAATAGCCACTGGTCAGTGCCGCTGCCAAAAACAAGATAATCACCGATTCCGGCCACCACTGCAGCGGAAACACCTCGCGACCCAAGGTTGGCCGCAGTATGGCCTCAATACTGCGGGCCAGAGGCTTGAGGAACGGATTCTCACTCTGATGACCATCGGATGCTCTCTGTGACACCTGCCAATAGGTCAAGAGCCGCTGGTTCAGGCCCGCTCGCCGATCTAACTCCTTAATCAGCCGCTCATCCGAACGCTCAAAATGCCATCTCACAATGGCGCCGGCCGCAGTAAAGACAGGCACGATCAGCCAGAACATCTGACCCCACAGTGCCCAGATCAAACCCACAGCCAACAACCCCGCCGCCAAACCCTGCAGAGCTCCTTTGTGCATCCAGTACAGCCGGTAACGCTCCTGCCATTTACGCAGATCCAACACGTCGCTCACCTCCTCGGTCCGCCGCCAGCCACCAATGACCGACGCCGACCACCAACACCACGCCATTCCACGCCAGTATCCATGGCGTTAGCTCCCAAAACAAGATTAGTGCACTGAGTCCCAAAAGATACATCACGGCCACCGTGGCAACCTGCAGATGACTGCGTTTGCGCAGAGCCAAAGCGGTAAAACCCCACAATGCTAAGAAAGCAGCGCCATACATCATTAGCAGTTGCTCCAAGGCCAGATAACCGCCCCAATACAAAAGAGCTGCGATGGGCATTGTGCTGATCAGGATCAACGTCAGCTGGAAGCCCAAGGTGACGAGCGCCTTAAGGCTGTGACGTTCCTTCCGCGGCCAATATTCCACGGCCACGGCAGCCACCAACGCTTGGGTCAGCAGCAACAGATAGCTGAAGCCTAAATTCAGTTGGTTCGGCCTGTCAAAGGTAATTCCAAGACCTTGGGGCCAAAAAGCCGCCACCAGCGTGGAAAAGAACAATAAGACGGCAAATGTCAATTTCGCAGTCATCATGGCGTTCTGCACAGGCGCCCTCCTTCCCCTGTCGTCACATAACTGGGATAATCAGAAATCCCTGGAACAAATCCTCACCGGCAAATCCCTGATAGACTGGGGATGGCGGTCCCTGCAGTGATGCCACCAAAAAACGCTTGGCCTCCCACTCCTGCAGGGCCTTGTCCCTTAGGGCCACAAAAATGCCCGACTCCAAATACTCCTGCCAGCGTATGGGCTCCCACAACTGCTGACGATAAATCCAAGGAGGATGACTTTGACCGTGACGGGACGACACTTGGATAGTGCGCTCCGTGAACGGATTCAGAGAGAACAAGGCGTAATACCCATTTTCCGTGTACAAGTACATCTTTTCCATCCTATAAGGGCTCTGATTGCTAATGGTTACCCACTGCTCCTCCCAATCGGCTGCCAGGTAGATGGGAAGTTCCCGCAAATACTGGGTGCGCAGAGCTTGGGACAGTGGCAGCTCCGTGCCGCGCACAGCCGCCGTCCAAAAACTGCCCTCTGGACGCAAACTGACATGATGGCGCAGCAGACCTTCAGCGTCAGCAGTCAGCGGTGCCAGGCCACCAACTCGGCGGGGCATGCGCAACGAACCGGTAAGTTCGGAATGGGAATGAAACAGCAGATAACTATCAACGAATGCTTGTGTCTCTAGAGGGTGCTTGCGGATGATCGCCGTCTCCAATAGTTTGGTCTGGGATGTCTCCAAATTTCGCCCCAGCCATTGGTAGGCGATGGCTCCGTGCGCCAGCACTGCCGCAGCGACGAGCACCATCATCACAGGCAGGCCGAAGCGCAGGCCGATGGCAAAAGCACCGGAAACCAACAAAATCAGTAACGATAATGCCAAAAAAACTTCCGCCCGTCCCACCGGTGAAGCCGGAATGGAATGGAGCATAGCCCGAGCCAGTCTGTCCAATACAATGTCATCTGCATACAAGTTGTTGACGGAATCCTGCCACAAACGTTGGAAAAGGTTAGCTTTGGCCGGCCAACGTTCCACGCTGTGCCTGGTTGGGTCAAAGGCCAAGATATGCAACGACCCACTGCCCACAGCCTGCCCAACTACCAATGGTTGGCCATCGATCTCTGCCAAGACCCGCCCCGAAGCGGCCTCCAACGGGACAACACGGATTTGGTCACCGGGGGCAATGTCCAAAAACTCCCGGAAGACCCCCGTAATGTTCTGGGCATCTCGTTCCACCGCTGGGCCCGTAGTCATGGGCAGCAGCTCCTGCAGAAGCGGCGCCGCCACATTTTGGCGCAGATTAGCACCGGTCACCACCAGTCGGCCGCCAGAGCGCAGCCACATGGTTAGGGCATCCTTTTGCTCTTGATTCAACTGCCGCAGATCACTATCAGCGGCAATCACCGCGTTCAAGCCTCGGTAAGCCGCCCAATCCATGGGTAACGCGCTGGCGCGGGCATACGCCACAGCTTGCTGCCCGTGGGTACGAAGAAAATCATAGCCACCGCCCTGCTGCCCCACCACCAACACCTGATCTTCTGGCAGCAGAAAATCTTCAATAACTGTAGATTTTTCGGCCAATATGGTACCTGCAGCCGTTAGGCGAAGAGTGACCGGCAAAGATTTGTCTTTGGCTCCGAACTCAACTATGATACCATCAAAGAGAGAAGGATCGGTGGCCTCGGCCAGATTGCTGGGCAATGCCAAACTGTAGCTCTGGCGAGAGCCGGGCATGGCCTGCACTGGCACCACATACTCTGGGCGAGTTTCATCAGGCTCACCCAAAAAAAGCTGCAGTTCACCCTGGATGGGTTCAGCGGGATCGACCACAGTGACGCGGAGATGCGTCCAGGGGCCATGGATCCGCTGGCCATCCAACCCCACATGCAGTTCCAGTTCAACAGCTGCGGCCAGGGGACTTCCCAAGAGCAGCAACAATGCTGAGACAACCAACAAGCGAATCATCCTGACCACCTCCCGCAGCTTACCTTTCTATTATACCAATTTCGTGAAAGGGCCGCCAACTTTGGGCGTGACAGAGAGGATGTTTAACCTTGTTAACATTGAAACGTATTCTCGCAGGTATATTGGTTATTGTCAGCGGCGGTGCCGGCCTGATGCTGGTATTGCCCCTGCTCAATGTAGTCAGCCTGCGACTTCTGCAGGCAGGTTCCCTGGAGGGTCCTGGACAAACGCAGGCCTTGAAAACCTTGATCGGCATACCCCTCGCCCTGGGGCTCGGCGCCGCCTGGCTGACGTTAGCCTTGTTCGTGTCGGAATACTATTATGAGGGTGTCAAACGCAATCAGTTGGGCCCGCGGTTCATTCTCATTACAGCTTGGCAGCTGCTGGCCGTGCCAGTGGTGGTCATGGTCCATCAGATCGCCCTTCCCATGGGCATGATCTTCTCTGATTGGCTGCTGTTCTCGGCTGGGCTGTATTTGGGCAGTATGGCTTTGTACGTTTACTATGGTACTCGGTCCCAGAAAGCGCCCAGCAAGCGGCTGGTCTGAACGCTCTAGGCTGCGTATCTTCGGGAATGATGCCATCATGGTGAAGGAGATAACCCAATGATCCACAGACATTCTTTGCAGCGAAGTCTACTCGTTGTGATTCTGGTGGTGGCCGCCCTGTGGGCCTGGCCCGCACTGGCTCGTTACAGTATTGCTGACATCGTCGATGCCGTCAGCCCCTCGGTGGTGAGTGTACACACCACGGGTGAACGGCGTATTGGCCGACAGTTGATGCCCCAAGTAGGCGTCGGTTCCGGAGTTATCGTCACCGCCGAAGGCCTAATCCTCACAAATTATCATGTAGTTCGCGATGCCGTGCAGCTCAGTGTCGGCCTGGCCGACGGCACCATCTTTGACCAAGTGGATGTGGTCGGCACAGATCCCTTCAGTGACTTGGCGATTCTGCAGATCCAGTCACTGGCCGGCCATATCCTGCGCCCCGCTGAACTTGGCGATTCTGACGCGGCCCGAGTGGGCGAGACGGTCCTGGCCTTCGGCAACCCCTTTGCCTTCCAGTTGGGCTCACAGCTCACGGTGACCAAGGGGATTCTTAGTGCCAAAAACCGCATGATTGAAACAGAGGAAGCCGTTTTCCAAGACTTCCTACAGACCGATGCCGCCATCAACCCCGGTAACAGCGGGGGCCCGCTGGTCACGGTGGACGGCCAGGTGGTGGGCATTAACACCGCCATTATTCCCTTTGCCCAGGGTATCGGGTTTGCCATTCCTATCAACGCTGCCCGGGAAATCATGGATCAACTGCTCACGGAAGGCGCTGTGGTACGCCCTTGGCTGGGAGCCATTGTGGCTCCGCATCCCGATGGTGGGGTTCATGTGAAAAGGGTAGAAGATGGCAGTGATGCCCAGCGAGCGGGAGTACGCGTGGGCGATATTGTCAAGGAAGTGAACCGGACGCCCATTCAGAGCCCGCGCGACATGTTCACCGTGATACAGGGCTTAGAAGTGGGCGAGACAGTGTTCATTGTGGTGATCCGGCAGGGTGCCCGCCACTACCTGGTAACCCAGATCGAACAGCGTCGCTGACAAACTTGGAAACGAGGTGCACCATGTTCAAGCCCATTCGTGCTGAGAAACAATGGATCGTCAAGCAGCCCCAACCCTTTCGCAGCTGTCATGCCTCCACACTGACCTTAACCGCCAACGGCACACTACTGGCAGCCTGGTTCGGCGGCAGTGCTGAGGGTCAACCGGATGTGGATGTTTGGGGTGCCGCGTGCCATGATGGCCTCTGGGGTGAACCACGTCCGTTGGCGGCGGAAGCCGGTCTTCCCCACTGGAACCCAGTGCTGTTCACTGCCGGTGAAGGCATCTATCTCTTCTACAAAGTGGGACACACTATCCCGCAGTGGCAGACTCGGCTGATGCAATCGACGGATCACGGTGCTTCCTGGAGTGCACCTCGTCCGCTGGTATCTGGTGACGTAGGGGGACGGGGTCCAGTTCGCAGTCGGCCGATTGTTCTGGCCAACGGGGATTGGCTGGCCCCGGCATCCATAGAGGGGGAACATTGGCACTGTTTCGTGGATAGGTCCACTGATGCAGGAAATACCTGGCTGGCAAGCCCCATCATTCCGCTCACCACACCACCAACCCATAAGGGTACCATCCAACCAACGCTGTGGCAGTCGCAGCCGGGGCATGTACATATGCTGATGCGCAGTACCGAACGGCGCATCTATCGCAGTGATTCCACCGATGGTGGTTGGACTTGGTGCCCGGCCTATCCCACCGATCTGCCCAACAACAACAGCGGGATTGACGTTGTCCGCTGGCCCGATGGCTCTCTCTTCCTAGCCTATAATCCTGTGGCGGAGAACTGGGGCAAGCGGACACCGCTGGTTTTGGCCCTGTCCACAGACAATGGCCACACCTGGCACCATGTCTTTACGTTGGAGGATGAACCGGGAGAGTACTCCTATCCCACTGTGCTCGCTGGTCCCCAGGGGACGCTGTTCGTCAGCTACACATGGCAGCGCCAGAGCATTGTGGTCTGGCAGTTTGTCTGGCCGCAGCAGCTGCGCTCGTAATTCATGCCATCTCTACCCTCGTCTTGACGAAGGACTGTCTGACCTTTTTGGAACCAGCAAATTATCACAAAAAGCCCCAACAGCAGCGCAGCACGGGCCGCCGTTGGGGCTTTTTCCTGTTCTTGTTCATGGATTCTCTTTGCGCAATTTCTTAGTTCTGCGCGGGTCCTCACTCAACGCGGCCGTCGGCTCGGCGCCTTGAGCGACTGCAGAACCCAACGACCAGTGGAGTTAACTGCGTTGTTGGTGATGGAACACATCGACCACACGGTCACGGGCATTCTCCAGGTGCCGCACGGCTAAGGCCTGCGCTCGCTGGCTGTCATGGGAAGCAATGGCATCGTACAGTTCTCGGTGCTCTGTCAGAGCCGCTTCGAGACGACCGCCACCGCTTAAGGATGCGGCACGAAACCGAGTAATCTGTTCGAACAAATTGTCCAAGATGCGCTGCAGCACTTCATTCTGGGATGCTTCGCAGATCAAGCGGTGAAAGGACGTGTCGATATCGATACAGCCTTTCACATCCTTGTTGGCAATGCACTGACCGATGAGCTCTGTCTGCTCATACAGCTGCTGCAGCTGCTCCGGCCGTATATGTTCGGCCGCCAAGGATGCTGCCAGACCTTCCAGCACGATGCGAACTTCGAAAATATCGGCAATCTCTTTCCGTGACTTAATGCCGGTGACGAATGCACCCTTGCGTGGAATAATGACCAAAAAGCCTTCCTGCTCAAGCTTGCGAATGGCTTCGCGAGTAGGGGTGCGGCTGACGCGAAACTGCTCGGCGATCCCCACTTCGGTCACCTGTTCGCCTGGCTCTAGCTTGCCCGTAAGGATACCTTCCCGCAGGATGTCATAGACCTGTTCCCGCAGGGGCTTATAGCTGTGAGGGTCAACGGCCGGTAGATCATGCATACCAAACACCTCCCTGCCCTGAAAAAATACTGTTCAGCCACGCCGTACCGGCAAGGGCAGCAGACACGACGCCAGGCAAACCCGCTGTGCTTAGGCCTGCACTGCGCCTGGCACTGGACCGTGCTCCTCGAATCGGTAGATTTTTCATATTCCAAGAATACACGAGGTCAGTAATGGGTGTCAAGCCTGCATGAATGGGCTTAAGCCCTTTATTTGTGAACAGTTTGTCAATTTTATGGAGGGAAGAACCTGACACGTCCCAGCTTGTTGCAGCAGCTGTTCCATCCTCAAGTTCATCAGTGCTCAGAGCCCTTTTGCGTTATGTATACATGCATATTTAGTGTATACCTCTGTATTTTTGCCGTGGAAACCTCTATAGTAAGACTACCAATGGCTGGGGAGTCGTTTCAGCACAGCCATAATTACGAATACCTTTTATGAAGTTGCAGTCTTTTGCCGAAAAGGGGTTGTTTATTCATGACAAAGATAGGTTTTCCGTCGAAACAAGGACTTTATGATCCAGCATACGAACACGACGCCTGTGGTGTCGGTTTCATTGCCAACATCCATGGAAAGCCATCTCACACCATTATTCGCGAAAGCCTGGAAGTTCTCCTGCGCCTCGATCATCGGGGCGCTGCCGGGGCAGACCCAGAATCCGGTGATGGTGCCGGCATCCTGCTGCAGATTCCCCACAATCTGCTGGAATCGCAGCTGCGTGCAGAAGGCATTGCCCTGCCCGCACCCGGCCAGTACGGTCTCGGCATGCTCTTTTTGCCCTCCAACACGGAACAGCGGCAGAAGATGGAGGCGCAGTTCAGCCAGTTAGCCGCAGCTGAGCAGTTCTCCATCCTGGCCTGGAGAACGGTGCCAGTGCAGCCAGAGCTTTTGGGGCGCACAGCCCGGGCAGCCATGCCTTTCATCCGACAGGTCCTGCTTCAAGGACCAGAAGGCTTGACCGGAGAGCAGCTGGAGCGCAGGCTGTACGTGCTGCGGCGTCTGGCTGAAAAAGCTTTGGGCGAAGCCGGATTATATGCATCCAGTCTTTCGGCCCGAACGGTAGTCTACAAAGGCATGCTCACACCACACCAACTGCCTCGCTTTTATCCTGATCTTCAAGAT
>PWMW01000216.1 GCA_003559095.1 Clostridiales bacterium | reverse complement strand
CGCATTCGCAAGCGCACCAGCCACATCACGGTTATTTTACGGGAAAAGGAGGAATAAGTGCGTGGGTCAGAAAGTACACCCGTTAGGGTTTAGGCTTGGAGTCATCAAAGACTGGAACAGCAAATGGTACGCCAACAAGAAAAACTATCCTGAGCTGCTTCACGAGGATCTTAAGATTCGCAAGCTCATCAAAGAGCGGTTTTTCACAGCTGGTGTTTCGCAGATTGAGATCGAGCGCGCTGCCAACCGCGCCAAGGTGACCATTCACACTGGTCGTCCTGGTATGGTTATCGGCAAGGGCGGATCGGAAGTGGACAAGCTCCGCAAAGATCTGGAAACCATGACCGGCAAGCAGATTCAAGTCAATATTGTCGAGATCAAAACTCCGGAATTGGATGCTCAGCTGGTGGCTGAGAACATCGCATTTTCCTTGGAAAAGCGCATTTCCTTCCGCAGAGCTATGCGCCAAGCACAGCAGCGCTCCCTGCGATTCGGTGCCAAGGGTATTAAGGTAGCCGTTGCGGGTCGTCTCGGCGGTGCAGAAATTGCCCGTACCGAGTGGAATCCTGAAGGAAACGTACCCCTCCACACCCTGCGTGCCGACATCGATTACGGCATGGCGGAAGCCAATACTACCTTTGGGAAAATTGGCGTGAAAGTGTGGATCTACAAAGGAGAAGTGCTCCCAGAACGGAGCGAGAAAAAGCAGGCCAAAGGGGGCGAATAGCATGCTGGTACCAAAGCGTGTCAAGCATCGCAGAGTCCACCGGGGACGCATGACGGGTAAAGCCATTCGCGGCTCCAAAGTATCGTTCGGAGAGTTTGGCCTCCAAACCCAAGAACCTGGTTGGATCACGAATCAACAAATTGAAGCAGCTCGTGTCGCCATGACCCGCCACATTAAGAGGGGCGGTAAAGTGTGGATACGAATCTTCCCTGACAAACCTGTGACCAAAAAGCCTGCTGAAACCCGCATGGGTTCCGGTAAAGGTGCGCCCGAATCATGGGTAGCAGTGGTCAAGCCTGGCCGCATTATGTTTGAGGTTGCAGGGGTTCCGGAAGAACTGGCACGGGAAGCCATGACATTGGCCGCATCGAAGTTGCCAGTGAAATGTAAGTTCATTTCTCGCTATGCGGCAGGTGGTGATGCACATGAAGGCTAAAGACGTACGGGAATTAACCGCTGAAGAATTGGAACGCAAGCTTGATGATCTGAAGGAGGAGCTATTTAACCTCCGTTTCCAGTTGGCCACCGGTCAGTTGGATAACCCGATGCGGGTCCGGGATGTGCGCAAAGACATAGCCCGGGTCAAAACCATCATCCGCGAACGGGATCTTAATATCAAGCGGGCCTAACCCTTAAAGGATAGAAGGGAGGAGCGCACATGTCCGAAAGAGGATTGCGCCGAACACGAACAGGTGTCGTGATTAGCGACAAGATGGATAAGACAGTTGTGGTTGCAGTTGAACGGAGAATACGGCATCCACTATATGGCCGCACGATGCGGTTAACCAATAAGTTCAAAGCTCACGACGAGCAGAACCAGTGTCATGCCGGTGACCGCGTCCGCGTTATGGAGAGCCGACCCATCAGCAAAGATAAGCACTGGATCGTAACAGATATTCTCGAAAAAGCCAAATAGGCACCTGGAATACAAGCAGGAAGGAGGAGCTTACATGATCCAACAAGAAAGCCGGCTGAAAGTGGCCGACAACACCGGGGCAAAAGAGCTGCTGTGCATTCGGGTCCTCGGTGGGTCTAAAAGACGGTACGCCCGGGTCGGTGATGTGATCATAGCTTCCGTGAAGCAATCATCTCCTGGCGGAACGGTGAAGAAGGGTGAAGTGGTCAGGGCCGTCGTTGTACGGACCGTTAAGCCTACCCACCGTCCGGATGGGTCGTATATTCGTTTTGATGAAAACGCTGCAGTGATTATCAATGATCAGAAAAACCCACGGGGAACTCGTATCTTTGGTCCAGTGGCCAGAGAACTGCGGGAAAAAGACTATATGAAGATTGTGTCTCTGGCTCCTGAGGTGCTGTAGAAGAAAGGAGGATGAGCCATGGCAAAAGTCCATGTGAAGGCCGGTGACCTGGTAGAAGTCCTAAGCGGCGACGACCGCGGCAAGCGGGGTAAGATTCTCGAAGTTATGCCGAAGAAAGCCCGGGTTATCGTCGACGGTATTAATATCCAAAAGAAACACACTCGTCCTACCCAAACCAACCCTCAGGGCGGAGTGGTAGAGTCCGCTGGTCCCATCGATGCTAGTAATGTCGGCTTGGTGTGCCCTAGCTGCAGAAAGCCCAGCCGTCTTGGTCGGGATCGCAGCGCGGATGGCGACGTTGTTCGGGTATGCAAGCGCTGCAATAAGGCCATTGATTAGGCCCAGCTAAAGAAGAAGGGGGGAGAACAACATGGCACGGCTCAAGGATATGTACAAGAGCGAAGTGGTGCCTGCCCTCAAAGAGCGGTTCAACTACGCCAATGTGATGCAGGTTCCTAAGATAGATAAAGTTGTCATTAACGTGGGTGTGGGTGAAGCTACCCAGGACCCAAAGGTTTTGGATGCATGTGTGCAGGATATTATGACCATCACCGGTCAAAAGCCTGTCATTACCAAAGCTAAGAAATACATCGCTGCCTTTAAAGTTCGCGAAGGTATGCCAGTAGGTGTCAAAGTGACGCTGCGTGGAGAGCGCATGTATGAGTTCCTGGATCGTCTGATCAGCATCGCGCTGCCGCGAATCCGTGACTTTCAGGGTGTTTCTTCGAAGTCCTTTGACGGTCGGGGTAACTACAGCCTCGGACTGCGGGAGCAGTTGATTTTCCCGGAAATTTCGTATGACAAGATCGATAAAATTCGCGGCTTGGAAGTAGTTATGGCAACTACAGCCGAGACCGATGAAGAAGCCTTTGAACTGTTGAAGCTCATGGGTATGCCATTTAGAGGCTGAAAGGAGAGATACCGTGGCCAAGACGTCTATGATCATCAAAGCATCGCGTCCAGCTAAGTTCAGTTCCCGTCGGGTCAATCGCTGCAAAGTTTGCGGCCGTCCCCGGGGTTATATGCGCCGCTTTGAGATGTGCCGGGTCTGCTTCCGGAAATTAGCCCATGAAGGTGAAATTCCTGGAGTGACAAAAGCCAGTTGGTAATGGGCTGTAAGCCTGAGGTTGAAAGGAGGTTACCCGAATGGTAATGACTGATCCTATTGCGGATATGCTTACTCGAATCCGGAATGCCAGTTCTGTGAAGCACGAAACCGTGGATGTTCCCGGTTCTAAGTTTAAAGTGGAGTTGGCCCGCATTCTCAAAGAAGAAGGATTCATTCGTGAGTTTAAATTTATCGAAGATGATAAGCAGGGCAATCTGCGCATCTTCTTGAAGTATGGTGCAGGAAAAGAGCGGGTAATTACGGGCATTAAGCGCATCAGTAAACCTGGTCTGCGCGTATATGCCAATAAGGAAGAAGTTCCCCGGGTTCTGGGTGGACTTGGGATTGCGATCCTGTCCACATCCGGCGGTGTCATGACTGACAAACAAGCCCGCAGTGAAGGTGTAGGCGGCGAAGTAATCTGCTACGTATGGTAAGGAGGGGAAATGAATGTCTAGAATTGGAAGACTTCCAGTGGAAATCCCCAGTGGCGTAGAGGTTAAGGTTGACGGCTCCACCGTAGCAGTCAAGGGACCGAAAGGCCAACTGAGCCGGGAACTCCATCCGGATATGCAAATCGAAGTGGTCGACAGTACTGTGGTGGTCACCCGCCCCAGCGACCAGAAGCAGCATCGTTCCCTGCATGGCCTTACCCGCACATTGATCGCCAACATGGTCCAGGGTGTGACCCAGGGTTACCAGAAGAATTTGGAGATTACTGGGGTAGGTTACCGTGCACAGATGCAGGGGAACAAACTTGTATTGTCCTTGGGCTTCTCCCATCCAGTGGAAGTTGTACCAGCTGACGGGATCGAAATCGAAGTGCCAAGGCCGACACAGATTTTCATCAGAGGGATTAACAAAGAGCTTGTGGGCCAAACCGCAGCCAATATTCGCGACCTGCGTCCACCGGAGCCGTATCTGGGTAAAGGCGTACGCTACCAAGGCGAACGAGTTCGTCGCAAAGCTGGTAAGGCAGGTAAGGCAGGTAAGTAGTAACTAAGGGTGGTGAGATAGATGGCCAAGTTTAACCGACGGCTGGCTCGCCAGCGCCGTCAAAAAAGGATTCGCAAAAAAGTATTCGGTACCGCCGAACGTCCGCGTCTCAGTGTGTACCGCAGTGTAGGTAACATCCATGCTCAGATTATCGATGATACCAAAGGCCACACCTTGGCAGCTGCTTCCACTGTCGAGCCCGACATCAAGGGCAAGCTGGACAGCACGAAGGACCAGGAAGCAGCGAAAGCTGTGGGCCGCTTGGTAGCCGAACGGGCCAAGGCTCAAGGCATTGCCAAGGTTACCTTCGATCGTGGAGGTTACATCTATCACGGGCGGATCGCTGCGTTGGCAGATGCTGCTCGCGAAGCCGGACTGGAATTTTAATCTGTAAAGGAGGGAAAGAGGTTTGGCAAAACGACCAGAAAGACGACAAGACAAGCGACCAGAAAAAACTGGTATGGAATTGGAAGAAAGACTCGTCAGTATCAACCCTGTGTCGAAAACCGTTAAGGGTGGCCGTACCCGTTCATTCAGCGCTCTCGTAGTGGTTGGCGACGGTAAGGGTCAAGTCGGTATGGGTTTGGGCAAAGCCAAAGAAGTGGCTGAAGCTATCCGCAAAGCTGTGGAAGAAGCTAAGATCAATATGATTCGCGTGCCCATCGTGGGTACTACCATACCTCATGCGGTAACTGAGCGCTATGCAGGTGCCAGCGTTCTGCTGAAGCCCGCCAGCGAAGGTACCGGTGTTATCGCCGGTGGACCTGTGCGTGCCGTGTTGGAATGTGCCGGTGTTCGGGATATTCTAACCAAATCTCTCGGTTCTTCTAATCCCATTAATGTAGTACGTGCCACATTAAAGGGCATTGAAAGTCTTCGCACAGTGGAAGACGTAGCCCGTCTTCGGGGTAAAACTCCTGGAGAAATTCTGGGTTAGGGGGCGAACGACAATGGCGAAATTGAAAGTTACGTACAAGAAAAGCAGCATTGGCTATGCCAAAGACCAGAAAGATACCATCAAGGCTCTGGGCTTGCAGAAGCTAAACGCTGTGGCGGTCCATAACGACACCCCAGCCATTCGGGGGATGCTGTTCAAAGTCCGCCATCTCGTGGAAGTTGAAGAAGTCAACTAGGGCAAGGGGGTGTAAGTAATGCGGATTCACGAGTTAAGTCCCGCACCAGGCAGCAACGCAGCCCGCAAACGCAAAGGCCGTGGCATGGGTTCCGGGTTGGGTAAGACATCCGGTCGGGGCCATAAAGGTCAAGGCCAACGCTCCGGTGGCGGTAAAGGCGCCGGTTTTGAAGGCGGTCAAACCCCACTTCAGCGTCGTCTGCCAAAGCGTGGTTTTACGAACATTTTCCAGAAGGAATTTGCCGAGGTCAAACTGGCCGACCTGAATCGGTTCGAAGCAGGCACAGTGGTGACACCGGAACGGATGCAGGAAGCTGGCTTGATCAAAAAAGCTAGCCTGAACGTCAAAGTTCTCGGCAACGGCAGCATTGAGCATGCTCTTACAGTTCAGGCCCACGGTTTTACAAAATCGGCGGCAGCCAAGATTGAAGAGGCTGGCGGTAAGGTAGAGGTGATCTAATTGCTGGATGCATTGAAGAATGCCATGCGCATTCCTGAATTGCGTAGAAAGATCATATTTACAGCCGCACTGCTGGCCGTGTATCGCATTGGCTCGTACGTGCCGGTACCGGGAGTCGATGCTTCGGCCCTGGCTCAACAGCTGGGTGTCGACGGCGGTAACATCTTTGGTTTTCTAGATCTCTTCACCGGTGGAGCCTTAGGCCGCTTTACCGTGTTTGCCATGGGTGTGAACCCATACATTACCGCGTCGATCATTATTCAGCTGCTCACAGTAGTGGTTCCCGCTCTGGAACAGCTGCAGAAAGAAGGCCCTGAGGGCCGGAAAAAAATTCAACAGTACGTCCGCTATGGTACGGTTCTTCTTGGTTTGGTCCAAGCCTTCGGAATTACGATGATGGCCCGCAACTGGGGCGTCATCACCAATCCCAATGTGTTTAATCTGCTGTTGATCTTGGTCACCTTGACTGCTGGAACCAGCTTCCTTATGTGGTTGGGTGAAAAGATCTCCGAGAACGGCATCGGTAATGGGATTTCGCTGTTGATTTTTGTTGGTATCGTTGCGCGGATGCCCATGGGCACCATCAACGCCTTTCGAGCCGTTGGTGAAGGCGGTCTGAATATCTTCAGTCTGATCGCTTTCGGGCTTTTGGGTGTGGCTGTAATCGCAGGTATTGTCATGGTACAGCAGGGGCAGCGTCGCATTCCTGTGCAGTACGCCAAGCGTGTTGTGGGAAGACGGATGTATGGCGGTCAAACGACGCATATTCCGCTGCGAGTGAACCAAGCTGGTGTTATTCCTGTGATTTTTGCATCGTCCGTTCTAACGTTCCCGCTGACCCTGGCACAGTTTGTTCCAGCGGTGGGCGCAGTGAATCGCCTGATCGGATATGGAACTTTCGGCTATAATCTGTTATATGCGCTGCTGGTCATCTTCTTCACCTACTTCTATACGGCGGTTACGTTCAATCCTTCGGAAGTAGCCAATAACATGAAGAAGAATGGTGGTTTCATTCCTGGCCTGCGGCCGGGGCGTCCCACCACGGAGTATCTTGATCGTGTTCTAACACGGATCACACTCCCCGGCGCCTGCTTTTTGGCGTTTATCGCAGTTATGCCATATATCGTGGCCATCGTTACCCGTATTCCAGAGACCTTCCTCTACTTTGGCGGTACCGGTCTGCTGATTGTGGTGGGTGTAGCCTTGGATACCATGAAGCAAATCGAAGCGCACCTGATGATGCGTCACTATGAAGGATTTATGAAATAAGGGGGCAATGGGAATGCGATTGGTACTTCTTGGCCTGCCTGGTGCGGGTAAAGGTACGCAGGGCAGACAATTGGCTGCCCAGTATCACACACCTCACATTTCCACAGGCGGCATTATCCGGGCTGCCATTGCATCCGGCAGCGAACTAGGAGAAGAAGCCAACCGTTACATTTCCCAAGGGAATTTGATTCCCGATGCTCTGGCCATCGCCATGGTGCGTGAGCGTCTCTTAGAGGACGATTGTAAGCTGGGATGGGTCTTGGACGGATATCCGCGTACTGTGCAGCAGGCGTTGGATTTGGATGCTTCTTTAGCTGAAATCGGATCCGCTGTGGACATGGCCATCGATATTCGAATTCGTCCATCGGAAGCCATCAGCCGCATTACCCAGCGGCGTATCTGCCGCCAATGCGGGGCTGCCTTTCACCTGAAGTATTATCGCGTTCGGGGTAAAGGTGTCTGCGAACGCTGTGGTGGTGAACTGTACCAGCGGGCTGATGACAACGAAAAGACTGCCCGGCAGCGTTTACGGGTGCATATGGCGTCGTCCCATCCCGTGGTTCACTACTACGCTTTGGACGGTCGGCTGTACAGTTTTGACGGTGAACGATCCATTGAGGAAGTATTCAAGGACGTGCAGCATGTGCTGGAGACCACGGGCCTTGCTGCCGACACAGGTGATCAAACATGATTGTACTGAAATCCGACGAAGAACTAAAGCTGATGCGGCGAGCCGGTATGATTGTGGCCCAGGCGCACCAACTAGTACGCGACAATGTTCGACCCGGTGTATCCACTGGTGAACTGAACCAGATGGTGGAAGACTTTCTTGTGGGGCAGGGAGCCATCCCGGCCTTCAAGGGGTATCACGGCTATCCGGCCACCATCTGTGCCAGTGTCGATGAAGTGGTGGTGCACGGGATTCCGGACTTCGACAAAAAGCTGGACGAAGGTTCCATTATCGGAGTCGACATAGGAGCCTTCGTTGATGGATTTTGTGGTGACTCTGCCTGGACGTATGCCGTCGGTGCCATCGACGACGATGCCCAACGGCTGCTGCAGGTGACCGAAGGGGCCCTCTACCAAGGCATTGAAGCTGCCGTAGTGGGCAACCGCCTGGGTGACATCTCCCATGCCATTCAGACGTTTGTGGAAGAAGCTGGATTTTCCGTGGTCCGGGATTTTGTGGGCCATGGAATTGGCCGAGTTATGCACGAAGATCTGCAGATACCGAACTTCGGGCCTCCCGGACGGGGTGTGCGGCTGAAGCCGGGAATGACATTGGCCTTGGAGCCCATGGTCAATGCCGGCGCCTACCACGTGGAAGTTCTTCCGGATCATTGGACCGTAAAGACCAAAGATCGCAGTCTCTCCGCTCATTTTGAACACACCATCGCCGTTACAGAAAACGGACCCGAAATTCTTACCCGGCTCTAGGAGGGAGTTCCATGGCACTTATGCAACCAGGCCAGATGGTCACCTCTCGGCAGGGCCGGGACCAAGGCACCGTGTACTGTGTGCTGCAGATTTTGGACGGTCGGGATGTTTTGGTGGCCGACGGACGGGCACGTTCTGTGCAGCGGCCGAAGCGGAAAAACCAAAAGCATCTGGTGATTCATGCCCAGAAGGATTCTGCAGTGAGTCAGGCACTAGGACAAAACGACAACGTCACCGATGATGACGTACGGAACGCCGTTGCGAGGTATCACGGAAGAGAGGAGGGTTCGGTGGGCCATGGCGAAAGATGATGTTATCGAAGT
>PWMW01000071.1 GCA_003559095.1 Clostridiales bacterium | reverse complement strand
CTGCCTGCCAAGGGCCACCAACGCCGGCAGATCCGGGGTCATTCCGTAATACGTTGGGTAGGTGACAACGACGGCCCTGGGAGCATACTGGTCCAGAAAGCGCTGCCACTGCTCAAGGCTTGGCTGCAGCGGCCAATGCCAACGGGCATCCATTTCTGCTGGCAGATACACCGGTCGGGCATCACTGAGCGCCAGGGCGCTGTAGACAGATTGATGGGAAAACCTTGGCACCAAAACGTTCCCGGACAGCGGCAGCAGCGCTGCATGTAGCCCGCCGGTGGTACCGTTGGTCAAGAAGAGCGTCCCCGCTGCGCCATGGGCCGCCGCTGCCAAGCACTGCGCCTCTTCCAACACCCGTTCAAACTGGTGATCGTGCGCAGCACTTATGATCTCATCGGAGGGGTCCATGGCGAACAAACCGGCTCCTAAGTGGTTCTCGAGCCGGTTGAAGATACCGGGGCGCAGTTTGTGCCCTGGTGTGTGGAATGGTAAGATTCCCGCCTCTTTGTATGCCACCAAGGCATCCCACAAAGGGGCCGTGCCGCTCACCTCTGCCATGGCTGCACCCCCAACACTCAAATCGTAGTATGCGCAGCACTATTCAACACTCAGCGCCGCCACTGGATCCATGCGAGCTGCTTTCACAGCAGGATACACGCCAGCCGTTAGGCCCACCGCAGCCGAAAAGGTAAAGGCCACCACCAACGAGGCTGTGGATACCTCCACAGGCCAGCCTCCAAGGGTACTGGCCGCCCTTGCCAATCCAGCCCCAGCCAAGAGTCCTATGCTTCCTCCAGCCAGACTGAGAAAGATGGATTCTGCCAAAAACTGCGTTAGAACATCCCGCTGCTTAGCACCAAGAGCTTTGCGTGTCCCAATCTCCTGCGTGCGTTCCGTGACAGACACCAACATAATGTTCATCACGCCGATGCCGCCAACCATCAAAGAAATGCCGGCAATCGCCGCCAACATCAGCTGCAGCGTTTGGGCTACTTGGCCGATGGTGGCCAGCATCTCATCTTGACTGGTAATTCGGAACCCCTCCGTAGAGCCAAGACGAGAGTACAAAAAGAACTCCGCCTGCTGCACAGCAATGGGCGCCAGATCAGCAGATACCGCCTGGGCCAACAAGCTTGTCACCCGCTCAACTCGGAACAAGCGGTTCATCCCTGTAGAAATGGGAACATACACCTGTGTATCATAGTTGCCGACCATCAGCTGGCCTTTAGGTTCCATAACCCCGATGACACGAAAATCGTAGCGTCGTTCACCAACAGCCACCTGGATGTCACGCCCCACCGGGTTTTCTGCGGGGAACAGCACTTCCGCAACCCGTGACCCAAGGGCCACAACCTGAGCACCGTGCTCCACATCAAGGTCATGGATGAAGCGCCCATACCGCACCGGATAGTTGGCCACAGATTGATAGGCAGACGTCACTGCCTGTGTGCGGACGCGCAGATTGGTGCTTCCATGGATAAGAAGAAGCGTATTCTGTACCTGAGGAGCCACCTGCATGATGGCCGGCGAACGCTCCTCCAACTGCTCAGCCAGCTCCAGTGTGAACAAGTCAGCTGGATCCATACTGAGTGTTCCCGCCTGAGCCGTAACTGACGTTGGATTGATAATCATCAGATTGGATCCGAGAGCAGACACACTGCGCAGCACTTGCGAACGAGCACCCATGCCGATGGACACCACCGCCACAACGGCGCCAACCCCGATAATGATGCCCAGCATGGATAGGAAAGAACGAAGTTTGTTGGTGCGCAAACTCCAAAATGCCGAACGAATCATCTCAAGCAGCTTCATAATGACACCTCCCCCGGCCAAGCAATCAACTGCGTATGAGATAGCCAGTACAGTAGGCCCACGGTTCAAGCAGAAAGCACCTCTGCCGGCGAACCATCGCGATGGATTAGACCGTCACGAATGGACAAGACTCTCTGGGTCTGAACGGCAATGTCCGGTTCATGGGTCACCAGCACCAAGGTATTTCCTTCTGCGTGCAGCTGGGCAAAGAGCTCCATGATCTGCTGTCCAGTGGCGGTATCCAGATTGCCCGTGGGCTCATCTGCCAAGATAAATGAAGGATTCGTCACCAAAGCCCGGGCAATGGCCACTCGCTGCCGCTGACCGCCGGACATTTCGTTCGGTCGATGACGACGCCGGTCCCCTAACCCCACCCGTTCTAGAGCCTCAGCAGCCCGCAGACGGCGGGCCTTGGGCCCCAGACCAGCGTAAATCAGCGGCAGGGCGACATTTTCCAAGGCTGTAGCCTTAGCCAGCAGGTTGAACTTCTGAAAGACAAACCCAATCTTGCGATTGCGGATGGCCGCCAACTGGTTATCCGTAGCCTGGCCCACATCCAGTCCATCCAAAAGCAGCTGTCCGCTAGTGGGGCGGTCGAGGCACCCTAATATCTGCAGCAGCGTGGATTTCCCCGAACCGGAGGGCCCCATGATGGACAGAAACTCGCCGGCCTCAACACGGAAACTTACGCCGCGCAGCGCCTGGACAAACTCATCACCCATGCGGTACACTCGTTGAATGTCAAGGGCTTCAATCATGGAGTCACCGCCCTGTCCCAGGAAAGCCTACTGGAAGGCCGGGGTCCCAACCCGTACGGCCGCTGCCAACTACGGCTTGGAACAACTGGTAGTTGAAGGGCGTAATTTCATCGCCGTCTACAAGGCCCTCCAGTACAGCTACATTTCGCCCATCCGATATGCCCAGACTCAACTCCACAATGCGCTCTTCGCCATCGCGAACCACAGAAGCTAAGGCCGTATCACCGGTCCGTACCACTGCTTCTAGAGGCACCACATAGACATCCTCCATGCGATCCACTTCAATTCTGGCTGAAGCGCTGTAACCAGGGCGCAGTGCTGCGGGAGTTTCCACTTCCAGGGCAATGAGGACCGGAACCGCCACCACGCTCCCGGCCGTGTGGGCCACACGATCCAATTCCACCACGGTGCCCGGCAAATGCGGCGGCTGCACCGCGTTGACCCTGACGCTTACGCGCTGTCCGGGAGCAATCTTCGCCACGTCCAGTTCGTCCACGAGCACGCGGGCAAAGAACATAGAGTCATCCATAAGCTGCATGAAAGCGGCCCCGACACTTACCATTTCACCTTCGTCTACACGCAGGTCAGCAGCTATTCCTGAGAATGGTGCCCTGACGCGGGTTCGCTCCAAGTTCAGCTGAGCCAACTGCAGGTCATATTCGCGCTCGCGGATCACCGAGCGAATACCTTCGATACGCGCTGTCTCCAACGCGGTCTCAGCTCGCATCAGAGCCAACCGCTGTTGGGTGTTTTCCAGTTCAGCTAAGATCTGCCCTTCGGTCACAGCATCGCCCCGCCGCACATGCAGCGCTTCCACTTGACCACCGCTGGCGAAACTCAGCATCACCTGACGAGCTGCTTCCACTTGGCCCGAAGCGTCCACCCACTGGACTATAGAGCCCTTTGCAACAGCCATGGTCTCACGCCGATAGCCGGAAGTATCCCCAGAACCAGGAAACCACTGCTGATAAAGGACCACGCCAGCGGCCACAACAATCATCGCCGACACCAAAGCCAGCCACACACACACACCGCGAAATTTCCTCACATCACTCACCACCCTAGCACTGCCTTAAAAAAACGGAACCAAAATCACCAATCTACTCATCGTGCAGATCCTGCAGTGGCGAAAGCAGCCAGGCCCTTCCTTGGCTCAACTGCGTCCAACTGCTTGCCAGATAGCTTTCCCAAGCCTGCCCTGGGTTCTGTGGTGCTCGCATACTAGGATGCGCGATCACCGGAAGCAGAACAGCATCCGCCGGCAGATCGCCCAGTTCCAGCACCATCCGCAGCGCATCATTGAGTGTGCCCAATTGATCAACCAAACCGTGTTCCAAGGCCTGCCGCCCAGTCCAAACCCGCCCTTCGCCCACGGCATGTACTTGTTCTGCAGACAGGTTGCGCCCGGCGGCGACCCGCTGGACGAATACATCATAGATACGCTCCATGTTGTTCCGCAGGGCCGACTCTTCGGCCGGTTTCAGGTCACCAATGCTCCACTGGGCGCTGCTGCCTAAGCGCAGCGTCTCACAGCCAATCCGACGTTGGTCAAGAAATTCTTGGTAGGCAAAGCGACCTGTCAGTACCCCGATGGAACCGGTCAGCGTGGCCGGATGGGCCACGATGCGCTGGGCAGGAACGGCAATGTAGTACCCGCCGGAAGCAGCCACCGTGTCCATATAGACCACAACAGGTTTGTCGGCAGCCAACTTAGCCAAAGCATTGTGCATAGCCTCCGATGCGGTAGCCGAACCACCTCCAGAAGCGATACAGACGAGAACAGACTTCACTCTGGGGCTGCGTTGCGCACGCCGAATTTGCTGAACCACTGTCTGATCCCCGGCGCGCTGCCGGGTTAGCATGGGAATAGCAAATGGCGGTCGCACCGGTGGTTCTTGGCTGGGGCCATCAACAATGTCCCCGCGGACACAGATCACGGCGGCACACGGTCGGCGCCGCTGGCGCCGCGGCCCCAAGACGAGGCGGCGCCCAGCCTGGGACCAGTCGCTCATCTGGAGCGGCCGCTCGGGTGCAATGGTTGCACCCAGATCATCTTGGCCTACAATACCCGTGATGATACCTGCGGCCAAAGCCTGCTCGTCGGTGAACGGGGAGTCCTCACACCACTGCTCCACTGTGGCAGTGGGGACGGAGCGACCTGCTGCGATCTCCGCGAGAACTCCAGAGAATTCACTGTCCATGATCCATTGGGCCATCTGCCGCAGTTCATCGGACATGGACGAGCGAGTGAGCATATCTGCCGCGGTCTTGAAGCCACTGGTGGTCACTGCGTGGAACTGCAGGCCTAGGGAGGCCAGCGCCTCCTTAAAAAACAAATACGTTCGCTGGCGGCCTAAGGCTGCAACGTGTCCACCGGGCTGCAGATATAGGGCATCAGCCGTGCCTACAGCATACAGCGATGCTAGATCATAGTGTTTCGCCCAGACACTGACATGTTTGCCCTCCCTCTGCAAATTCGCGATCTCGTCGCGCAGCACAGCCAGGCGGGGCCACTGCGGGGCCATGGCCTGCAGCTCCAGAACCACGTGGCTAACGCGCCGATCCGAGGCTATGCGGCGCAGATCCTGGCGCAGGCTATCCAGGGACGGCCGTCGACTCTCCATCCAACGCTGCCAAAAGGGGCGCCTTGGCTCAGAGAACACCTCGTATTTTGAGGCCACGGCATAATACACCGCCGCGGCAAGAAACCTACGCCGACGAAACCACTGCCGTACGTGATAGACGACCATTCTGTCCCCTCCCATGGCTGACCCATACGTAGTTCCATACCGTACTTTTCTAGAGTATAACACAAGCTGAACTGTGGCAACACTGCGGAAGCCGGCCTGTTTGGCACGGCTCAGCGCACTAGCGGATGATGCCCAGAACTACGGCGCCAAAGCACGGAAATAGTCCGCAATGCCGTGGAATAGTGCCTCCGCCAGCGCTGCCTGATCATCATCGCTGAGCATAAAAGCCAGTTCCTCGGGATGCATCATAAAGCCCATCTCCACCAAGACCGAAGGCACGGCCGCGCTTCGCAGAACGCCCAGGTTGCCCCGCATTTGGATACCATAGTTGGCAAAGCCCACGTGACGAAGCATGGCATCCTGCAGCGCCACCGCCGCAGGCCGATGGAACGGATGGGTATAAATGGTGCTGTGTCCATGATGGATCGTGGAATCAATGCCATCAGGAAAGGCATTGGCATGGATACTAACAAGGAGATCCGCCTGAACGTCTTCGGCCAACTGTCTACGGTCACTGAGGCTCACGGCCGTATCCTGCTGCCGCGTCAACAAAACGTCGGCTCCTGCATCTTCCAACCTAGCAGCCAGCTGCAAGGCAATGGGCAAAACCACGTCTTTTTCGTGAATCCCTGTGGGTCCCGTGCCTCCTCGGTCCCGGGGTCCGCCGTGCCCTGGATCCACCACAACAGTGCGTCCCGCCAAAGGCTCCTCGGCAGTGACCACGGGCGGCTTCCGGAGCGCAATAACTAGGTCCGTACCATCATACTCCAAGCTATAGCCATCCAAGCGGTTTCCCGCCAGAGAAATGGTAACAGCTGCCTGATCTTGGGTTACCTGCCGCACGCGAATCCCTTGCAGCCATGCGGTTTTGTAGTCTTCGAAAATAGAATCTTGGTGCCACTGCACACTGTGAAGCAAAAGCTGGATCTGATGCGGTTCGGCACTGTACTGAACCTCCACGGGAACTCTCTGATTAAGATGGAAGCGCACCGAACTGGAGCGTTCCCCATCCCGCGTCCTCACTGTAGAGAACTGTGCCTGCGGCAGCGGCGAGCCACTGGGAAGAAGACGTAGATCCGATCGCCGAGCCCACAGTTCAGCACCCTGGCTGAGGCGGACACGGTAGTAATCGCCTTCCTGGCCGAGCCACTGCATGCGCACGCCCCTTGGCTGCCACGTCACTGGTGCCACCGGATAGCCTGGACCAAGCCAGGTCCAAACGCGCCCGTGAAACTCACTGCCAGTGGATGCATATAGGGGTGCTTGTTCCGCTGTAACCTCAACAACCCGCGGCTGTGCCCCATCTAGAATACTCAGTCGGCCCATGGCCGGAACATCGAAAGCCTCACCATCCTGGGAAAAATGGAAAACAACCCGTTCGTTGGCCGCCACATCCCCAGGCTGGATTGCGTAGCTGCCCACGTAGATTCCCTCTACGGCCAGAAGTTCGGTTGCATCCGTACCTTCCCCAAAGCGACCTTGCCCCCAGAAGTACGAAGGGTATTCCGTCAGTTCAAGCATGGGAATGTGATCTTGCACTCCGGTAATGGAAAACGAAACATCAGCGCCGGCCGTTCCCTTCAGGAATACACGCACTTCATCACCGACCATCCAAGCCGTGTCACCCTGCGGTCGCATGTATTCCACTTCGACTCGAGGCCCGTCGCTGCCGTCTGTGGTAGTCCACACGCCCGGGAAATAAACGGTGCGGGTGGCCTCGGCCACCTGACCATCCCAATGGGCGGTCACGGTAATTTGATTCTCGCCCACGTTCATCGGAATCACAGCTAGATAGGCACCGAGCCCATCATGAGTTTTGGCCTGGATGCCGTTGACGAATACAGCGGCACCAGGTGGAGCCGCTCCAAAAACAAACGTAGAGTCCGCTTCAATGCGCTGCCCATCCTCGTCGGGATAGGCAATATGGACCGGTGACTCGGACTCAGCCGCAGCAGCCCAGCCGCCTATCAACAAGAAACACAACAAAACCCAAAAACGCCTCAAAACATACCCACTCCTTCCGAATCCTTACAGTTAAATTCACCGGTGAGCAGCACATCCCTGCCGCAAACAAAGAAGCAGTCCTTCCGTAAGAAGAACTGCTTCGCATGTGCCGCCAGCACGTCAACGCAACTCCAGCTCATCGAGGGAAAAAGCACGGTGAAGTCTGCGCAGCGCCTCTTCACCCTCACTGGCATCAATAATGCAAGAAATCTTGATTTCCGACGTACTGATCATTTCGATATTAATGCCGCTTTCGAACAACGTGCCGAACAACGTTGAAGCCACTTCGGTACTGCCCGTGATACCAGTCCCCACAATGGATATCTTGGCCGCATTGTCCTTCTGTAGAACCAAACCGTGGCCACCGATGGACTCCAAGAACGCCCAACAGGCCTGGACCGCAGCGGGAGCATCTTCTTTAGCCACGGTGAATGAAATATCGTTAACTTGAGCCCGATTGAGGTTTTGGATAATCATATCCACTGAAATTCCCTCGCTGGCTAACTTGCTGAACAGCCCAAATGCAATCCCGGGCCGATCCGGAACTCCAGCCACGGAGATCCGCGATATGTCCGAATCCAGCGTCACGCCGCGCACAAGCACCTGTTCCACAACACTCACCTCCACTACCTGTGTTCCACCATCGTCACTAAACGCCGAACGTACAACCAAGGGAATGCCGTACTCTTTCGCCAACTCCACAGATCGAGTACTCAATACTCCAGCACCAAGTCTCGACAACTCCAACATCTCATCATAGGTGATCTCCGGCAGACGTCGAGCTGTGGCGATCAGATTCGGATCCGCAGTATAGACTCCATCCACGTCGGTGCAGATCTCGCAGCGTTCTGCTACCACCGCAGCAGCCAGTGCCACCGCCGTGGTGTCGGATCCCCCTCGGCCCAACGTTGTAATCTCGCCCTCCGGTGTCACGCCCTGAAATCCTGCCACCAGTACAATGTTCCCCTTGCCCAACTCGGCCATGATTCGCTGGGAGTCCACACGGGCAATCCGCGCCTTTTTGTGTCGTTGATCTGTGTAAATACCCGACATGCCTCCTGTCAACGACACCACATTATGTCCCAAGCCTTCTATCGCCATAGCCAACAAAGAAACGGACATCTGCTCCCCCGTAGCCAACAGCATATCCATAGCGCGGGGAGATGGATTCGGGTTAATTCGCCGGGCTGCTGCAATGAGGTCTTCTGTAGTGTGGTTCATCGCCGACACCACAACAACCATGGCATGTCCCTGTTCCTGACAGCGCACAATACGCCGTGCCACCTCCTGCATGCGGCTTTGGTTGGCCACCGATGTACCACCGTATTTCTGGACCAAGATTTTCATACGTTCACCTCCACCACGGCACCAGCGCGCCAAATCTCCAACTGCTGAACACGCCAACGTCCGGGCAGAGGCATTAGCAGGGAGCGGAG
>PWMW01000057.1 GCA_003559095.1 Clostridiales bacterium | reverse complement strand
GTCCCCGTACCAATACCGATCAGACTGATGCCCAGAGCCACATAAAAAAGCTGATAGCTCCAATGGTTCAGTTCCGGCCAAGGAAGACCCATGAAGACATCAACGAACCATCCCACCAGATACATGTTGACAACCGTGCCCACGCCCGGCAGCTGCCGGAGCATGACGGCTCCGATGGCCAGCAGAACCAGTCCAACCAGCTGCGTCACGCGACCCACGGTAAGCCCGGTGAGACTGCTGATACCCACGTGAAACACCGTCCACGGATTCACACCTAATCCGCCTTGGATGGTGAAGGTAATGCCAAGGGCCAACAGCATAATACCAAATACCAAGACAACACAACGAATATACCAGAGTGGTTCTTTATACAATCAGGTCACCTCATTTTCCTAGGCGTCCACCTCAAAAGCGGCATGGCAGCGTTGACCAGGAACCACGATATCCCGTTCACTGGGATTTGCGTAGCCAAGCGCTCACATACTGCCCTTCCACTAGAATTTTGCAGTGGACACCTAAAATACTTCGCTAGAAAAAAGGATTTTCCTTCGGGTAGCGAGAATTAGCCAACGAAATTGTGCAAACAGGAGGGAATCAGCTTGGACATTCGCAACGTTCTGCGCACCATGTCCGAAGGGTCCGGTGTTTCGGGCTACGAAGACTCGGTAGCCGACATCATCACGGCAGCGTGTCCTTGGGCGGACGAGATCCGTCGCGATGCGCTGGGTAACTTGATCATGTTCAAACGGGGATCTGGTCCTGAGCCCCGCCCCAAACTTATGCTGGCAGCCCACATGGATGAGATTGGACTGATTATTACCAAGATTGAGGACGAAGGTTTCGTACGCTTCAGCACCATTGGCGGCTTTGACCCGCGGGTGCTGGTGGCCCAAGAAGTCATGGCCCATGGTACTAAGGCTGTACCTGGAGTGATTGGTTCCAAACCACCCCACGTTCAAGAGCCGAATGAGCGCGCGAAATCCGTACCTATCGACGAGATGTTCATCGATTTTGGTTACACATGCAGGGCTGAAGCCGAGGCTCATCTGGCTGTCGGTGATATGATCACTCTGCGGCGCTCCTGTTTGGACCTGCAGGGCCAGTTCATGGCCGGCAAAGCCATGGATGACCGAGCCAGTGTGGCCGCAGTCCTGGAGTGCCTGCAGCATCTTGCCGCTATGAACCACAAGGCCGACATCTATGCCGTGGCCACTGTCCAAGAGGAAGTGGGTCTGCGGGGTGCCATAACCAGTGCCTACGGAATTGTACCGGACTTGGCCGTTGCCATCGATGTCACCTTCGGTGATATGCCAGGCTTGTCGGAATCCGATACCATCAAGGTGGGTGGCGGACCGGGCATTGGCATCGGACCGCACGTCCACCCAAAGCTCTTCAGCGCATTCTCCAAAGCAGCAAAAGAATGGAATATCCCATTCTCCGTGGATCCGTCGCCACACCCTGGTGGCACCGATACCTTCGCTATCCAGGTAGCTCGGGCCGGCGTACCCACTATTTTACTCTCCGTTCCCCTGCGCTACATGCACACCCCTGTGGAAACTCTAACCTATTCTGACGTGGCGGCAACCGGACGTTTGCTGGCCGTTTTCGCAGCATCATTGGAGTCGGAATTTGTGGAGGGATTACTATGCTATTAAAACAATTGACAGAAGCCTGCGGCGGACCAGGACAGGAAAAGGAAGTGCGGGACCTGCTCCGCCAAGAAATACACTCGTTCGTTGATGATGTGCGCACCGACGCCATGGGAAATCTTATCGCCGTCAAACACGCCGAAGCTTCCGGCCCGAAAGTTATGCTGGCCGCCCACATGGATGAAGTGTGTCTGATGATCATGGGTGTTGAGAAAAACGGCATGTTGAAGTTCCGACCGGTGGGTGGAGTCGACCCCAGGGTCTTGGTGGCAAAGTCCGTCGCAGTTGGGCCCAAGCGCATCCCGGGCGTCATTGGCGCCAAACCCATTCACCTGCAAAAACCAGCAGAACGCCAACGTCCCTTTGAACTGCAGGAGCTGTACATTGACATCGGCTGTGCTAAACAAGAAGAAGCAGAGCAGTTGGTCAATCTTGGCGACTATGCCTATTTCACCACAAAGTTTGCAGAGTTGGAGCAAAGGCGCTTGCAGGGCAAAGCCTTTGATGATCGAGCGGGCTGCGCCCTGCTTGTGGACCTGCTCCGGGAGTCGTACCGTGTTCCCATCTACGGTGCCTTCACCGTGCAGGAAGAAGTGGGCCTGCGCGGTGCGGCCACGGCGGCGTACAGCATCCAACCAGATCTAGGCATTGCCTTAGAGGCGACTACGGCCTCGGACACCCCTGGATCTCCGGACCATAAGCACGCTACCACAGTGGGTGCGGGACCATGCCTGACCTTCATGGATCGCAGTGTCATCACCAACCCCAAACTGGTGAACGCCCTGCGCTCGGTTGCGGAGGAACTAAATATTCCAGTGCAGTTGCGGCGAACAACCACCGGCGGAACCGATGCTGGAGCCATATCTTTGACCCGAGCCGGCGTACCTACGGCCGTATTGGCGCTGCCGTGCCGTTATATCCACTCTCCGGTGTCGGTGCTGAGCCAGCAGGATTACGACGGTGCACTGAAGATCATGCGAGCTTTTCTCCAACGATTACCAGAAAGCGAGGTATTGTAAGTTATGAAAGATACGATCAAGGCGTTAGTCGAAGCCTTTGGGCCGTCGGGTTATGAAACCGAAGTCATTGACCTAATCAAGACAATGGTTGGCGACCATGCCGACGAAATGCGGGTGGATGCCCTGGGCAATCTCATAGCTGTTAAAAAGGGAACTGGCGGCGGCAAGCGCATCATGTTCGCCGGCCACGCCGACGAAATCGGCGTCGTCGTTACGCACATTGATGACAAAGGGTTTCTGCGGTTCCTCAACGTCGGTGGTCTCAACCCATTTTCGCTCCTGGGCAATCGCGTCCGCTTCGCCAACGGGACTATCGGGGTCATTGGACGGGAAAAAGGCGAAGCTAAGGACATCTCGTTGGATAAGCTGTTCATAGATATTGGCGCCAACGACAAGGCCGCTGCCGAAGCCAAGGTGAACATTGGTGATTTCGGGATTATGCACAGGGAGTTCACTGACTTGGGGCAGCGTCTTATCGCCAAGAGTATGGATGACCGGATCGGCTGTGCCGTTCTGGTTGAGGCGCTGAAACGAGTGAATGATACCCCCAATGACCTTTACTTCGTTTTCACGGCCCAAGAGGAAGTGGGCATTCGGGGAGCTCGCACCAGTGCCTACGATATCAACCCGGACTTAGGTGTAGCCCTTGATGTGACGCTAACGGGTGATTCGCCGGAAGCGCCCCGCATGGAAGTGAGCCTCGGTGCCGGTGCCGCGATCAAGATCAAAGACTCATCGCTGGTTACCCACCCCAAAGTGAAAGCACTGATGACCCGTCTAGCTCAAGAAAAAAACATTCCGTATCAATACGAAGTTCTCGAACGCGGTGGCACAGACGCTGGGGCCATGCACCTAACTCGGTCTGGCGTTCCATCGGGCACCATCTCCATCCCCTGCCGCTATGTTCATAGTGTCAGCGAAATGGTGGATCAAGGAGACGTTCAAGCCTGTGTCGATTTGGTGGTTGCTATCTGTGAAGACACCCTGGCTGAACTTATGTGACGTTGATCTCTGAACGGTAGTGAGCCGCACGCTGAGCGTCGGTCCTCTGCAGCGGCCCCAGCGGCAGAAAAATCCATGGATTCCTTCTCAAATCCGAGGAATTCAATCGGAAAAAGCGTTAACGGCCATTTGCCCTAGGCAAATGGCTCGTTTTGCGCAATGTTCGCCCTGCGAAGGATTGACAGACCCGAATCCGTTACCTATACTTAACCATAGCATGCCCCGTTTTAACATTGGGGCAAAACCACAGCAGAGAGGAAGATTTGATGCGAAGTTGGCAGAAATTGATGGTCCTTGTCTTGGCAGCAGCCCTCATTGGTTCCTTGAGTGCAGGCGCCGTATTCGGCAAAACACTCACCGTCGCCGTTGGAGGCGAGGCACCTGGTCTGGATCCGATCATTGAGACAGACGTGCCGTCGTTTGAACGGATCAATGCCATGATGGAGTCTTTGGTTGTGTTCAATCACGATATGGTCCTGGAAGGCCGTCTGGCCACGGATTGGGGCTACACCGAAGATGGTCTTACCCTTTGGTTTGACCTGCGGGAAGGTGTTTTGTTCCATCACGGCCGGGAGTTCACTGCTGACGATGTGAAATTCACCTTTGAGACAATCCTCGATCCCGAAGTGGCTGCGCAGAACCGTTCGCTCTATGTGGACATTGCCGAGATCGAAGTGATCAATGACTACCGCATTGAGTTCCATTTGGCCAACGTCAACGGCTTCTTGATTAACAACATGGCACGCCTGCCCATCGTACCAGCCGACGTGTATCAAGAGCGCGGTGCGCAGTTCCGCCAAAGCCCCATCGGAACCGGCCCTTATGAGTTCAGCCGCTGGATCCGTGACGACCGTTTTGAGATGACTGCCTTCGAGCAGTACCGGGGTGGCACACCGAACATCGACACCATCGTGTTCCGGCCCATTCCGGAGCAAACTACGAAACTACTGGCCTTTGAAGCTGGCGAAGCTGATATCGTCACTGCACCGCCGCAGATGGAGTTTGCTCGCCTTGAGGAAGACCCAAGCATCGACACCATCGTGGCTCCGTCGCCTGGCTACACGTATATGGGCTTCAACACTCGCAATGAAGCTCTCAGCGATGTCCGTGTCCGTCAGGCTATCTCGTACCTGATTGATCGTAACGCCATTGTCGATCAATTGCTCTACGGCTTGGGTATTCCTGGACACACGCAGGTCATCCCTTCATTGCCCTGGTACAATGAAGATGCAAAGCGCTATGACTACAATCCAGAGCGGGCCATGGAGTTGCTGGCTGAAGCTGGATATGGTCCTGACAACCCGCTGAGTCTGCGCCTGCATACCAACGAAGAGACTGCCATTCGCGGCCAAGTCGCCGAGGTGCTTGGCTATCTCCTAAATGAAATGGGTATTCAGGTGGACATCAGCATTGAAGAATGGGGCGCATTCCTCAGCCGCATTCAGCAGACCGAAGACTATGACATGTTTATCATGGGTTGGGGCGGCCAGCTGGATCCAGACCGAGCCAGCATCCGTCAGTTCAACACCGAAGGCAGTGCCAACTACACCTACTACTCCAACGCTCGTGTAGATGAACTGACGAATCTCGGACCAACCGTTCCGGGCGATTCGCAGGAGTCTATCGATATTTACCGGGAAGTTCAGGCCATTGTGGCTGAAGAAGTTCCGTATGCCTTTATCTTCTACACAGTGGAAACCGCAGCCAAATACCCGTACGTGACCGGTTGGGCTCTGCATCCCTACACCGCTCAAAACTGGGTTGACGCTCACCTGATTGACATCGAACGCTAGACAACATCTCCCAAAACCAGCGAGCCGCGGCTCGCTGGTTTTCTTTGACAAAGCCTTTGTTGTTTGTTATCATATGTATGGATAACCTCTTCGTTAGGTGAGGCTCCTATAGGGGATGAGCTGCTGCCCAAAAATGTCGAGAGACGCCAATGGGTGAACAGGTCTTATCGGATTAAGGTATGATCTAATGTAGCCGAGCTAAACTCTAACCCTATAGTGCTAAAGCTCAACAAGGGAGGCGTTCTTTGTTGTGTTACAATGAACCCCTTCTCCTGTTGAGAAGGGGTTCATTTTATAACTGGAGGTGAAGTCACGTGGACGGTGTTCCGCGATGTTGGTGTTGTCAAGGAATGCAAGGTCAATTTCAGCTATCCCGCTGTCTGAAGCAATCGTCAATGGTAGCATTCGGAGCGGTCACGTGCTTCTTCGCCCATAGAGAGGCCCTCTCACCGTAGATACCCTGCAGCAGAGACCCGAAGCAGGCTCGCGGTCATTTTGGGCCAAGGCACACATTTGGATACGCAGAACCAAGGCACCGTTCTACGTACCACGACGTTTGTTTCGACCTGTGGCATAGCTCACGGGAGGATGAACCGATGAGCTTTGAAAAACTGTATGCACAAATCCGTGAAGATCTGGAACAGAAGAACCTCGAAGCTGTTAAACGAGCTCTCCGAGACGAGAACCATGTTTATGTAGCCCAACTGATCCGGGTGCTGCCCCTAGCTGAGCAGGGGCCTGTCTTTCGACTCCTACCCAAGGATCTGGCCATGGAAGTTTTCGAACAGCTCAACGTCGAAGAGAAGCAAACACTGCTCAGCAGCTTCCAAGAGGAAAGAGCCCTGGAACTCATCAGCAGCCTGGATCCCGACGACCAAGTGGAACTTCTAGACGAGCTGCCAGCCAAAGTGGCCAAGCGCCTCCTGAGCCGGCTGTCCTCGGAAGACCGGCAGGCCGTGGGATTGCTGATGGGCTACAAACCAGACACTGCCGGGCGTATTATGACCCCGGAATACGTTTCGCTGCGGGAGAACATGACCGTGCGGGAAGCTTTGGCCAAGATCCGCCGGGTCAGCCCAGAACGCGAGACAATTTATTACTGCTACGTCACCGATAATACCCGGAACCTGCGGGGTGTTGTATCCCTCAAGGATTTGGTTTTGGCCGAAGATGATGCCGTCATCGGCGATCTGATGGAAGTGGATATTGTCAGCAGTCAGACCGACGAAGACCAGGAAGTGGCCGCCCTCAAGATCCAAGAACATGATCTGTTGGCCCTGCCCGTTGTGGACAAAGAAAACCGGTTGGTCGGGATTATCACAGTGGACGACGCCATGGATATCCTCCAGGAAGAAGCCACTGAGGACATCTACGCCAAGGCCGGTTTGGGAGACATTCAAAGCCGTGAGTCCACTCGCAGCTACGACTTGGTCAAAGGAGCCATTCCCGTGGTCCTGCGGGCCCGGCTTCCTTACCTGATCATTACCTTGGTCGGCGGTTTGGCCGCCGGCGGACTGATTGGCGTCTTCGAAGAAGCCCTGGAAACTGTTGTCATTCTTGCTTTCTTTATCCCCGTCATTATGGATATGGGCGGTAACGTCGGCACTCAGTCTTCCACGATCTTCACCCGCGGATTGATCTTGGGTCATATCAACATGGACCAGTTTTTGACACAGCTGTGGCGCGAAACCCGGGTGGGTATGTCCATTGGCGTCTTACTTGGTGTCAGCGGCGGCCTTTTCGCTTGGTTTTGGCAGGGCATGCTGGAGTTGGGTCTGGTCGTAACCATGTCGCTCTTCTTCACCGTTACATTGGCCACCGTGGTTGGGTTTGTGGTCCCCTACACCTTGACGAAGATGGGATTGGACCAGGCCGCGGGTGCCGACCCCATTATTACGACCATCAAAGACCTCAGTGGATTATTCATCTACTTCACCATAGCCTCCATTCTGCTGGGACATCTCATGTAAATTTGCAGAACAGCCCGTACCGAATCGGTACGGGCTGCTTTCTATTCCGAACACCCTATGAGACAGCGCCGGACCTGTTTTGATGTCCACTGCGCTGGACCGAGGCAGGCCAAAAAGTCTTCCATGAACTCCCGCCGGTTCACCTCAACACACCACTCAATGCCAGCTGGCACCTGCCTCGGGGACTGTGCATACTCATCGAGCAGCAGTTGCCCACGGTTCAGCCCATCCACGGCCACGGAGGCCGGATACGTCTGGACGTCGAACCATTCAGGCCGCAGAGCCGCTGCTACCGCCAAAGGGTCCGCCAAGTAACATCCCAATACGCGGTCCACCTGCCAATGGGCATTGAGGAAATAACGCGTACTGCTGCAGATCCAATGGGTAAGCTTGGTGTTCATCTGCCGCAGCAATTCACGATGATTTGGAGTCAGCAACACGGTCCGAACAATGTCGAGGCCAACGAGTCGGATCGATGTGCCTCGCCACTCCAAGACAGCTTGCGCAGCTTCTGGATCGGTCCAGAAATTGTGCTCCGCCACGGGAGAGGCATTGCCCCCCACGCGGTAGGCTCCGCCCATGATAACGAGCCGCTGGTAACGGCTCATGCTTTCTGGGTCGCTGCGGATAGCTTGTGCAATATTGGTCAGCGGACCCAAACAGATTAACGTCGTTTCATGACCGAACTTCTGTCCGTGATGATTCAAGAACTGGGCAGCCCGTTCCGTCTGCGACTCCCTGGAACTCTCGGGCCAACCGCAGTCACCCAGTCCGTCCTCGCCATGAATGCGGGCTGAGGGCTGCAGCCTCCGTTCCAAGGGCTCGGAGGCGCCCGCATACACGGGCACATGCCGACCTTCAGCCAAGTCCAACACACGCAGAGCATTGCTCACCGCCTGTGGGAGCGTGGTATTACCTGCAACAACAGTAACACCGTCCAACTGGCTCTCCGGTGAACGCGCTGCGTACAGAAGGGCCAGAGCATCGTCAATTCCAGGATCACAGTCGATTATGATACGCCTTGGCACCGAGTACCACCCCTTAAGGCTTGGCCGCCAGCAAACCGGCAGCGCGTTCTGGGTAATTTGTGATAATCCCATCCACACCCGCAGCAATCATCCGTTGGATTAACGCCGGTTCATCGACGGTGAACGGGCGCAAGGCAATGCCCGCGGCCTTGGCCCCGGCAACGATTTCCGGAACGATGCTCCTGTACAGCGGATGCAGGGCTTCAGCGCCCAGGCGCGCCGCATAGTGCCAGGGCTCATACAAACCCGCCATGTACAAAAGACCGATGGGCATGGCAGGACAAATTTCCTTTACTTTTTTCAATGAGTAGTGATTGAACGATGAGATAGCCACCTGCTGCCCCATATCGTACTGATGTATCAAGTCGATGACCCGCTGTTCGATCTCTGGGTACTGAACAATGCCTGTTTTCAGCTCTATGTTCAGCCAAACATCGTGCTCGGACGCTGTCTGGAGGACGTCGGAAAGCAGTGGAATTCGTTCAGCAGTGAAGGCTTCATCAAACCAAGAACCAAAGTCCAATTGCCTTAGTTGGTCCAAGGTCAAGTCCTTCACCAGTCCTTCGCCATCACTGGTCCTGTCTACGGTTTCGTCGTGGATGACCACAACCTCGCCATCCTTCGTCATCTGAACATCAAGTTCCCAATGGGTATTCCCAACATCCAATGCCTTGCCAAAGGCTGCCATGGTGTTCTCTGGTGCTTGACTGGAGTAACCGCGATGCGCTATGACTTTCATGATTCATCCTCCTCCGCTGGCCGTTGTGAAGCCTGATGATGTGTGTTAGACTAACTGTGGTGATGCAGTCATGGAATATACTGGTGAACGTGTTATTCCCAAACAGATGAACCCCAACAATGGCATGCTGCAGGAACACATCGCCCGCTACCGGTTTGCGGCGAAATTCTGTGGAGCTAGGGTCTTGGATATAGCATCCGGCGCTGGCTACGGTCCGCAGCTGCTGCTGGAAACAGCCCCCAAAGGGTCCATTGCAGAGATCATTGGCATTGACGCCTCCTGGGAAGCGGTCAATTATGCGCGCTGGCACTACGCACAGGACAATGTTCGATTTTATCAAGGCAATGCTCTGGATGTCACACTGCCCCAAATCTTCGGTACATTTGACACCATCGTATCCTTTGAAACCATTGAACATTTTGCCGATGCCCAGCGCTTCCTGCAGGTCCTGAAGAGCCTAGCCCGACCCAGCGCCCAGATCATCATCTCAACGCCCTTCGGTAGGGGTAGAGGAAAACCCTGCGGAGACCCCTACCATGTCTGGCAGTACACCCCTGCAGAGTTTTCCGAGCTTCTCGAGGTCTTCCCCTCGGTTACGATGTACCATCAACGGGATACAGTCATTGAACTACCTCAAACCGATACCCGCTACTGGCTGGGAGTCGCCGTGTGCCGCCTAACTTAACGGGCGGCACCCTGCTTTTCCTGGCGAATCTTGAAGAAGCGTTTGGCCACTTCCGGGAACAGAGCGTAGCTTAGAACATCCTCTTCTTGGATCATCATGTCTTTGATCTCTGCGCGGAATTTATCCAGAACAGGTTCGAGGTAATCAGCGGGTCGCCCCTCTAGGACCTCGCCTTCATCCACCAACATGGAGCGGACATCCTCGTCGATGGGGACCGGCGGCCGGCCGTAATTACCAGCCACATATTCCTTAATTTCCTTGGACTTGACCGCATACCTCTGGCCGGTGATCACGTTAAAGAGTGCTTGGACACCAACTATCTGACTCATGGGTGTCACCAAGGGCGGATATCCCATATCCTTGCGAACCCGCGGAACCTCTTCAACGATCTCGGGGTACCGGTCACCCATCTTCTGCGACTCTAACTGCGAGTGCAGATTGGAAAGCATGCCGCCGGGGATTTGGCTTGTTAAGACGGTGGTATCCACATGAACCGTCGGCTTTTTATAACCTTCCAGAACTTTGCGGAAGATCCTTGATGCTTTGGCCAACAGTTCCAGATCCAGCTCAGTGGGTCTATTTGTTTCGGCCAAAGCCGCTACCAAAGACTCTGTGGGCGGCTGCGAAGTTCCCATGGACAATGGCGAGAGGGCTGTATCCACCACATCCACTCCAGCCTCGATCCCCGCCCAATACGTCATAGAGGCCATGCCGCTGGTATAGTGTGTATGCAGATGCACCGGGATATCCAGTTCCGCCTTCAACTGCGTCACCAATTGCTGCGCCATATGCGGGGTCAGAAGCCCCGCCATGTCCTTGATGGCCACGGAATCCGAGCCAATCTCCCGCAGCTGCTTCGCCACTTTGACAAATGTCTCAATGGTGTGTACCGGGCTGACGGTGTAGACGATGGTGCCCTGAGCGTGTCCACCGTATTTCTTGGTGGCAGCCACAGCCCGTTCGAGATTGCGAGTATCGTTAAGGGCATCAAAACTGCGAATGATGTCAATGCCGTTTTCAATGGATTTGGCTACAAACTCGTCGACTACGTCATCGGGGTACTGCCGATAGCCGAGGAGATTCTGCCCGCGTAGAAGCATCTGTAATTTGGTATTGGGCATGCGCTTCCGCAGCGTACGCAGACGTTCCCAAGGATCTTCTTCTAGATAGCGCATGCAGCTGTCAAAGGTAGCCCCGCCCCAGACTTCCAGGGAATGGTAGCCAACGGAATCCATAATCTCGGTGATTTCCACCATATCTTTTGTTTGCAGTCGTGTTGCCAATAAGGACTGATGGGCATCGCGAAAGATGGTGTCGGTGATACCCACAAGTTTGCGTTCCATTATTTAACCTCCTAAAAGTGACAGGAAAATCCCGGCAGCCACGGCAGACCCAATAACACCAGCCACATTCGGTCCCATAGCATGCATCAGCAGGAAATTATCCGGGTTTTCATTCTGACCAAGTTTTTGCACGACACGAGCAGCCATGGGTACAGCCGATACACCGGCCGCCCCAATCAAGGGGTTAATCTTGCCTTTGGACAGCGCGCAAGCCAGCTTGCCAAAGAGCACCCCTGAAGCAGTACCCAAAGTGAACGCCACGATTCCCAATGCCAAAATCATGATGGTCTGCCACGTCAAGAATGTGGCAGCCTGCGCTGTGGCTCCGACGGCTAACCCCAAAAAGATCGTGACGATGTTCGTCATTTCGTTTTGAGCCGTTTTTGACAGCCGCACGGTCACCCCGGACTCGCGCAGAAGATTACCGAACATCAAAGCTCCGACCAAGGGAATCGAGCTGGGAACAATCAAGCCGACAAAGGCTGTGACCAAGACCGGAAAAAGAAGTCGCTCCAGCCTGGTAACTTCTCGCAGTTGACCCATGACGATACCCCGCTCCTTTTTGCTGGTCAGGGCAAGGGCAACCGGTGGTTGGATCATCGGAACCAAGGCCATATAGGCGTAGGCCGAGATGGCAATCGGTGCCAGCAAGTGCGGCGCTAATTGTGACGTAATGAAGATGGCCGTTGGACCATCGGCCCCGCCAATGCTGGCAATGGATGCACTCTCAGGCAGGCTGAACTGCAGGGCTGCCGCGCCTAAGAAGGTCAAGAAAATACCCACCTGGGCTGCTGCTCCCAAGAGCATACTGCGTGGGTTCGCAATGAGTGGCCCAAAATCCGTCATGGCACCCACACCCAAAAAGATCAGCGGCGGGTAAAGACCGATGCGAACGCCTTCGTAGATAATATTCAAGAGTCCACCGTCGTCCATGACTGGAGATAACGGCAGATTCGCCAAAGCCATTCCAAATCCAATGGGAATCAGCAAGAGCGGCTCATATTTGCGAAAAATGCCCAAAAACAAAAGCAGAACACTGACAGCCAGCATCACAAGACTACCGAAATTCAGGGAGGTGAATCCCATGCTGTCCCATATTAACTGCCACATGGATAAAACCCCCTAGTTGATGACCGCAAGAGCCTGGCCAATGTCCACAGATGTACCCTCTGCTACGACAAAGTCAATCTTTCCATCTTGAGGTGCGGTAATTTCGTTCTCCAGTTTCAAGGCTTCCAGTGTTAAAAGAACCTGGCCTTTTTTCACCGTGTCACCCTTAGACACAAAGACACTGAGGATAGTTCCTGCTAGGGGGGCCTTCACCTGCTTGCCCGCAGGAACACCACTGGCCTTCGGTTCTGTAGACTTGGTCGAACTAGAGCTTGAGGCACCCTTGGATGAAGCCTGCCCATCCAATGATTCGACCTCCACTTCATAACTGCGACCATCGATTTTCACCCTGAATTTCGGCATGAATCTTCTCTCTCCTTTAGTCAATTCTTTTGATATTGATGTTTCCCTCGTGACCCATAGTCCGCATGATACCGACTATGGCGGCGGCATCGGTCAGATCCGTATCGCTGCTGGTATCGCTGGCTTGCTCGGGCGCCGCGGTCTTGGGCTTGGGCCCTAGGAACCTGCCCACCCACAGCAGCACCTCCGACAAAATGACTAGAATGGCAAAGACCATGCCAATTCCCACCGCCGTAATTGCCCAGACATTCATCTCGGTTTCACCTTCCTTGTTATCCTCCGTAACATCCTGCGGCCGCGTCACGTACTGCAAAGTCCCCGCGGTCGCAGTCGATCAGTGTGAATATCCCGCCGGGCCGTCCACGGGCACAGCCAGACGGTTCTTCGCGGCGCTGCCGCGTATGTGACGGTTCCCGGGCTTTTATTGCATCGAACAATAAATGGTTCCAGTCCAGAAACTCATACTCCCCTATTGTACATGGAACCACCGCCGAAAGCAAATTCGTTTCCCATGGCCATCCTCACATTTCCGTCGATTTGGTTGATCGGACCACCATATCCAAGCACGCATTACCCACCGCCATCATGGCCATCATTGGAGCCTGTCCCCTCACAGCAATTTCCACTGCTCCGCACGGCGACGCAGCAGTTCACCGGGATCATCTGCGCCACCAGGCCACACCTCGGCGGACGCGGCCGCAACAGCGGGACCCTGGTAAAAGGCACTGCGCTCCCCAGGGCTGAGGGCAGCACCACCGCCCACCAACGGCAGCAACGCCGTTACGTTCCAACGACCCAACGGCCACGAGCTCCCGGGATCTCTACCTGCAGCCAACTTCATCAGGTTTGCGAACAGTCCTTGCGCTGCAAGGGGCCTTTGGTTGATCAAATGATAGGTCTTGCCCGCCGCCTCCTCGTCAAGAAGATCGACGATGGCCCGGGCGGCAGCATCAGGATCAACGATATGCAGCGGTGTGTCATCACCCAATCCGGGACTCCCCGGCAATTTCGCAGCCCAGCGGGCCTCCTGCAGCCAGCGCTGAAGCCGTCGTTCCCCAAGAACGTGGCCCATGCGCAGCACACACAGAGGCATCTTATGCTGCAGTGTTCTTACGGATTCTTCGGCTTCATACTGCGAGCGTTCATAAAGACTCCGGAAACTACGCTCATGGGCGAACTCAGTCTCAGCAAAGGCTGCGGCTTCGCTGCCCGCGACACCAATATCACTGAAGTGCAGATACAACACCAGCTGGGGAGCTTGGCTGGCAAAATACGCCACATTTTCACTGCCCATCACATTGGTCTGAATCAAGGTTTCCTTGTCCATAACTTGGCGCGATGCTTCAGCTAGGTGGACCACGTGAGTCACTTGCTGGCGCAGTTCTTCATACAAAGTTTCCTTAAGCCCCAACACGCTGTCGCCCACGTCGCCGGCGTGGATTGTCAACTGACCATCCCAGAGGTCAAACTCCGCTTCTAACTCCGCCCTTAGGGCATCATACAGTGTCTTTTCGTCTTTCCAGGACAGTAAAGTAATGGAGGCATCAGGATGAGCGCTCCATACTCGACGGACAAATGCTCGCCCCAAGCCCGAGGTGGCACCGGTTATCAGGATTTGTTTATTCACAGCTGGAACCTCCTGGAGCGAAATTTAGGGTTTCAAGGAAGAAGCGACCATTAGCAAACTGCAGTACCGTTATCCGTCGATCGTCCAACGCGAATCTCCCGCCAAAGGCAGGTTTGATGCCCAGGGCATCCACTACGAGACCGTGGAGAGACGCCTGGTCCGCCATAATGACCGGATGCTCGTCGGGATTGTCTTTAAGCCAGCCAGCGAAGGACGCGGCATTCTGCCAAGAACATGCCTGCCCTTGATCATAGTGTACGAGGCGCGTCCCTGACCAACACACATCTGGATTCCAGCGGGGGGACACCTGGTCTGCCGCTGTCAAGACGGCTGTGCAGCCGCTGTCCTTGAGGTAGTTCATGACGGTGGCCGGTGGTTTCCCAACCTCCGCTGCCCACGGGCCCACGTCGGAAGGACATCGCCCTTGACCGGAACTGATGAGAAACACCTTCTGCAATGTCGTCATCTCCCCTCTTTCCATGATAACATACGCGCAGTGCTTAACGGAACAATATCCCTGCAGTTTCCCGCAGGGATACATGATCATGAGTAACGAATACCGCACTGTCGCAGACGCTCCGCAGCCTCCCGCAGGCGCTCGGTCTCGACAGTCAAGGAGATCCGAAAATATCCATCGCCTTCCTGACCATAGCCAATACCAGGCGTTATAACCACACCGGTCTCTGTGAATACATGCTCAGCAAATGTCCGCGAGTCCATTCCGGGCGGCGTAGGCGCCCAGATATAGATTGATGCCTCCGGAGCCTTTAGATTCCAGCCCATTGCGTTCAAGGTACTGATCATAAGGTCCCGCCGCTGACGATACAGGTCGATCTGCGCCTCGAGAGCATCTTGTGGATCCCGCAGAGCCCGAATGGCAGCAAACTGCACAGCAGCAAATGCGCCGGAATCCAAGTTACTTTTCAGAGTCACCAGCGCTCCAACGGCGTCGGCCAGTCCTGCTACCCAACCTATACGCCATCCAGTCATGTTGTGCGACTTCGATACGGACCCGAACTCAATTCCAATGTCTTTAGCTCCTGGTACTTGGAGAAAACTCAAAGGACGATAGCTGTCGAATCCAACCTCGATATAGGCAGCGTCATGTGCTACCAAAATGTCATACTCCTTGGCAAACTGCACCACGTCCTGGAAAAACCCTGCTGTGGCCACCGCACCGGTGGGGTTGTTCGGGTAGTTCAAGAACATCAACTTGGCTTGTTTTGCCACCTTCGTCGGGATGGCTGTCAGATCCGGCAAGAAGTTATTCTCCGCTCGCAGGGGCATGTAGTGGGGTTCGCCACCGGCCAAGGCTGTGCCGCCCTGATAGACAGGATACCCTGGATCTGGAATCAGCGCAATGTCGCCGGGGTCCAAGTAGCAAAATGCCAAATGTCCAATACCTTCCTTGGAACCAATCAAAGATGCCACTTCCTGCTGCGGATCCAAACCGACGCCATAGCGCTCCTGATACCACTGAGCCACCGTAACGCGAAACGATTCCATACCCTTGGATGACGGGTATTGGTGATTAGCCGTCTCTTCCACTTGTTGGCGCATCTCTGCAATGATGTGCTGCGGTGTCGGCTGATCAGGGTCACCGATTCCCAGATTGATTACGTCGGTACCGTTCTTTTTCGCCTGCTCGATCTTCTCCTCCAATTGTGCGAACAAATAGGGAGCCAGTTGTTCAAGACGTTTGGCCTTCTTCATTCCGATCACCCCTTACAGATTCGTATGCTGCTGCTCTAGCTCCCAGCGTCCACTAAACACACGCTGAGCTGGTCCAATCATCCAGAGATGGTTGTCGCTGTGCCACTGGATCTGCAGCGTCCCCCCCGGCAAATGCACCTTTACCTGCCGCTCGGTGAAGCCAAGACGAGCTGCAGCGGCAGCAGAGGCGCAGGCACCGGTACCGCAGGCGAGGGTTGGACCGACTCCCCGTTCCCATACCTTGACACGCAGCGTTTCCCGATCCAACACCTCTACGAACTCAATATTACTTTTGGCCGGGAATACTGGATGTCGCTCCAAGGCCGGACCCCAAACAGTGAAGGGAATGTGGTCAATATCGTCGACGAATACCACCGCGTGTGGGTTGCCCATGGAGACTGCGGTCACCGCAAACTCTTCGTCGCCCAACTTCACCGGGGTCTGAATAGCCTCCGCTGTCGCTACCTCCATTGGAATCTGCGCAGCCAGCCACTGCGGCTGCCCCATGTTCACGGCGTAGTCATCTCCCCTGCGCACAATGTGTTTGGTTCCTTCGAGCGTTCCCACATCCAGCGCTGACCCCTGCACAAGACCTTGGTCCCAGAGATGCTTGGCTATACAGCGGATGGCATTGCCGCACATTTCGGCTTCGCTGCCATCGGCATTGAATATTCGCATGGTGTAGACATCCGTCGGTTTTGTGATAAACACAAGACCATCGGCCCCTATGCCAAAGTTGCGCTGGCATATCTGCGGAGCCAATACGGATCCTTGCCCAACTAACGTGTTCTCATAGTCCTCGACAAAAACAAAATCATTCCCTAATCCGTGGTATTTAACAAATTCCATGCGCCGCTTCCTTTCGCGTCTGCAGTTCTCGTTACCGGAGGCCTGCCAAGACCTTGAGAACCTCGCCATAGTCCGGATGGCTGGCCACTTCGGGTACATACTGCGTGTACGCCACAGTGTTATCGGGTTTCAGCAAAAACACAGCCCGTGACAACAAACGCAATTCCGGCATGAGAACACCATAGTCACGACCGAATGACACGTCAAAATGGTCAGACAAGGTGATTACATTGCGCAGTCCTGCGGCGCCGCACCAACGCTGCTGCGCCGTGGGCAGATCCACACTGACCGTAATCACAACCACTCCCGGATGCTTTCCTGCTTCTTCGTTGAAGCGGCGGGTTTGTTGGTCACAGATGTCTGTATCCAACGATGGCACAACACTGATCAGCTTTACTTTGTTTCCGAAGTCAGCCAAGGTCTTCGTGTTCATGTCCCGATCCCGCAGAGCAAAGTCAGGGGCGGCCTGTCCAACCTTCAACTCACTGCCAGCTAGCTCCTTTACTGCACCTTCCACTCGTGTTGTCCGTTCAGCCATACCTAACAGCCTCCTTTATGCTGCTTTCGCTTTGCGCTTTGTCAGATCATTAAGCAGCGGAACCACGGCGTTCATGCCGAGGATCGCGAATGTGACTCCCTCGGGAAGCCATCCCCATAGACGAAAGGCCACCACGATTACACCGATTCCGATACCGAAGATCCAGCGACCCTTATTAAATCTTGGGGATGTAGCTGGGTCTGTGGCCATAAAGCAGGCCCCCAAGACGAGGCTGCCGCTGAAAAGGTGGAATACAGGATCCTGCCCGAAAGCCAATGTCAGGACGAACACGGTCGCCAAGATGGCGACGGGGATCCGCCAGTTCACAAACCTCCGATAGATCAGGTAGGCAACGCCAAGGCCAATCAGCAGAACCGAAGTTTCGCCCAGACTGCCGGCCGTGGTTCCTAAAAACAACTGCGAATAGGGCGTCAGCAGACCTTCGCTGCGCATCAGTCCCAAGGGTGTTGCCGTGGTTACAAGATCATATGGTGCCAGCCATGGTGACATCGAGCCGGGGAACGCCGCAATAATGAATAAACGGCCGAACAAAGCCGGGTTGAATGTATTCTTCATGTACCCGCCCGCCAGTTCCTTCCCTGCCAAAACACCCACAGCAGCTCCGGCCGCGGCAGCATACCACGGAACACTGGGTGACAACGTCAGCGCGAGGAGCACACCTGTGACCAGTGCACTGAGATCCGTAATTTTGACGGGACGGCGCAGTGCTGTTTGCAGAGCCAGTTCCGCAAGCACAGCTCCTAAGATACTGGCGAACAGCAGCGTTACTGCCGGCATGCGGAACAGATAAATCGACCAAGCAACCACAGGTAGGAGCACCACCAAGAGTGCCTTGTTCATCTTCACAATCCGTTACCCTCCTTATGTTCCTACGGGAGAACGTGAGCCGCTGTAACATACACTCGGCGTGTCATTTCCGGACGATACAAGGTTCCGTCCAAATCCGAAAAGACGTCCACGATCCCAAGTCCCACCTGGGACAATGCTCCCTGGATTTCCTTTAACATATACGCTCTTTGATAATGGATTTCCTTCTTACTACCGAAGTCGAAAATCGTCGTAGCCAGGCGTTTTTCTTCATCATAGGTCAATGTTTGCACAAACTTAACGTTGTTTACCTCCCGCTGGATGTCTTGGCCGCGATGACCCAGATACATCCGGTGGGTGTTGAAATCAAATACGAAGAGCCCGTCTTTCCGCAGAGCATGGGCCACGCAGCGGAACATACCCTTTAGCGAATCCTCATCCAAAAGATAATTTAGGGCATCGAAAACACAGATGACCAGCGAGTAGCGATCCGGCGCCACGAAGGTCTCCATGTCCCCGACGCTGAACTTCACAGATTCCAAATGTTTGGCCTTGTCCTGCGCCTTAGCGATCATAGCAGCGGACCGATCCACACCGTGGACGCCATGACCTAACTGGCCGAGCGCCACAGCCAACGTGCCGGTACCGCATCCCAAATCCAAGATGTCCACACCAGTCATACCAGATTGCTCCATGATGGCATTGAGAAACTCCACATACTGCGTGTCAAAACCGGCCCAGTGTTCATCGTAGAACCGACTCAACACCTCATAGGGTTGAATGTCCACGGGCTCGCCTCCTCAGTATCTCGTCACGCATTCCACTGATCCCATGACGGACGTGTCCAGCCCGGCCCACGACCGACCGGGCGCAGGCTAAGGAATTCCAGACAGCTTCTTCAACGGCCCAAGCAACCGCTGGAAATCCGTGCGCTAGGTGTTCTTCATGGACAGACAGGTACGGTTCTGCCACACCACGAGGTGTGTGGGGGATTGTCTGTGCTGTACTAAATGCCACTACAATATCGCCACTGCCGTGACCGATATAGGATCCTGTCCGTGCCAAACCCACTACGGCTCGTTTGGCCAACCTGCCTAACTGCCGCGAGCTGCACGGCATATCGGTGGCCAAGACCACGATCACCGAGCCTTTATCTTCAGAGCTTGCTGCGTTCCCCTGGGGCGCCAATGCAGAAAGGGGCTGGCCATCCAAGCAAAGCCAAGCAGGATCACCGAAATTAGACAGCACTAGGGCCCCCAATGTATACGCGTTGCTCTCAATCTGCACATAGCGTGAACTGGACCCAATGCCGCCCTTCCAACCAAAGCATGACATGCCACGCCCTGCGCCAACAGAGCCTTGGATCACCTCCTGCGAGCAATCATGCAAAGCTTCCACAGCATGCGTCCTTGTCACATGGCGACCGCGAATGTCGTTGAGGTAGGAATCATTGCATTCACAGACCACTGGATTGATGGTACCCGTCGAGATACCGATTTCGGGTGACTGCGCCAATGTGTAGTCCAGGAGGCCTTCCGTGGCCGCAGCCACACTGAAGGTATTGGTCAAGAGAATCGGGGTCTCGAGAACTCCCAGTTCAGCTACCTGCACCAGACCCACGGACTTGCCAAACCCATTGATCACGTGGACGGCAGCTGGCACTTTATCACGGAACAGGTTGCCAGAATGCGGCTTGATGGCGGTTACACCCGTTTGGACATGATCCACAGCCAACGTTACGTGCCCCACAGTCACCCCCTGAACATCGGTGATGGAGTTCATGGGTCCGGTGGGCAGTGCTCCTATACCTATCCCCCACTGCGCAATGGTCGGAAGCTGCTCTACCATACCGCCACGGTTCCGTCGGCTCGGGCTTCCGTTCCACCAGCTAGAACACCCTGAGGCATACTCCAGATGATTTGGCCCCGGCCGAACAAGCCCGCCTCGTTGGCCACCGTCAGTTGGTGTCCTCGGGTTTGGAGCCCTTCGATAACGTGGGCCGGCATGGCACGTTCCACCTGAACGGAGCAGCCGTCTTCCCAGTAAAAGCGAGGTGCGTCCAAGGCGGCCTGCGGGTTCAGTTGTTCATCCAAGGTGCGGGAGAGGACCTGTACATGGCCCTGCGGCTGCATGAAACCACCCATGACACCAAAAGGACCCATGGGCTTGCCATCCTTGGTGAGGAAACCAGGAATGATGGTGTGGTACGTGCGTCGACCGGGGCGCAGGTAATTAGCATCCTTGGGATCCAGGCTAAACGTATGCGCCCGATTCTGCAGAGCAATCCCTGTTCCGGGAACAACAATCCCAGAGCCAAAGCCCATGTAGTTACTTTGAATAAGCGAAACCATGTTGCCTTGGTTGTCAGCTGTTGCTAAGTATACGGTTCCCCCGGGATTGACGTCCCCTGGAGTACGCGTTGCAGCCCGCTCTCCGATCAATGCTCGGCGCTCCGCCAGATAATCCGCTGCCAATAGCTGTTCTGTAGTGACAGTCATCTCCTGCGGATCAGTAATCCATGCTTTGCCGTCAGCGAAGGCCAGTTTGACGGCCTCGATCATCTGGTGGGTCCACTGAACATTGTCAGGCGTGTAATCCATTCCGTCAAGGATCCCCAGCGCCAGCAAGGCTACCAACCCCTGGCCGTTGGGGGGCAGTTCCCAGACCGTATAGCCCCGGTAAGCGACGGATAACGGCTCAACCCACTGGGGCTCAAAAGCAGCTAGATCCTCCTCGGCAATGATACCACCGGTGGCGGCGGCGAAAGCCGCGATCTTCTGGGCTAACTGGCCGCGGTACAGACTGTGGCCCTTGCTGCTTCCAATGCTGCGCAGAGTTTCGGCCATGGAAGCACACGTCCACACTTCTCCGGGCTGTGGCCCTGTTCCCTGCGGAGCGAAGGTATCGAACCAGGGCGCAAACTCTGAACCCTCAAAGAGTTCCCCGTAACGTTTGGCCGCCGTCCGCCAATAATAGCTGACGACAGGAGCCACAGCATGACCGTGTTCGGCATAAAGGGCCGCCGGTTCCACACAATCAGCCAACGACAATGCTCCGAAACGCGCGGACAATGCTGCCCAGCCCCCGGGGATACCTGGGACAGTGACTGGCAGCCAACCGTGGCTGGGCATTTCCGGGTGACCACTGCGCCGCACCAGTTCCGGGGTCAAACGGGCGGGTGCAGACCCACTGGAGTTCAGCCCATGAAGTTCACCATCCTTGCACACAATGGCGAAAAGATCACCACCAATGCCATTGGAGGTTGGTTCCACAACGGGCAGGGCGGCGGCGGCGGCCACCGCTGCGTCTACGGCGTTGCCACCTTTTTGCAGGATGCTCAGTCCAGCTTGAGCAGCCAATGGCTGTGAGGCTGCCACCATGCCGCGACGGCCGTACACCACTGTGCGTCGGGACGGATACGGGTAAAAATTGGCATCAAATTGCATGAAAGAGGACTCCTTTTTCGTCAGAATATTGGATTGTCCGGAACCGCAGTAGTGCCACCGAGGAAACGTCGGCAACGGTCATGTTCGGGCCACAGCGAAATCCAACGGCACCAGCATGTTTATCTGCTCATCGTTTCGTGTACTTCTTCGAGATTGGCTCGCTAATTCCTACTGCAAGCCGCTGGTTGGGCCGATTCTTCCGATGATCGCGGCCAAGGCCCCCAAGAGACGCCCGGGCTTGGTCCCGATGACGGCCTGTAAGTACGCCGACTGTTGCAGATCCAGCGACAGTTCAGGACCATCGGTTGAACTTGGCTTGGGTTTGGCTTACCAAGAGATCCATGGGCAAACGCACCAGGGCCTGCAGCAACGGCTGCAGGCCCTGGCCAACCCGTACAAAAATGTCTCATCCTAGGAACGTTTTGATCTTCCCGGAAATTCGAGCGAACACAGGCCAAAAGCCTCGGTGAAATCGCAGCTAAAGCGATTTCGCGTCTCTTGTTAAGAGCTCGCCAGGGTACTTAATCAACACGTTTCTGGACTCAATGACCACTGCCGCCTCCTCCGCAGAACCACTCGCCGTCTCCCAGGGGCCCCATGAGTCATCGCTAGGCCAAAAGGGACCGGCTTCCCTCCGGTTACGGAGCGGTCGGCGAAATCATCCCTTTGCGTGTATCGACACACCTATGTGAGCTGGATTGTCTTCCAACTTCCCCGCCAGAAACGACCAAAGAACACAAGACCAATGCTGAGAATGTAGAATATCGCCCCCAGCCAAGCACCGACCAAACCCACACCAAGCCCAAAGGCCAGTAGATACACGCTGGGTATGAACACCGCCCAAGAACCGATGGTAGTAATGGCCATCGTGAACCTAGTATCCCCGGCGCCGTTAAGGGCACCGCGAAACACGATATTAAAGCCATCAAACGCCTGATAAAATGCCATCATCCGCATAATGACGCGGGTCAGTTCAATCACCTGGGGATCCGTTGTGAAGATGCGGCCGACCTGGGCCGAAAACACCCAGAACATCACACCCAAAAAGCCCATGGCTCCAGCACCCATGATAGCGCCGCGGTAGCCCACCGATTGCGAGAGGTGGAGCTTGTTCGCTCCCATGAAACGGCCGACCAAAGAACCCGTAGCCGCGCTGAGGGCAAATCCCGGCATAAAAGCAATAGCTGCCACTTGGTTGGCAATCTGGCTGGCAGCCAATTCCGCCGTACCCAGGCGTGATATGAGAGCGAAGAACGTCGAAAAAGCTGCTAACTCCATCGACTCTGTCACACCCATGGGCAGACCCACTTTCCCGATGATCCAGAGGGTCTGGAGACGTGGCATCTGCCATGAGCCCAGATCATACTCCTCCCCATAGCGTCGGAACACAATGAAGATGGCTGCCGCCGCTTGGACAGCCACGGCAAACACGGTTCCCCACGCAGCTCCGGCAATGCCCATGGCAGGAAATCCAAAATGACCAAAAATCAATACATAGTTAGCACCGATGTTGATAATCACGGCCATCCACGACAGGATCATTGGAGTACGGCTGTTGCCAATGCCCACCAAAAACCCAATGCAAGCCGTGACCAACAAGGAAAAGGGAATTTCCCAAAGACGAATGGAAACGTAGAGCAGTGCCTGCTCCGCCACGGCGGGGTCCGGACGCAGAGCGTCGAAGTACAGGCGGAACAACGTTGGCAGGAACAAGATCAGGGGCGTGATCACCAACGACAAGATCAAAAACGACTGGAAGTGCTTACCGGCCTGCGGTTTGTTGCCAGCACCATACATACGCGAAACAAAGGTCGTAGCGCCATTGATGGTACCCCGCATCAACAGGGAGAATGTCAAGAACATCATACTGGCTAAACCCACTGCACCCAAAGCCACCGTACTAACGCGTCCTAGGAAAAACGTATCTGCCGCACCCAGAAGCGTGTAGGCTAAGTTGGCCAAGATCATTGGACTGGCCAAACGAATCAATTCTTTACTCAAGCCCGTCTTTGTCCGGGGCTGCCGCAACTGTTCCATGAACGCCTTCCTTTTCACTTTAAGATATGATCAGCCACCTTCGCGACAGCTGTCACCAGATCCTCTGTATCCTGCTGGCGGACATACTGGTTCAGACGAATTTGGATGGACCGTCCCAACAGATCCAAAGTCTGCGGGCACATATCGCGGCTGTATTGGACGTCACCGGCGTACATCCCACTGCTCCATGGATGCCCCTTACCCCAAGCATCACGTTTGTCCATCAGAAAATCCCAGAAGGGATAAATGTGCAGATTCTGCTGCCCTGGGCTGTAAACCACCCCACAGGGAATTCCCTCCGCCTCCAGAGCCTCCCGGAACTGCACCGCAGTCTGCGCATCCGGCAGCATGAATACTGCACTGACGCCTAAGTCCCGCTCGGTACCGAACACGGAACTCATACCGATACCCGGGATACCGGACAATCCTTGAACGATCTGTTGTTTTTGCGTTCGCATGTTGGTAATGATTTGCTGCATTCGTTCCATTTGGCCAAGACAAAGCGCCGCCTGCAGCTCTGTAATCCGATAGTTCTGCCCAGCGAATGTAGGTACCTTAAGTTCATGAAAATGGAACGGGTTGCGGCCGCAATCGTGATAAAGGGCGGCCCGCTGCCAAACAATCTCATCATCGGTGACCATAATACCGCCTTCACCGGAAGTGACAATTTTGTACTGCTGCAGGCTGAAGCAGCCCGCTGCTCCCAAAGAGCCCAGGGCTCGGCCTTTGTATGTACCGCCATTGGCCTGTGCCGTGTCCTCGAGAACTACGATGTCATGGCGTCGGGCTATCTCCAAAATAGGGTCCATATCACAGGAGATGCCGCGCATGTGTACAGCGATGACTGCCTTGGTCCGAGGCGTAAGCTTGCGCTCCAGATCGGCGGGATCCAACGTCAAAGACGCGTCCATCTCGCAGAGAACCGGCACGGCGTTCACTTCCAGCACTGCCGACACAGTGGCTATCCAGGCGAATGCGGGCACGATCACCTCATCACCAGGCCCCACACCAAGACCTATCAAAGCACTGATCAAGGCAGAGGTTCCGCTGTTCATGGCTAACGCATAACGGCACCCTGTAAGTTCCTTGTACTCCTGCTCCAGTTGGTACGCCTCCGATTCTTCGTACCCACGGGCTAGATACCGAAAGATTCGCTTTTTGTCCAACACCCCGAGAATGCGATCTTTTTCTTCCTGTCCGATATCTTCTACGCCCTGGAACTCCGAAACCCAAGGCGTCTGGCGGACTTTCGGACCGCCTGCAAGAGCTAGTGGTTCCACGTGAACTCCTCCAAATTTAGCATTCTAAATGTTTAACATGGGAAATGAGAACTCCGAACACCGTCAAGGTCAGCGGGAGAAGAAGGCCGACAATGCGGGAGGTCTCCATTGCAGATTGGCTGCCTTCGTTGTGTCTTGTGGCGCTGTCTAACCGGGACACTTAATTGACGTTTTCGCGCCAGATTTTCCCAGGATTGAGTATTCCCTTGGGATCAAAGGTCTGCTTGATTCCACGCATAAGCTGCATTTGGATCGAGCCTAATGAGTTCTGGAGATAAGGGCTTTTGGCGTACCCAATTCCGTGCTCCCCAGACACCTGACCCCGCAGTGTTCGCGCTCGGGCGTACATGGCGTCCATGGCTTGGTGGGCCCGTCGGCGCCACTCGTCTTTTGTAAGATCATCCTGCAAAATATACACGTGAAGGTTGCCATCACCGGCATGACCGAAACTGAGAATGCGGACATCAAGTTCCTTTTCCAGTTCTTTGGTGAACTGAACAAACTCCGCGATCGCACTGGGCGGAACCACCACATCCACTTCTTCCAAAGCACTCATGGCCTTCAACGCTTCCAGGAAGGCACCTCGGGTCTGCCAGAGGGTTTCCTGCCGGTCGGGGCTGTTGGCAATAAGAACATCTACGGCCCCAGCTTCCAGACAGACATGGGCCGTCTTCTCGTAAACACCTTCTAATTCTACCACATTTTGACCATAGAAGGTTAGCAGAAGATACGCCGGCGCTGAGGAATCCGGAAAACGTCGCCCCAGATACTTCTCGGCAGCCTCCAAAACTTCTCGCTGCAGGAACTCAATGGCCGTGGGAATGATCTTTGCAGCCAGGATTTTGGGCACCGTCTCAATGGCGGCCGTTAACGATGGGAACGGGACCAGAAGACTGATCTGCTTCTCTGGTTTGGGAAGCAGCTTTAGGGTGATCTTGGTGATCACGGCCAGAGTGCCTTCAGCACCGACCAGCAGGTGATTGAGACTGTAGCCAGAGCTATTTTTCACTACCTTGCCGCCAGTTTCGATAATAGTGCCGTCAGCCAGAACCGCCTCAAGGCCGATGACGTAATCGCGGGTTACCCCATATTTGACAGCCCGCATGCCGCCGGCGTTGGTACTGACATTACCACCCAGCGTTGCGGTTTTTTCCCCTGGGTCGGGCGGGTAGAACAGACCCAGATCCTCAACGTGCTTTTGGAACTCCATCAACAGCACACCCGGCTGCACCACAGCCATTAGGTTCTGCTCATCGACCTCTAGGATCTTGTTCAAGCGGGCTGTGGACAAAACAATACCCCCAACCACCGCCACGGATCCCCCACACAGACCTGTACCAGAACCCCGGGTTGTGACGGGAACACCGTGGGTTGACGCCCACTGCAGAAGCTGCGATACCTGTTCCGTGGACTCCGGGATCACCACGGCTTCTGGGCAAAACAGTTCTTCGGCCAGTTCATCTCGCTGATAGTCCTCGGTGATCTGCGGACCCAGCAGCATACAATGTTCTCCCACCAAACCGCGCAGTTCATTCAAATGGCTTTCTGTCAACTTAGAATACGGCATGCTGAGCCCTCCGTTCTCGCAATCCATGAATTAGGCGGGGTACGATCTCATAAAGATCGCCCACCAAACCATAATGGGCAATCTGAAACACAGCGGCATCGGGGTCTTCATTAATGGCTACGATCCAGTCGGCGGATGCGGCTCCAGCGTTAAACTGAACGGCACCGGAGATCCCAAAGCAGATTAGCAGTTTAGGTCGAATGCTGCGACCGCTCAGTCCGATCTGTTGGTTGTGGTCGGCCCAGCCCATCTCCACCAGCGGTCTTGTCACACCCACCTGCCCGCCCAAAAGTTCCGCTAGGTCAGAGGCCAACTGCAGATCTTTTTGGGCCTTGAGCCCCCGACCCACAGCTATGACCACTTCCGCTTCGCTGATGCTTGGCTGCTCCTTACGAGTTTTCACAGAGTGGATCGTAACTCCCGAGCGCAGTTGATCACTGTGCAGAGGGATGGGTTCCACAGAAGCACCAGGACGCCGCTGCGGCCGCGCTGGTTCCATCATTTTGTAGCGGACCGTAGCCATCTGTGGACGGTGTTTGGGAGTGACAATCTGCGCCATGACGTTACCGCCAAAGGCTGGACGGATCTGGACCAAATCACCGTTGTCTTTCACATGCAGGTACGTGCAGTCGGCCGTCAGGCCCGTCCGCAGACGAACGGCCAAGCGCGGTGCTAGAGAACGGCCGGCATTGGTGGCAGCCAGCAGCAGGATGTTTGGTTGGACCCGATGCACTGCCTCTGCAACGGCATTGGCATAGGGTTCCACAAGAAAATGCTGCAGTTCGGGCGCGTCGGCCAGCCAGACGCGATCAGCGCCAAACTCCAAAAGCCGTTCACCATGGGACGTCAGATCCTGTCCAATCAAAACCACATGGAGCTGCTGCCCCAACTGATCCGCCAGTTCCCGGCCTTTGCCCATAAGCTCAAAGGTCACTGGGTGCAGATGCTGCTGTTGCTGTTCACCCACCACCATCACACCTTGAAAGGCATCACGATCTAGGCTCGGTCCAGAACTTTCTCGCAGTTCCAAAGCACTCTCGGGACAGGCCTTCAAACAGAGACGGCAGACCCGGCAAGCTTCATTGATGGTCACCACGCCGTCGCGCAGTTCCATGGCGGCGAAGGGGCACACTTCGAGACAGAGCCCACAGCCGGTACAGCGTTCCTCTATGACTTTGATGCCCATGGCTCCACCTCCTGTTCGATGAATTTCTCATCCATCAGCCACTGCTGCAGGCGCTGCGAAAGCTCTTCAGCACTGCCTTCCCAACGCTCATGGTGACTGTGGGACTCCGGAGGGAACATGCGCTCCACTTGTGTTGGCGACATGTCCAGACCGAAGTATCCGCCTGTTTCGGCAGCAATATGGCTCCGACCCCAGATTTCGACAGGCCAGTCCTTGGTAGCTAATTTTCTGCGAAAGGACAACAGCCGCGGTTGATTCACCGTCTTTGTGACTGTGATCAGGCAGGGCAGCTGCAGCGACAGCTCCATGATAGTACTGCCCATATCTCGCTGCACCCACAACCCTGCCTCATCAACACCGCGAATGGCTGCCACAGCAGACTCATGAGGAAGATCCAGAAATTCCGCCATCCCGGGGCCCACCTGAGCCGTATCGCCGTCCGTGGTCTGCAGCCCGCAGATGATCAGATCCACAGACTCGATGCGGGCAATACCCTGCGCCAATGTGTACGCCGTGGCCAGGGTATCGGCACCGGCAAAGGCCCGGTCTGAGAGCATGATGCCACGATCGGCTCCCATCATGTAAGCTTCACGGATCACTTCTTCCGCTTGGGGAGGACCCATGGTAATTACCGTTACCTGACCGCCATACCGCTCTTTGAGGGCCAATGCCGCCTCCAGTCCATAGAGATCGAACGGGTTCATTACCGATGCCGCACCTTCCCGCAGCAGCGAACCGGTTACAGGGTCCATTTCCACGTCGCGACTCTCAGGCACTTGTTTGATACACACCACTATATGCACACGCAGTCCCCCTTCTTGGACTTATGGTCAGACCAAGGACCTGCAAAAAAACCGGTTCAGCACCCGTCCCACTAAACCTCGACATTCTCCTGCAGGGATCGCATCTGATCCACTAACTGAAAGTGTTCTTCCATCCACCGACGAGCTTGCCCGGACTCCCCAGCATCCACAGCATTAGCGATTCGGGTATGGATCTCCAAGAGCTGTTGTCGCTGTTCCGATTCGCGAAACCAGTGGATACGATTGGCTTCGATGTGGTGGTCCACCACATGGCCAATGGCCTGCACCAAAGCCATTAACATGCGATTACCACTGCCGTTGGCCAAGAGTCGGTGAAATTCCTTGTCCTCTTCGATGCTGATGGTATCATCGACGGCCGCAGCCATGCGCGCCACGCATTGGTGCAGGGCTTGTACCGCCTCGGGATCCATCTTCTCCGCTGCCAAGGCGGCCACCTGCAGCTCGAGGAGGCGGCGAAGTTCGAGAAAGTCGTCATGGAAATTGTCCTCGGCCAAAAAGAACAGTGACAGGGGATGAATACCTTGACCAGTTTCTTCTTTAATGAACGTTCCTTCCCGAGGACGGGTCTCGATAAGACCCACCAGTTCCAAGGCACTGTACGCTTCCCGCAGACTGGCCCTGCTGATTCCCAGCTGCGCCACCATATCCCGTTCTGGCGGCAGACGATCGCCCCGCTTCAACTGCCCGTCCAACATCAGGGTCTGCACCTGCTGCACGACCTTTTCGTACACTCGTTCACTGCGAATCGGCGCAAAGCTCACCATGGCTAGAACGTACCCCAATGGAGGATTTCTTTGACGGGACGGCGGGGGCGGGCATTGGGCGTGTACTTGGGATATCCCACGGCGATCACTGCCACGGGAGCATAGCCCTGGGGAATTTTGAATAGTTCCCGCAGCACATCTTCATCAAAGTCTCCGATCCAGCACGTTCCCAAGCCTTTGGCGTGAGCCGCCAAGAGGAGGTTCTGAATGGCAGCAGCAGTGTCTTGAATGCTGAAATATTCCACGCCGTCACCCTTGGGCTGGCGCGGTTTTTCCGGAAACTTGGCACAAACGATAAAGGCACCGGGGGCATGCAGCAGCATTCTGGTATATTTGCGACCTTCATTGAGAGCATCCAAGACTTCACGGTCCTCAACGAAGATGAACTCCCACGGCTGCCCATTATGGGCCGAAGGGGCAAAACTGGCCGCTTCCACTAACTCTTCCACTGTGCTGCGCTCCAGCGTTTTGGGCAGAAAATCCCGAATTGAGCGCCGCTCACATATGGCCTGCAGAGCATCCATAATCTATCATCATTCCTTTCTGATACCTTGCTATAGATTACAAGAAAGTCTTTCGAGAATCCTGCAAAAAAGCAACGGGAAGCAAAAGTTCCCATCGCTTTTTCAAAGAGGTCCTACCCTATGTGCAGATCGACCGCCCAAGTAACCAGCTGTGGCTCACCCGCAGCCTGAACGGCCTCGCTGCACCCGGAAGATCATCAAAAAGCTGGAGCTGCCAACTCTATGGAGTTTCCTTGTGTACATTGGCCGCTGCGTTACGCACATGCTGGTTGATGCACTGTTGAGCCCGGGGCCCGTCGCCGGCAGCCAATGCGTCCAGAATAGCCCGGTGTTCTTGTACCACTAACTCCGCCCGGCCTGGGGTGGATAGCGACGCCATGCGGGCCCGCTGCACAAAGTAATGAAACGACGAGAGCACGTGATGCAGGGGGTTGCTATCCGAGGCCTCGTAGATGATCTCATGAAATCGGCTGTCCAAATCCACCAGTTTGTTGAGGCTGTGCCGGGCGGTGTAGAAGTCCATCAGTTCCACGACGTCCTTCAGTTCCTGGAACTGGTCATCGGTCATATGTTCAGCCGCCCACAGCGCGGCCATGCCTTCAAGATGGGAACGGATGGCAAAGATGTCGCGGATATCCTTTTCGCTGATACCCGTAACCACAGCGCCCCGATGAGGGTACAGTGAGACGAGTCCCTCCAACTCCAATTGTCGGATAGCCTCCCGCACTGGTGTCCGGCTAACGCCGAGCTCCTGCGAAATCTTCCCTTCCCGCAGGGCCTCACCGGGCGCGTACTTGCCATTAAGAATATCTTCCCGCAGACGGTAGAAGACACGACTTCCCAGATTGTGCCGACCAAAAGATTCTCTGTCTCCGCGGGTATCAAACACATCCATGACCTGCCTCCTCACCCATCTGTCTCTTCCATACGATGCCGTCCCCATGATCTACTGGCGCTGGAGTGTACTCACTGCGCAGCGGCGGTTGCCATCGTTCCGTTTGGCCAAGCCATCGCTACGCTAGTTTCGCCGTGGTTTTCATGACATAATCGGCGAACTCTTCTCCAGTCGCACCGGTATCGCGACCAGTCATTTCGATTTTCCGTTCGGTGATGGAACAGATATCTAGAGCTTGCGCCAACCGGGCAGCTTCCCTTTCACGGCCAATATGCTGCAGAAGCAGCACAGCAGCCCGCATCATACTGGAGGGATCGGCATACTGGGCTCGCCCTTCCTTAACCATCCGCGGTGCCGAACCATGGATGGCCTCGAACATAGCGTAGCGTTTACCAATATTGGCACTGCCCGCGGTGCCGACACCGCCTTGGAACTCTGCGGCCTCATCAGTCAGAATATCTCCATAAAGATTGGGCAGAACCAGAACCTGGAACTGCTGCCGCCGCTTGGTGTCAATGAGTTTGGCCGTCATGATATCAATATACCAATCATCCAGTTCGACCTCAGGATATTCCTGGGCAATATCCTTGGCGATGTCCAAGAACTTGCCGTCAGTGGTTTTTACGACATTCGCCTTGGTCACAGCGGTCACCTTCGTTTTGCCGTTCTTCTTGGCATACTCAAAGGCAGCCCGCACAATGCGGCGTGTCCCCTCCGTGGTTGTCACGGTGAAATCAAAGGCCAGTTCGTCATCGACATGGATTCCATTGGAGCCCAAGGCATAGGCGCCTTCGGTATTCTCCCGGAAAAAAGTCCAATCAATGCCATCTTCAGGAACCCGTACCGGACGCACATTGGCGAACAGGTCAAACGCCTTGCGCATGGCGACATTGGCGCTTTCTATGTTGGGCCAAGGGTCTCCTGCCTGCGGCGTCGTCGTGGGTCCCTTTAGAATCACATGACACTTTTTGATCTCCGCGAGGGTATCGCCGGGAATGGCTTGACCTAATTCGGCTCGGCGCTCAATGGTCAAACCGTCTATGACCCGGAACTCCACCCTGCCCGCGTTCACATCCTCAGCCAAGACGAACTCAAGTACCCGCTGTGCCTGCTGGGTAATGGCTGGTCCGATACCGTCTCCTCCTACAACACCAATGATTAGGGTATCAAGACTGTCATAATCCAGAAAATCCTGCTCTTGTTTCATCTGCGCAATTCGTTCCTGCTGACTTTTTATGAGCTTCACAAAATGCTCAGCTGCCTGTTCATACATCATTTATGCATCTCCCTTCTGTGATTGACGAATAACATTGATGCGGCCCCCAGCCAGGATCATCTCCTGCTCGCGGGGAGATAAGGCGCAGCGAACAGCGAACTGCCCTTCGCGGTTGACAACTTTTACAGGAATCGGCTCGTCACCCTGCACGGCCTCCACCAAAGATTCCACGAGGAGAACATCGCCCTCCTTGAGCCATTCATGATCATCCGGCTGCTCAAACTCCAGCGGAACGATCCCCGAGTTGATCAAGTTCGCTCGGTGGATTCGGGCAAAACTCTTGGCAATAACTGCCTTAACTCCGAGATACAATGGAGCCAGCGCTGCATGCTCACGACTTGAGCCTTGGCCATAGTTGTCACCGCCCACAATGAACCCACCCCCAGCCTGTTGGGCGCGGGCTGGGAACCCAGAATCCACAGGTGAAAAGCAAAACTCGGCCAAATAAGGAATGTTGGATCGGAACGGCAGCAGTTTGGCATTGGAGGGCATGATATCATCGGTAGTAACGTTGTCACCCACCTTCAGCAGTATCGGCGCTTCCCAATGCTGCGGCAGTGCCGTATTGAGCGGGAACTCTTTGATGTTGGGACCCCGCACCACGGCAACCTCCTCACCGGCAGTGGCCGGGGGTACCACCAAATTATCCTGGGCAGGGAACTGCTCAGGTTCGGCGATCTCGATGGCTGCTCCTAAGTGGCGAGGATCGGTTAGGACACCTTCCAAGGCACTGACTGCCGCTGTCTCAGGACTGACCAAGTATACACCGGCACTATCCGTCCCGCAGCGGCCCTTGAAGTTGCGGTTGAATGTCCGCAGCGAAATGGCGTTGGTGGCTGGAGCCTGCCCCATGCCGATACAAGGCCCGCAGCCTGCCTCGAGAATGCGCGCCCCGGCCTGAATCAGATCGGCCAGCGCGCCATTGGCGGCCAACATGGACAAGACTTGTTTGGAACCGGGTGAAATTACCAAGCTGACATCAGGATGAACAGTCTTACCTTTCAAAATAGCTGCCACCCGCATCAGATCTTGGTAGCTGGAGTTGGTGCAGCTGCCAATGGCCACCTGATCCACCTGGATAGCCCCGATGTTCCCCACGGAATCCACTGCATCTGGGCTGTGTGGCTGGGCGGCTAAAGGCTCAATACTGCTCAAGTCCACCACAATATGCTCTGCGTACTGTGCGTTGGAATCAGGGAGCAGTTCCACCCAATCTGCTTCCCTTCCTTGAGCCTGCAAAAACTGACGGGTTCTGGCATCACTGGGGAACACGGATGTGGTAGCACCAAGTTCGGCCCCCATGTTGGTGATGGTCGCTCGCTCTGGCACTGAGAGGGTCGTCACACCCTCGCCAATGTATTCCATAATGCGGCCAACGCCGCCCTTGACAGTCAGACGGCGGAGAACTTCCAGAATGACATCCTTAGCCGTAGCGAAGGGCGGCAGCGCTCCCGTTAACTCCACGGCGGTGACCTTAGGTGCCGGAATGGTATACGGCTGTCCTCCCATGGCAGCCGCCACATCCAGGCCACCAGCTCCAATGGCAATCATGCCGATGCCGCCCGCTGTGGGTGTATGTGAGTCGGAGCCCAGCAGGGTTCCTCCCGGCTTGGCAAACCGTTCAAGATGAACTTGATGACAGATGCCGTTGCCCGGGCGGGAAAAGTGAACACCATGTTTCTTGGCGACGGTTTGAATGTACTTATGATCATCCGCATTCTCAAATCCCTGCTGCAGCATATTGTGATCCACATAGGCAATGGAGAATTCGGTTTGCACTTGCTCCACGCCCATAGCCTCTAACTGCAGGTACGCCATGGTGCCCGTGGAATCCTGGGTCAATGTCTGATCAATCCGAATCGCCAGATCAGAACCGGGCTCCATGGATCCATTGACGAGATGCTCCTCGAGAATCTTCTGTGCAATACTGCGACCCATATTAGGCCTCACTCCTTCCATGATCATGTAAGGCCTGCTGCGTTTGGCGAGTCATCTCCGCATCGCTGATATTCGTAACCCGGCCTCTCTCATACTGGTCGTCCACCCAAGCTTTGACGGCCTTCACGATTGGATGGTTCTTATCCACGGACTCGTGCAGTTCGAAATGGGTACGAATCCAGTGGGCGATCCCCGAAGCACCGCTGGTACTGGATATGTGGACCCTAGGCTCACGACCAAGAATCTTCTTGGTGTCGAAAATATTGTAGATCTCCTCATTCTTAAGCAGACCATCTGCATGAATCCCTGCCTTGGTAACATTGAAATCTTCCCCAACAAACGGCGTTCGCGGTGGAATGGAGTAACCCATCTCTTCTTCAAAGTAGCGGGCGATCTCTGTGATCACTGTAGTATCCATACCATCAGTGGTTCCCCGGAACTGGGCGTATTCAAAGACCATGGCTTCCAAAGGACAGTTGCCAGTACGCTCACCAATGCCCAACAAGGAACAGTTCGCTCCCGATGCACCGTAAAGCCATGCCGCCGACGCATTGTTCACAACCTTGTAGAAATCGTTGTGGCCGTGCCATTCCAGCAACTCGCTGGGAACACCACCATGATGGAATAACCCATAGATGATTCCCGGCACGCTGCGCGGCAGCACCACTCCGGGAAAACTTACACCGTATCCCATGGTATCGCAGGCCCGTATTTTAACGGGAACTCCCGTCTCCGCCATCAGTTCCATCAAACGAATGGCAAAAGGAATCACAAAGCCATAGATATCGGCTCTGGTGATATCCTCAAAATGACACCGCGGTTTCACGCCCGTCTCTATACATTGGCGCACCACCGTGAGATAGTGCTCTATGGCCTGCTTCCTGGTCATGTTCAACTTGTGGAAAATGTGGTAATCCGAACACGATACCAGGATACCCGTTTCTTTGAGGCCCATTTCTTTGACCAGCTGAAAATCCTTGGCACTGGCGCGGATCCAACCGGTAACCTCCGGAAACTGATAGCCCCGCTCAAGGCACTTTTCCACAGCCTCACGATCCTTGGCGCTATACAAAAAGAACTCACTTTGACGAATGAGACCATTGGGACCACCTAGCTGATGCAGCAGATCATAAAGATGAACAATGTGCTTCACATCCCACGGTGTTTGGGACTGCTGGCCATCCCGAAAGGTCGTGTCCGTAATCCAGATGTCATCAGGCATATTCATGGGCACCATCCGGCGGTTGAAAGCAATCTTTGGCACTTCATCATATGGGAACAAGTTCCGAAACAATTGCGGCTGCTCAACATCCTGCAGAGGATAACGAAACTCCGTTCTTTCCAATAGGTTCGTCTTGCGACTGAACTCAAACATCCTGCTTCCTCCAATCTCAAACATGCCTCGCTTACAGGTACAACCTTGTTTGTATAATTGTATACAAACATACAAGATGCGTCAAGTCCAGCACAGGCCGGTAGCTTCCATTTCCTTCCACATACCAGGTGATGTTATGTCAACTATCGCCAACGGACCAGCTCTCTTCGTTTTCCATAATTTCCCTCGCGATTCTTTTTACATAGGGAAAACGAGTAGTTCGGCGCAAAATAGCGAAAACCACGCTCTCTTTGCTTCAGAGAACGTGGTTTTCGTTACAAACATTGGACTAGGTAGTGGAAACACCTATTCTTCTTGGAAATAAAACCTGATGACCCATCATCCGCCGTGGGCTGCCTCGGCCACCAACTCCTTACGCCGGGCCGCCACGACACGCTCCCACACACCCTCAGCGATGGGTTTGTCAAAACTTCGGAAGCCCGCCAAATGGAATCCGAACGTTACAGCCAGATCCCGCAGCAGCTGCAGATGGTCTAAGTTAAGGTCTGCGCCAATACTGGCGTTCTCAAACCGACCCGCCAAAGCCAGCATCATGGTTTCGGACATGCAGGCATAGGCTAAGCCTTTGTCAAAACCGAAGTCCCACCCTAGATCCGGTCGTCCAGGCACTTCGATAACACCACCATCGATCACCAGAACGTCTTCTCTGCGCTGCAGTACATCCCGACTGACATTCACGGGCCGTGACATATCACAGACTAAGGCACCCCACTTTAACATATGGGGCTGAATCAACGCTTCGGTACTGCTGGTGGCCGACAGAATAAGATCGGACTCGGGCAGATACCGTTCAGCATCGACGGTTAGAAGGATCTGCTCCGACTCGCTCACAAACTGCTTGGCCGCTTCCAACCAAGGCCCCAAGGAACTTTCCGTGTCCAAACCCTGGGACCAACGGACCACGGCCGCTGCCACGCTTCCTGGAGCAAAACGATAACCTGCTTGGCAGCGCTGCACCGAGCGGCGCATAAACTCGGCGACGACTTTTAACATGCGATGTTGGCTCTTTTCGGCTCTGGCGGGATTACCTACCAGAATCAGCCGCTGCACCTCTTCGCCCAGCAGGGACGCCGAGGCCTTGCCAATGGCACCGCCGGCTCCGAGAATCGCTGCCGTAGCCTGCTGCAGATCCACGCCCAGTCGTTCGGCCCCATACATAAGTGCCTCAAGACCAGACAACACGGTATAGCTGTTCCCGGTTGTTACCGGAATAGGTGCCTTACCCAGAAGTGAACGTCCTCCCATGGTAACCACAGAGGTATAAGCACCCAAGCCGACCAACTGGGCTCCCCGTGATGCAGCCAGTTCCACGGCCTGCAGAATCTCCTGTTCAGCCTGTTCCTTGGACATATCCAACAACTGCTGAGCGGTGCGGGGCACACAGATGAACTCACCATAGGCCTGGCTGCCATCTTGGCCGGTAACTACCGTCGATGATACGACGAACGGTTCCACCATATCATTCCAGCGCAGACTGAGGTCTCGCAGCTGGGCCTCATCGAACACTTCCATACTGCGATCAAATTCGGTATAGTTGCTCAAATCCACGGGATGGATCAAAAACGCAAATCGGTTCATGCCGGGTGCAGCCTTCACTTCTTCTCCACCCCGCTGGTAAGCAAAGGACTCCAGCTCACCAGGGGGTTCCCAGTTCACTAGATGGCCCAGCAGGCCGGCGGTATTCTTTGCCGACAACACCGAAGCCGTAGCCTCAATAGCTTCCAGGGCCCGCTGAATCTCCGCAGGGCCAGCTGTGAGCGGTGGCTCCACTCGAATTACGCTAGCTCCATTCAATGTGGGAGCCACACGCAGTCGCTCCGCATTCAACATGTAGCTGGAAACGATCGGCGTCAGGATTTCCTGCTCAGCTAAGACTCCCAAAAGACTATGCGGATATACATTCTTATCCGTTCCAAAATCGATACCTAACATAAAACCACGACCACGAACTCCCCGAACCACTTCGGGATAGCGGTTCTGGATATCCAATAGGCCCCGCTTCAGCACTTGTCCCTGTTCTTCCACGTGCCGCAGAATGGCACCATTGTCTTCGGTCAGCATCTGCATAACTTCCAAGCCCACAGTTGCTGCCAGGGCATTGCCGCCAAAGGTTGAAGAGTGCTTCATGCCAAAGGCTTCCGTATACATGTCTTCTGTACACAAGGTCACTCCTATGGGCACTAGGCCGCCGCTTAAGGCCTTAGCCAGCACAAGAACATCCGGCACAACCTGCTCCCGTTCACACGCAAAAAGGCTGCCGGTTCGTCCCAGCCCCGTTTGAATTTCGTCGAGGATCAGAGGAACCTCATATTCAGTACACAGCCGGCGAACTTCCGCTAGATACCCCGGGGGCGGCTCAACAATACCGCCTTCACCTTGGATAGGCTCGAGCATAATGGCGGCCGTCCCGACGGCGTCCTCCTCCAAGATCGTCTTCAGTGCGTCCAGATCACCGAAGGGAATGTGACGAAAGCCTTCCACAGGAGCAAAAAACGCATCCTGGTATCCACGATTTCCAGTGGCGGACAGGGCCCCTAACGTCTTGCCGTGGAAACTATTGGTTGCAGTGACGATGCTGCGGCGCCCAGTACGGGCCCGACACAGCTTAATGGCGGCCTCCACCGCTTCAGCACCGGAATTGGCAAATGTCGCATACTGAATGCCTGGCGGTGCTGCCGCCACTAATGCTGCTGCCAGTTGGCCAGCGGCTTCCAAGTGCGAAGGCTGGGCAAAACTGGGGTGCATATTGCTGTGCAGCTGTTGGACAGCATCCCAAATACGCGGATGATTATAGCCAAAAGGCAGCGCCCCATAGGCTGCGATGAAATCCAAATACTTGTGGCCTTGGTCATCGTAAAGATAGCACCCGTCGCCCCGGACGAATCGCTTATCCATGCCGATCTCACTTAGTCGTTTGCCCAAATAGGGGTTAACGTATTTGGTGTATGAATGCATGCTGCCCGCCTCCTGTCGTATGCACAAAATTGTGCACACCCTTATTATAGCAATTTTGCCGCAAAAACACAAACAAAAAAGGCCCGGAGTTCTCCGAGCCCATGGGCGGTTAACAGCGTATTTCCTTTGCACTTGTGCCACCAGACCCGAAATCCGCCGGGTTGAACCGACTGGATAACAGCTTCTCCGAAACAGCTAGGTCGGGATTGCAGCGGCCAGCGCTAGGAATCTTCCTTGCGCTCATCAGGATCTGGTGAATCATCGGGCCGTTCGGTGGTGGCCTTCTTAAACTCCTGGAGACTGCGACCGATGGACTTGCCAATTTCGGGAAGCTTCGCGGGACCAAAGATCACGAGTACAATCACCAAGATCAGAATCAGTTCCGTGGGACCTAAGCGGCCAAACATCAGAATTCCCCCTTCTGCGCTTGCTGACCGTATATGTGAAGCATAGCACTATCTCTGGCAGCTGTCAAACCCCACCGGTGAGACAGCTGCCGCGAACATCCAGCGACAGGAATCTCGGGATGCCATGGCGAAAACAATGGCAGGGCGGCAGGTTTTGCGCCCAGCTGGCCCCTGCCATGCAGAAGGGCCAAGTTGTCTGCAAAGGAGTCTTCAACATGAATGTAACGGTTCGCACCCTAACTGGCACCGAGTTTCCGCAAGCCATGGCCATTCGCATCCAAGTGTTTGTTGATGAACAAAAGGTGCCCTTCGAAGAGGAACAGGATCACCTTGATGAGACGGCCATCCATTTCGGTGCGTTTGTGGACGGACGTATGGTGGGTACAGGCCGACTGGTGGAACAGCCCGGCCGCGGGAAAATTGGGCGCATGGCGGTGCTGGCCGAAGGACGGGGGCAGGGCGTTGGTCGAGCACTGCTGACGGCAATCCTCGCTGAATGTCGGCAGCGGCAGCTTCCCCAGGCCTATCTCAGCGCGCAGCTCCATGCTATCCCGTTTTATGAGCGCCTCGGCTTCTCCGTAACCAGTGGCGAGTATATGGATGCCGGGATTCCGCACAAAGACATGATTCTGGAGCTGTCTGAGAAGGCCTAAAGCTTAACGGGACCCAGACGCAGTGCAGCAGCGAACCCCACGGCAAACAGAATGCCATGCCAAACCGTGGGCTCCACCAACACCATCCGAGTGGATCCCAGGATCAGCCCGCTTAGCAGCGCATAGGTCAAATGCGGCCACTGACGGAGCAGAAAGTTCATGATGTGGGCCAATAGCAAAACTCCTGCCACCACGCCTGCACCCGTTGGGACCAGCACGGTAAAATCCAGCTGAGTTACCGCCTCTAGGATGGGCTGGTAGTAGCCGAAAATTAAGAACACGGCAGCACCACTGATGCCTGGAACGATCATGGCCGAACTGGCAGCCACGCCCACGAAAAACAAGCTGATCATGGACGGTTCAGCCATCGGCGCCGTTAAGCGAGTGCCGGCGAACAACCAAGCACCGGCCGCTCCCAATGCCACAAACGCCCAGAGCTGACGCCGCTCCCGCAGGTCACTATGGCGAGCCACCAATGCGGCCGATGCAAAAATGAACCCCAACATAACGGCATAGACAGACGTTGTGTGCCGCTCTAGAAGACTGAGGATCAGCCACGAGCCTCCCAAAATACTGGCGCCAATTCCCAAAACCCACGGTACCAGCGCCGCGAAGCGGAGCCCTTTGACAGCAGCCACTACCTCATCGTAATACCCCAACACAAGGGCTACAGTGCCCCCACTGATACCGGGCAGGATGTTGGCTAGACCGAACGGAAGCCCGCGCACGAACCAAAGCCAATGCTTTCTCATAGTACCCCTCCCAAATACCAGTTTACGCTGACCGAGCATGTTTGGCAATACGGGGCCGCGAGAGCCAATATCCATCTTTTGAGAAGGATTGCTGTCTGAAACTGCGAATTAGTGCAGTGGGAGGTTGAATTCCGTGAAGATCCTTGCCATGATTTTTTTATTGTTGCTGCACTTTTCCAGCGCCGTATCCTCCGCCGTCGAGGCCGATGCAATCCATGTTTTTTTCCAACCGGAACAGGAATTTTTGCGCGTCACTGCGGCCTTTACGGTAACCCTAGAAAGTTCGACGCTGGAATTTTCTCTCTTTCCAGGTGCCCAGGTTACGGCCATCTGGATTCCGGGTATGCTCAGCTATGGAGTTGATCGGCGTCCCTCAGCCACCCGCCTCACGGTGACACTGCGCTCGCAGCCGCAATCACCGCAGCCCTTGGAGATTTCGTACGAAGGCATCCTTCCCAGTGGCGTTTTGGAATCAGGACGCCTTGCGGAGGATTCCCTCTGGTTCCCGCGTATGTCCAACATTTTCAGTCTGGAGACCTTGACCGTGGAGTTCGCACCGGACAGCAGCGGTCAGTTGACGGGGACCTGGGAGCAACTTCCAGCCGGTCCCGGGGTTCGCAAATTTCGCCGTGCGGTCACTGAGGATTACCCAGTCATTGAGTTTTCGGGGACCGCTGTTGCGCCTCCAGAACCCACTGACACCCCATCCCCAGTGCCGCCCGGTACCGACCATGGAGTTCCCGAAGTGGACCAGGACACCGATGAACCTCCGGCGGCTCCTTTAGACACCGACGAAGACACCGCCCCCCTAGAGCCCGAACCCCTGGACGTTCCGTTTGCTGAACGCAGCCTCTCCCTGCAGCAACTGTGGGAACAAGAGTCTTCGGTGGAGGATTGGGAGAACTATTTCAGCAACGTACTGCGAGAGCCGCAACAACTGCAGCGGATCAAGGATGCCCTTTCGCACCTGCAGGCTGCAGCTGACTGGCAGTGGCAGCAGTTGGACGAGAATACAGCAGAAAGCCGGTTCCAGGCTGAATGGGACGGCCGTGAGGTGTATTGGACCAAAGGGTGGCAGTTGGTTGATTCCACCTGGTATGTCACGGAACTACAGATTACACCAGCACCATCCCAAGACACCGGTGTTCTCTTGGAAAGTTTGGAGCTGTGGCTAGAGCGGCTGCTGACCACCCCATGGACCCAGGACTCTTTGTGGTGGGATCGTTCGTTTGCCGATGATGAGCAACGGCAAGCTCTGGCAGCCTTTGTCAGATCCATAGGTGATGTCCTGCAGACGCAAATTCAGGATGTAACCCATGCAGAGACGGGTTCCGTCAGATTCCACGTGATACTGACTACGGATCAACACCGCCATCTTGTGCGCCTGCAGCTTACGCCCCTAGACCAATATTGGCAGCTCAAGGATGTGGCCATCTTTCCCCTTTAATCACTGAACGATTCCATCCAGACGCCAAAGGCCCTCACCGTTCATTGGTGAGGGCCTTTTTTCGCTGACCTGGTTCGTTCAACCAGCGCCGTGCTGTTTTTTCATTGGAAATACGTTCCGGTCCCTATGGATACACGCCTCGCAGTTTGATGGCCTGCGCCACCCGCTTCAGAGCAATGACATACGCTGCCGTCCGCATGTCTAGTTTCTCCTCCTGCGCATAACTGTACACCGCTTCAAAGGCCGTAGTCATACGACGCTTCAGCTCTCGCTGCACCTGTTCTGCCGTCCAAGACAACGCCTGAATACCTTGAACCCACTCAAAGTAGGAAACAGTTACGCCACCGGCGTTGGCCAAAATATCCGGAATCACAATGCAGCCCTTATCCCGCAGGATCGCATCAGCTTCTGGAGTCAGAGGACCATTGGCCCCCTCCGCGATAACCTTGGCTCTGACATTTTTGGCGTTGCGCCCCGTAATTTGGTTCTCCAGCGCCGCTGGCACCAAAATATCCACAGGAAGCACCAAGAGCTCATCATTGGAGATATGCTCTGCATCAGGGTAGTTCACCACAGACCCTGACTCCCTGACGGTATCCGCCACGGCCCTCGTGTTAAGGCCGTTCTCATTGTAAATGCCGCCTTCCACGTCACTAACGGCCACCACCTTGCAGCCTAAGTCTTCCAGCATAAAGGCTGCATTGGAGCCCACATTGCCATAACCTTGGACAGCCACTGTGGCACCTTCCAGATCAAGGCCGATGCGGCCAGCTAAGTCAATAATGGTAAATACACAACCACGACTGGTTGCATCGGCACGACCCACAGAACCGCCCACTTCAATGGGCTTCCCAGTAACTACCGCGGGAATGGAGTATCCCATCTCCATACTGTATGTGTCCATGATCCAAGCCATTACCTGAGGGTTCGTGTTCACATCGGGGGCCGGGATGTCCTTTTCGGGCCCAATGATCATACTGATTTCACTGGTAAAGCGACGCGTCATGCGCTCAATTTCGCCGATGGACAGTTTTTTTGGGTCCACAACGATACCGCCTTTGGCTCCCCCATACGGTATGTCTACAACTGCACATTTCCATGTCATCCACATGGCCAACGCAACAACTTCATCCATGGTTACTTCCGGATGAAAGCGTATTCCGCCCTTGGCTGGTCCACGGGCCAAGTTGTGCTGCACTCGATACCCATCGAAGACCTGAACACTGCCATCATCCATTTGCACGGGCACGGCCACGGACAAAACTCGCTTCGGTTTACTCAACAGATTGCGCGTGGATTGATCCAAATGGATCAAATCAGCTGCCTCGTTCATCTGCTGCAGAGCCACATCGAGCGCCGTTTCGTTATGATTGTTATTGCCTGCGATCATCAAATCCCCTCCGTTTCGTTTTCCGACCGTTAGGTTACAGTTCTTAATTCGACAAAAACAGGCAATTCCTTTTTATATTCTTAACAAACTTGACCTTGATCCTGCCCAGCTCCATCATGAAAATGAGCACTGAAAACTTCCTAGCTGGGCCTTTTTGCGACGCGGCAGCTTTTTCAGTGTGTACTCCCGGGCCATGGCTTCGTTTTTCGTAGTATACTCCTCAAAATATACTAATTCCACCGGCAGCCGCGAGCGCGTATATTTCGACGCATCGCCGTGGTTATGCTGCCGCACTCGCCGCTCTAAATCCGTGGTATAGCCGCAATAGTAGGTCCCATCGGCGCAGCGCAGTATGTAGGCGAAGTGCCGTTCGCTCATCCTCCATTCCCCCTGCAGCAGAGAAACATTACGATGCCCTCAAGCCGACAAACTACTGGATCTTTTTGTTCTTCCTGATTTTCCCTGCCGCCACTGAATCCACAACTGGGTACCCTTGAAAACAACGTAACTGGCCAGAACAGCCAATACGAGGCGGGGCATCACAAGAATCCAGATGGGTACACCCAGTACTGCGAACAACAGCGTATCTTCAATCAGAGAATGACAGATCGCCATGAACGTGCCGCTGATGCGGATTTCCTCTTGACTGAGGCGCCCTTCCCTGATATTGGCCAAGATGACCCCCGAACCAAAGGTGAGCCCAAAGACAGTGGCAACCAACACGGGGAATGCACCTTCTTGCGAGAGCCCAATCTTGCGAAATGGCGGAGCAATGACCCCGTTGGCCCGATCCAACCAGGCATTGGCCTTGAAGATTTCCAGAACTACCATTAAGGGAATCACAATCCGGGCCAATGTCCAAACACCCTGCAGTCCATTCATGAAACCCTGCCAAAGTATCTCGGTCATCCCATCAAGCCTCCCAAAACCACACCCACCAAAAGCGACAAGCCCATGCGCAGAGGAAGAATGTACGACACTGGACAGCCTGCTTTCTTGCTCACGGCCAACTCAATGATCAAGGTATGACATATGCCCAGCATGACCGCCAAAATGACCATGGCTTCCATCGGCAGATTCATGGCCGTCATACTGCCTATGGCAGCATATAGGTTGATGAAATAACCGCTAAACAGTACCAAGGCTGCTTCGCCGGGCAAACCCAGCCAGCCCATAAAGGGCGCGAACCAGCCAGCCAGAACATCCAAGGCTCCGCTGGCTTCCAAAATTTTGATAACGATGGCCGTGGGAATTATGACTTTTGCCAATTCCAACGTGGTCTGCAATCCTTTCTGCAGGCCTTTTTGGAGAATGGGGAGCGTAACTATCACTGCGCGATCTTCCTTTCCAAGAGGAGCTGTTTCATGTCTGCCGGAACCGGTACTCGCAGCTTCACCACGAGGCCCGAGCGGGGGTGGACAAACTCCATGGCATAGGCGTGCAGAGCCTGTCTATTGAACCATTGGGTGGGTCCTCCATACATGTCATCGCCGAGCAGTGGATGACCCAGCCACGCCATGTGCACCCGAATTTGGTGGGTGCGACCAGTTTCCAGCGACAATCGCACCAATGAACAACCCTGATATCGCTGAAGCAGCTCGTAGTGCGTAACAGCTTCGCGACCATCCGTTGCCACGGAGCGCCGCAGCGAATGGCCTCCGCCACCCAACTGCCGTCCTATGGGTTGACAGATGGTGCCCGACGGTTCTTGGAGGCTGCCGGCTACCAAGGCCAAGTACCGACGCTTAAGGGTTCCGTCTTGAAACTGCAATGACAGCCGCTGGTAGGCATATGGTTCTTTGGCTACCATTAACAGGCCGGATGTCTCTCGATCGAGGCGGTGGAGAAGCCGTACCCTTCGTCTGTAACCGCGCTCCTTCCAGAGAGCTGCGATGCCGTTGGCTAAGGTACCGGCGGGATATGTCCGTGTAGGATGAACCGCCAAACCGGCGGGCTTGTTCACCACTAACACACTGCTGTCTTCATAAACGATATCCAAGGGGATGGGTTCTGGCTCCAGAGCACTCTGGCTGTCAGCAAATTCGATAGCCAGTTCATCACCGGTTTGCCCCCGCTGTGTAATATACGCCGGCTGGCCATTCAGATACACCGCTCCACCTGAACGCATTCGCCGCAGCAGGCCCCGACTCAAACGAAGCCGACCGTAGATAATTTCCTTCAACATCCAACCATCTTCCTGGGGACGCACGTGTGTCACCAGGCCATTACCCTGAAGCATCCAATGTCCATCCTTTCGCACCAATACAAGGCAGCTGACCAAGGCCTAAGCTCAGTCTTTCTTCATTGTACCACAAAGAAGCTGACCATAACGCGACAAAAACTTCCCGCGGGGAAGAGTCGTTGGCCAGCCTAACAGCAGTCAGGGATGACAACGGGCACGCAAACGCAGTCAATCGGCAACGCTGTTATTCGGCAACGCCGTTAATCGGCGTAGATCATCTTGACAGTCATGCCGCCATCCACAGTCAAGTCCGTACCTGTAATGAAGCCCGCCTTGTCGGAAGCCAGGAACAGGCATGCCTCAGCAATGTCATCTGGGTTTCCAACGCGGCCCACGGGGTGCTGGCTGTGATCAATAGATCGCAGAATCTCTGGCTCGCCGGTGTGAATCCAACCGGGACTTATGGAGTTGACCCTGATGCCGCGTGGCCCCAGGCTCACTGCCATGCTGTGGGTAAGTGCTCGCAACCCGCCCTTGGAAGCGGAGTACGGGAATGTGTCCGGTTCAGACATAACGGCGCGGGTGGAGGCAATATGTATGATACTGGCCGGTGCCCCTTTTTCCAGAAGCGGTGTCAGTCTCTGACTGGTTAAGAATGCTCCGCGCAGGTTGGTGTTCATGACGGTATCCCATTGCTCCATGGTCAACGTATCAATGGAGCCCGAGATGCCGAAGCCAGCATTGTTGATCAAGCCGTGGATGGCTCCGAACTCGCTGCGCAGCCAGTCGGCCAGCTCTGAGACCTGCCTTTCATCAGCAATGTCCACCACTCGGCCATGCACCAGCCCCAACATCGATAGTTCCCCCGCGGTGGCTAGGGCTGTTTCCTGCTGGCGCTCAGCCAAAATGACGGTGGCGCCTTCTTTGAGAAACCCTGCGGCCACGGCTCTGCCGATGCCACGGCCTCCTCCAGTCACAACCACAACCTTGCCATCAAATCTTTGGTTCATGGCTCTACCACCCTTCCCAAAACAGCGGCTCCCCGCTGTGAAGATCCACGACTCGAATCCCATCATCGTCAAGCCATCCTGCGGACGGAACCGGGTCGGTGCCCTTGGGTAGTGACGGGCTGCCAGGGTTGACCAGCCACAGTCCATCCTTCCGAACCACGCTGGGAATATGTGTATGGCCGCTGACCACGATGGCCGCCCTAGTACGCCGTCCCAGCTCCACCAGATCGTCCTCGGTGTAACGATGCCCATGAACCACCACTACGGTCCCCTGGGTTGTGGGCCATACGGCCACAGGAGACTGCAGCGGTACATTGAGTACCATTGCATCCACTTCGCTATCACAGTTGCCCCGGGCGACAGCAATGGGTGTTGAGCATTGGTTCATAGCTTCGGCTAGGTCACCGGCGGCATACCCATCAGGCAGCGGATTGCGCGGTCCATGGTACAAAACATCGCCAGCATGCAATATCATGTGGCTGCCCGCTAACGGGCCTGCTAACGCAGCCCTCCAAGCCTTGAGGCTGCCATGGGTGTCACTAATTAGACCGATCTTCATGTCTCCCTCACCTCCATTGCCGTTCGCCACAAAAGACGCCGCACACCAGCAGACACAGCCAGAGCAATGCCGAACTCAAGAGTGGCTACAAGAACAATCGTGGCGCCAGGTGGGGCTGACAAATAGTAGGACAGCAGCAAACCCACGAACACGGCCAGCAAACCAAAGCCCGCCGCCACGATCATCATGGGCACCAAACGCCGGGTAAAAATGGACGCCGTAGCCGCTGGGGTTATGAGCAGTGCCACCACTAGAATCATACCTACAGCCTGAATCGATACCACAATGGCACCGGCGATCAATGAGAGCAGCAGTAATTGGATCTTTGTTACAGGTAGTCCCGCAGCCTCCGCGCCCACAGGATCAAAGGAAACGTAGACCAAATGGTCCCATACCAAGGCCAAGATGGCGGCTGTCACCAAAACAGCGCCCGCGATCCAATAGAGCTCCTGCATGCGGATACCCAGAACCGAACCCAGTAACAAAGCAGTCAAGTCCCCGGCAAAGTTGGGCATGGCCGCCAGCAAAATGATCCCGAAGGAAAACGCGCCAGTGAACATGATAGCCAAGGCCGTGTCACTGCGCATTTTGGCCGTGCGCTGAAGAAACGTAACTCCAAAAGCAGTCAGCAGAGCAAAGATCAAGGCACCAACATAAAGATTCATCCCCACAAGCAGTGCCAGGGCTAGCCCGCTAAAACTGGTATGGGCGATGGCATCCCCAATGAATGCCAACCCTTTCAGCACCACGAACGTTCCAATCATGGCAGATAGAAGGGCAATCATCGCTGTGCCAGCCAACGCTCGCGTCATAAAGGAGAACTGAAAGGGCTCCAAGAAAAAATCAATCATGCATAGCCACTCCCCCTTCAGGTGTGATAACCGGAAAGTGACGTGAAAATAGCGACGTGATGATTTCCCCTGTCAAGACTTCCCGCGGTGGTCCTGCAACCATGACGATCCCGTTAAGACCCAAGACCAAGTCGAAGTGCTCTGCCAAACAGTTGAGATCGTGGGTGGTAATAACAACCGTATGGCCGGCCGCTTTCATCTCCACGAAAAGATCCAACAGTTCGTGCTGTGCCGTGGAATCCAAACCGGTCCCGGGTTCATCCATGATAACCAAATCCGCGTCCTGAGCTAGAGCCCGTGCAATGAATACTCGCTGCTTCTGCCCTCCCGAAAGGGCTCCGATAGGCCGGTGCGCGTAATCCGCCATTCTAACTTTGCCCAATGACTCCATGGCCTTTTCCCTATCCTGGAGATGATTGCGCTGCCACCATCTGTGATGGGCAGTGCGTCCCTGCAGGACCACCTGCAGGACGCTGATCGGGAAGCTCCAGTCGACCTCTTCTGACTGCGGCAGATACGCCACCTCGCCCCTGGCATCCTTCGGCCGCCGACCAAAGAGCCGCACCTCACCAACTCGCGGCTGCACCATGCCCACCAACGATTTGAGCAGCGTAGACTTACCCCCGCCATTAGGCCCGATGATGGCGGCCAAGTGTCCCTTTGGCACCTGCCAGTTCACACCAGATAGTACTTCTTTACGTTCATAGGCCGCGGTCAAGCCTTTGACCTCGACGGCCAAACCTGCGGTTTGCCCACTCATTGCAGAGCCTCCAATAACTGATTCACATTCCAACGCATCATGTCTACGTACGTCGGCACCTCCTCGGTGAGACTGTCACTGTACAAAAGTCCCACGCTGCCGCCCACCTCGCTGGCCACAGCCTCGGCGTAGCGGTGACCAGAGCTAACCTGTGGTTCCACAAAGATCACCGGGCGTTCCTGCGAAGCCAGTTGTCGCACAATGTTAGCCATTTCTCTGGAACTTGGTTCACGATCCGGGTTCACAACCAAGAACCCGCTGATTTCAAAGCCATAGCGTTGGGCCAAGTAGCCGAAGGCATCATGATACGTGACCAATTTGCGCCGCTCTTCAGGAATCTGCAGGACAGCCTGCTCTATCCATTGATCTAATTCTGCCAATGTCTGCAGATACCTTTCGGCATTGGCAGTATAATATGCCGCGTTGTCCGGATCCAACTGGACGAAAGCAGCCAAAATCCTTTCCACGTAATGCATACCGTACTGCACATTCAACCAGAAGTGAGGATCGCCTTCTTCATGCACATGTGCGGCAAACGAGGCGCCGGGTATCGGCTCAAGGCCTTCAGACAGCACGATCACCGGCAGGTCCGGCCGGGCGGCACTGCGAATAAGACGGTCCACCCACAGCTCGAGACCCAAGCCATTATAGAGCAGAACGTCGGCCGTGGCCAAATGGCGGGCTTCCCGAGGTGTGGGTTCCCAGGTGTGGGGATCACCGCCCAATGGAACAATGGAACTGACCTCAGCCTTGGTGCCACCCACCTGCTCCGCCATGTCAGCGATCACAGAGAACGTCGCCACCACCCGTAGTGATGCGGCAGTGGCAGCTGCCGGAACCAAGAGGGTTATCAAAAGTGCCGCCACCAAACCCAAAACGACAATGCGTCCTTCTTTGCTAAAGAACATAAATCAAACCTCCCAAGAAAATTTGGCGGAGTTCATTCGTACGTGCCGAACAACGGAAGCAAGAGCCGCTTGCGCGGCTCCTCAGTTAATGGCTGTGATTGTGGTCGTGGTGTTCGTCGTCATGCTCGCCATCGTGGTGGTGCTCGTCATGATCGTGATGATGTCCGTCATGATCGTGGTGGTGCTCGTCATGATCGTGGTGGTGCTCGTCATGATCGTGATGATGGTCATGATCGTGATGATGGTCATGGTCATGATGATGGTCATGGTCGTGAGGGTGCAGGTGCTTCTCGTGATCGGGGATGAAGGCTGTCACTACTTTATCACCAACGAATGGAAGTTCGAAGCGATCACGGACTCGACCGTCGCGAGATACCAACCAAAGTACTCCATCATCGGTTACCGCCGCGATATCTCTACCAGCCCAAGCCACGGCCAAAATCGGCTGTTCAAACACGAGCCCGGTGCTGTCTGCACTGTGGATGCCGCCGTGACCCACGTCCACAAGGTGAAGGTCAAGACCACTGTCTCCTATGGCCACAGCATAGTGGCTGTCCTGGTCCACAGACAGTACCCCAGAATGGTCCAGAGGATACAGTTCGACCGCCCCTGCGTGCGTGTCAAAGCCATGGATTGCATTATCAACCAGTGCATAGATCCAACCTGAATCCGGGTGGCTCCAAACTACAGCTGGCGCTGCCTGCCAAAGTTCTCCGTGCACGTGGCCGGAAAGATCTGTGAGATCCAGCTTATACCAGCCATCGCGCAGGCTTACGAATGCATGGTTCCCGCTGACGATCACCTGCTGTGGTTCTGCAGGCAGGCGCAGTGTGGCTCGCTTCGTCAATGGGTGGCGTGTAAAGATGTCAAGCAGACCCAGCTGAGGATCGGTCAGAGCGACGGAGTTCTCATCGAAATCAGCCGGACCTCCTCCACCAGGAAGCACCAGCTGAATACCGTCTTCACTTTGCAGCAGGGACACGGTTCCATCGTCCGTGTTGCCTATGAGGAAGTCCGGACCATGACTGCGCAGCCGCTGCGAATCGCGACCGACACGGTGTTCCCAAAATAATGCGGGGCGCACAGCTACTACATCGTAGTGGTCCCCGTGCTCCTCCAAAAACAGACCACTAGACCATACTTGAACCTGATCGGTGTCGGGCACCAAGAACGCCAAATAACGCCCGTTTTCAGACACAAGCACATCTGTTGTTGCTGCTCCGAAGTCAACGAGTCCGTGGTCAACGATCTGGTGATCCAAGATATCCAAAAAGATCATCTGTGTTCCTGTTTCGGAAACAACAAACAAGCGGTGAGAGACATCGTCGTGGGTGTGATGATGTCCGTGATGGTCATGATGATGGTCATGATCATCATCACTGTGATCTGAATGTGCACCAGCAATGGCCGTCGCCAAGATAAGCACCAGCACCAAAACCAAACTTCCAAATACGTTACGCTTCATAGTTCTAACCTCCTGTATTGATACTTGGTATCATTTATGTCTATACTAAAGCAATTTGGTGCCCGTGTCCAGAGGAACTTTGTGATTTCCAACAAAGTTCCTTGGTAACTATCGAAAAACGATGCCTTCCCTGCACGTGTCAATGGTCCTGGAAGTCCGAGCAACCGCAGGGGGAACACCTCGGTGAAATCGAAGCTAGAGCGATTTCGCTTCGTCTGTTAAGGGCTCGCCAGCGTACTTTGTCAACACGTTGCTAGCAGACCTGTGTCATAGACAGCAATACGTGGTTTACGACCGCGAGCGAAATGCCGCTTAGCAGGCGTTTCTCTGAGGAGACCCGTAAGTGTTGCCCGTGGAAAGACGTCTATGCAACAGACGTCCATGCCAGTGACCTGACACCATAAAACATGAAAAGGGGAAGGACCGCCCATGTTCGAGGCAGGCCTGCTAGTCATCCTTTGTTGGCAGTTCCTCGCAACTGCTGCAGATACCGTATAGGTCCAGATGATGACCTTGGATACGAAATCCTGAACGGCGAGCAATGTCGGAAACATCGGAACGCATGGGACATTGGTCCAAAAGCGCGATGTCCCCGCATTCCCGACAGATGATGCGATCATGGTGGTGTGTATCACCGGGTATCCCAGGCGCAGCTTGGTAATGCTGACACCCGTGTTCTAGGTGAACCCGAACCAATACGCCTACATCCTGGAGAAGCTTCAACGTGCGAAATACCGTGGCGCGGCCAACACCCGTTGCAGACAGTTCACCATAGATCTCCTCGGCCGTAAACGGTGCGTCCCGCCCATCCAAGTACTGCAGAAGCTTTCGCCGCGGCGCTGTCACTTTATGCCCATTTCGTTTCAATTGATCGATCCAAGACTGTAGCATCATGATCCTTCCTCCAATTGCGCCTCACCCATGGCGGCAGCAGGTGAGAAAGGACTCTTCCACAGGAAGAGTCCTTTCGTGGCGGACAATTCCGTTAACAACTGCCTCCCATGGCAGACGTAATGGAAAAACCTTCGCCAAAAATAGATTTCCGGTAATCGATGGTTCCGTTCTCCAAATAGACCTGGGCCCTAGGATCCAATAAAAAGGAAAACCCACTGGTCTCCACAATTGCATCATGCTCTTCCTTGGTCTCTTCCAGAGACATGCCGAAACTCGGCCCGCCTCAGCCCATACCCCGTATAAAAAGGCGAATCATTGTTTCCTCGGCCTGTTCCTGTTGGAGGTATGCTGCTAACTTTTCTTGCGCCTTCGGTGTTACATTCAACACAGTATTCACCTCCCGTGCTTCGTTCCTAGCGATAGTATAACATGGTTATCTTTCACAGTCCAGTGGCATGGGCAAATTTACCCGAACCCTGTATGGGTATATACGTGTACCCGTTCGCTGGTGGCAACTGCCACGCGCCCAAACACTCTCTTCGTCGTGGGGCAGCTGCCTTAAGGCGTTGGTTGGTACGCCCGCAGCAGCTTTCCATAGGAATGCACAGCGTATCCTTGACACGCAGCAGGCACCAAACAGGAGTCACCAGCCTGCAGCGTCAGGTCATGGTCCTGCCAAGCAACATGGGTTTTCCCTGACAAACACATCAGAATGTGGAACCGATCCGCATCGGAGACGGTGGCTGCATCCAAGTTGTCGTAGATCTCCATAATGAAATGCTCATTGGCCACCACCGGGTTGCGCAGGCTCTTAAGGGGCTGCGGCTGCATGGTGAAGTTAATAACGTCAAAGGCTTTGTCCACATGGAGTTCTCGGGGTTGACCGGAGTCATCCACCCTGTTCCAATCAAAGACCCGATACACCGTATCCGAGTTCTGCTGCACTTCAGCCACCACAACACCAGCGCCGAGAGCGTGGACTAGTCCCGCAGGGATGTGCAGAATGTCGCCGGCCTGCACCGGAATTTCACGCAGACCCTCTTCTGTGCGGCCAGATTCCACGAGGCGGCGAAAGGACTCCTTGGTAACATCAGGATGCAGTCCATAGACCACGGTCGCGCCCGGTTCAGCATGCAGAACATACCAGGCCTCGGTCTTGCCGTACTCTCCCTGCTCATGCTCCCGACCGTAGGCATCGTCAGGATGCACCTGCACTGATAATGCCTGTTGGGCGTCGATGATCTTGACCAAGAGCGGGAAGCGCTCAGGGACCAGTGCACTCGTTCCGTACAGTTCATCGGGATATTCGGCAGCCACCTGTGCTAAGGTGCTACCCTGAAGTGATCCCCTGTTCACGATGCTCATACCGTTGGGATGGGCCGCCACATCCCAACTTTCGCCAATGCGACCGGAAGGCAGTTTTCGTTGAAACAGCGTTTCCAACCTTCGCCCTCCCCAAAGCTTCTCGTGGTACACCGGTTCAAAGGTCATTGGATACAACTGCACAGCGGCACCTCCTACTTCTGTAAACGCTTTTCCAGTTGTTCGCGCAGTTCCTCAAAACCCGGCTTACCCAACAGAGCAAACATGTTCTTCTTGTAAGCCTCGACACCGGGTTGATCAAAGGGATTGACACCTAAGAGATAACCACTGATGGCGCAGGCCAGTTCGAAGAAATACACCAAGGCGCCAAAGTAAAAAGGATCCAGACGAGGAACAGTAACAACCAAGTTGGGCACACCGCCATCAGTGTGGGCCAACACGGTCCCTGCAAAAGCCTGTTTATTGACAAAGTCCATAGTTCGTTCGGCGATGAAATTCAACCCATCCAAATTCTGTTCATCGGGTTCAATAACCACGTCTCGCCGCGGCGCTTCCACTTGAAGCACCGTCTCAAAAAGAACACGGGCGCCCTCTTGAATGAACTGACCCATAGAGTGCAGATCGGTCGAAAAGTCAACAGCCGCCGGATAAAGACCCTTGTTATCCTTACCCTCACTTTCGCCAAACAGCTGCTTCCACCATTCAGCAAAATAGTGCAACTGCGGTTCATGGTTCACCAATATCTCCACGGACTTGCCCTTACGGTACAGAAGATTTCGCACCACAGCGTATTGGTAGGCTGCGTTGTCCGCTAAGCGATCGCTGCTGTACCACTCCCTGGCGGCTTGGGCCCCTTCCATCATCTCCTTGATGGCAATACCAGCCGCAGCGATAGGCAGCAGTCCCACGGCGGTCAGTACCGAATAACGGCCTCCCACATCGTCAGGAATGACGAACGTCTCATAGGCCTGTTCATCGGCCAGCGTCTTAAGGGCGCCTCGCTGAGCGTCCGTGGTGACAAAAATCCGGTCCTTGGCCTCCACCCCATATTTTTCTTCCATCCAGCGGCGCAATATACGAAAGGCGATGGCGGGTTCGGTGGTGGTCCCAGATTTGGATATGACATTAACGCTGACGTCTTTCCCATCAAGGTGGTCCAGAAGATCCGCCGTGTAGGTCCCGCTGATGTGGTGTCCGAGAAAGATGATCTGCGGTCCCTGCCGTTCTTCACGGCCTTTTTGAGCATAGAACGTATCGGTCAAGGTTTCGATGGCTGCCCTAGCCCCCAAATACGAACCGCCGATACCAATAACGACCAGAACGTCGCTGTCCTTACGTATCTTGGCCGCAGCTCGTTCAATTCGTTGAAATTCCTCTTTATCGTAATTTACGGGCAGATCGACCCACCCGAGAAAGTCTGAACCTGCACCAGTGCCAGTGTGGACTTTGCTGTGCGCCGTGAGGACATCCTGCTGCAAATATTCCAGTTCATGTTCCTTGATGAAGTCTTGAGCTCGACGATAATCAAAACTGATGGGCTTCATGAATCAACATCTCCTTTTCCAAATGCAGTAAACCCTGCCTTTAGCAAATGATACTTGGGTTAATTCGACAAAAGTGACCAATCCCCTCCAGTCAGCCCATGTGCAGGCGCAGTGAACTGCCGGCTCCGCCCGGGATCGCCGGACTTACCATGATCTTCTGGGCAATCCGTTCCTTGAGCTCCGGAACATGGCTGATGACACCGATCAACATATTACCCGTATCCATCCGCTCCAGCGAAGTGATCACCAGTTCCAAGAGCTCCTCATCCAATGAACCAAATCCTTCATCAAGAAAAAAGAACTCCAGCGGGTACCGTCCTCGCAGTTGAATTTGCCCTGACAGGGCAAGGGCCAAGGCAAGGCTGGTCAGGAACGTCTCGACGCCTGACAGACTGTGAACAGGTCTGCGCTGTCCGCCGTTGGCGTCATCTCGCATGACAAAGCCGCTGGTGGCATCCACCTCCAGCGCATATCGGTACTTGGTCAGTCGGCCTAGGTGCTGGGATGCATTCTGTGCTGTAAGCTGCAGTTGGCGCTCAGCCAGGTACTCTACGAACGCGTTTCCCCGCAGTACGGAGCGAAGTTCTCGCAGTGTATCCCGTTCCTTCTGCAGACGCCGTTCCGCAGCCTGGCCGTCCTTCCACTGGATACTGCGCTCTTGGATGTCCCGCAGCCCCTGCTCGAGCGCACCCAGTTTGCTTAAGGCTTTGTCCCTCTGCGAACGAGATTCCTGCAGTTCCGCCTCAAGATCCGACCACGACTCCGCAGTAACCCGGCGCCCGGCCAGTTCAGCACTGTGCGAGCGGATATCTTCGGCAGCATGATGTCGTTCCTGTTGATATTCGTTGAGCCGCTGCCGCCACAGTCTCCGCTCCGCCTCATCCACTAAGGCTCCCGCCAACTGCTCTGGATTTTCTACGTTGAGATCCGTGCAAGCCTGGGCCAGGGCAGCCTCCAATCTGAGCCTTTGGTCCCGGAAAATTTCCAGCTGTGACTCCACAGCGCGCAGATCGCCTGCAGCAGCTTCTCGCTGTTCCCGCAGGGTGTTCTGCTCTTTTGCGGCCGTCTCCACGTCTGCCTCCAGCTGTTGAATCTCTGCCACCACATCCTCCAAAGCCTCTTGCACCGTGGGAAACGGGGCAGTGCGCTGTTGCAATCGCACTTGCAGCTGTTGGGTTTCATCATTCAGCTGCTGCTTTTGTTGACCCAGATGAGTCATTTCCTGGCGTTTGGTCTGCAGCTCACCCATGGTGGTTGCTAACGTGGATTCGGTGGTTTCCAGTTGGTCCACCACGGAGGCCAGCTGCTGTTCCACTTCGTCCAGTTCATTCTGCTGTCGCGAGTACGCATCATACTCTTCCAAGACCGCTTGTGGTTCTGCGGTGGCAAACTGCTGTAGTTCCCGGACAGCATTGGCATGCAAGATCTCGGTAGACTCAAGGCTCTCCCAGGCGGACTGCAGACGCGCCGTTAGCGTGCCCCACTTTTCGGTAACCGCAGTCGTCCGTTCTTCCAAGTCCTGCCGCCGGGCCTCATAGGCACTGTATTCAGCACGCCACGCCTGATCAGCTTCCGTCCACGTCTTCAGGGCTTGAAAATATTGCTCAGAGCTGCGCTCTTCTGCAGCCAGCGAACGCTTGAGATCAGCAAAGGATTGCAGTCGCAGGGCTTCGGGCAGCTGAGCTCGCCAATTCTCCAGCACCTCGTTGAGCTCAGCTTGCTCATCACCGATGGCGACCAGGTCGGATTGCGCCTGCCGCTGCCGTTCAGCCAACGTCTGCAGTTGGGTATGGGCTGTGCGTTCTGCCTCACGCTTCTCGTCTGCTTCCGTGACCGCGGACGTCCAATCGTCAGCGGATTCCCCTGCCGGGTCCGGGTGATCGACGCTACCGCAGACAGGGCAGGGTTCTCCCGACCGCAGCTCTGCGGCTACGGCCGCGGCCCGGTTCCGTCGCTCAAGCTCTCGGCAACGCGCATCAGCCTCTTGGTACTGGCGCACACAGCTCTGCCAAGCAACAGCGGCATCCTGCTGCTCTCGCTCCGCGGCGGCCAATTTGGCTTCGGCTTGACTGCGGCGGCGCGCCAGCTCATCCTCGCGGCTGTGAATGGATTCGCCGCGCTGCACCAGCTCCCGGAAGGCTGCTGCCCATCTTCGTTGGGCTTCTCCCTTTTGCGCATCCACTTGGGATTGATCCAACTCTGTGCGCAGTCTCTGCAAGCGTTGATGCTCTGCGTCCAACTCCTGTCGAGTCTGGGAGACGCGATCTCTCGCCGCTTGTAGAGAATCTCGTTCTTCTGTCAGCGTCGCAGCGCGACTTCGCCACTGATCTGCGGTCTGCTGATACTCGAGAACGCGTTTGGCAGCAGCCGCTGCCTGGGACAGCTCCTGCCGCCTCGCTGCGGGCAGCCAAAGTTCCTGACGGCGCTGGCGCAGCGCATCCCGCTGCGTTCTGGCTTCTTGGCACGTTGTCTCCAACTTGAGCACATTTTGTTCATGCTGTTCTACCTGTGCGCCTGCCTCTCGATGTTTCGTATTGACAGTTTCCACAGCCCCTGCCAGGCGCTCCAGCTCCTCTTCCCACTCCACAGCCTGACGCAGTGATTCACGGCGTTCCACAAGCTGAGGCATTGCTTCCTGCCGCTTCTGCTCCGCCTTCTGCTTACGTTCAGCTGCTGCATCCAAGGCTTTAACGGTTTCCTCCAAGCCTTCTGCAAGCTGCCCACTTTCGTTCTCCAGTACAGTCACCCGCTGGCTGGTGTTCCGGTGCTCCAGCAATGTGCTGCGATAGGGTTCGGCTGCTTCCGCCTGCTGCAGCCGCTGTTCCAACTCTTCGAAGTCTGGACGTTGACTCTCCACAGACTTCCAGACAGCCTGGGCCGCATCCAGCTTGCGCTGCAGCTCCCGAACTTCCTTGGCCTCAAAGTAGGCCTTTTCCTTGACTTGAACCGCTTCCTTTTGTTGGTTGAGGTTCTCTTTGGCTGCAGCCACCTCATCCTGCACCTTCTTCACTGCGGCCGGCGATGCATCGCCGATGGTCTGCAGTTGCGTCTGGACATCACGTAGTTGGGAATCCAACTCCCCCTCTAGCTCCTTGACCGTTTCGTTCAAGGCGTCGCCGTACTTCTCCAGTGAAAAAATACGCTGCAACATCTGACGCCGCTCTGCGCCGCGCAGACTGAGAAATTCAGCGAACTTGCCCTGAGGCAGCACCACAGCACGACTGAAGTCATCATGGGAAAGACCCAGCAGTTCTTGAATCTGCTGGTTCACGTCTCCATCCTTGTCCGCCAAGACCTCCCACGCATCGTCGATGGCGTGAAGCAGTCGGCTGATGGTGTTACGCACAGCCCAGGGATCCTGGCGATTGCGGACATAATTTCGTTCCACTTTGTAGAGCGCATCACCCAAGCCAAAGGTCAGACGGACTATGAGTTTTTCGCTGTCTTGGTTCAAAATGCCGCGCCGTTGGCTTGAGCGTTCTACCCGCCCGTACAGGGCTAGGGTGATGGCATCCAAAACCGTAGATTTGCCGCTGCCTGTGGGCCCAAATATACCAAAAAGCCCCGACCCATCCAAGGAGTCGAAGGCAATAGACTGCGGCTCTTGATAACTATTCAGTCCTGAGAACTCGAGAAAGACAGGTTTCAACGAAATCCCTCCCAGTTGCAGAAAATGCCCTCCAAACGCTGCATGTAACAGTACCAGATATGGGCAGCCCATAACGTGGTCCAGGTGCCACCTCGAACATAGAATGGGAGCGCCAAACAGGAATCGAGAAATCCCATTAGCTGGGTTCTGCATCGACCATCGACTCCCAAGAATGCTCTTCCACTAGGGTTTTGGAGCGGACACCTAGCTCTCCACCCGCTCCATCCAACCCAAGCGGATAAAGACCTGCGGAGCCCAATAGGTGATCCAGAATGTTGCCAATCCATAGCGGAGAAAGATCAACCAGGACGCGCCGGGAACGATGTAGGCCAATCCCACAATAAAAAGGGCCAGCGGCGGCAAGCCTAATGCTCCCCGCAGCGCGTGCTGACGGTTAGAACCATCGGTGTGAAAGCCCAGACAGCGCTGCTCGAATAGATGCCCTAGGGCTGCCCCGGCAACGTATCCCAACAGCCCAGGACCTAGTTTTACGGGCAGAAAAGAGGCTGCGAACGGAATGCCAGTGACCAATACTGCCTGCAGCCAAAACGGAATGCCGTGCACCAACTCACTGTGACCCGGCACTGTAACAAACCAAAAGCAGAGGGCAAGGAATAGCACACCAGCCACTAAGCCACCGACAACATCCCCAGGAAAATGGTATCCCAGAACCACGCGCGACAGGCCTACAAGGGGCATGAGCGCCAGTGCCAAAATCCAAAACTTCGTGTTTTTGAGAACAATGGCAGCGTAACCCCAGACACTAACGGCTCCGGATGTATGCCCACTGGGAAAGGTATACGTCGGCACAGCAACCCCGCGAATATCCGGCCGCGGCAGACGCGTGATATCCTTCGGGATCTCACTGGTTACCAAGATGGACAACGGCATCAGGATAAGGCCCCAAAAGCCCAAACCTTTGTGCACCGACCAATGGATCACAGACAATGCCACCAAAAAGAACCCTTCGCTGCCCAGCATGGTGATGAAGCGAAACAAAGGTGTCAAATAGCCATGACGAATGGCGACGGCCACATAGGGATACGTTAGTTCTGGGCTGCGCAGCGGATACCAGAAAAGGACCAGAAGAATCGTTAGAACTGCTGTAATCCCAAGACAAACCCACCGCCAGAGCCGTTCTTTGTGAGGTGACGAGGAAAAGAAGTTGCGAGTCAATGGCTGTAGTTGCATAGTCGACTCCTTTGCCAAACAGTATCCGAGGGGTATCCCATCTTTCATCACAGCAAATGCTCCAACGAACATCGGGCATTGCACCCAAACGGTGTCAACGTGTGTCTGATTGCAATTCCCGGGCCCAGTTGGCCAGATCGCTGATGCTGCCGATTCCTAACTCCTCGGCGCGTTCCTTGCGCATCAGGATCGCGAACGTGTTCTCGAACTGTGCCGGTTCCAACCAGATAAGCCCCTGTTCAGCATCGTACTCAGCGGCTTGCTTTACAGCCTCCAAACCATCTACACGGGGTTGGTCTTCAGTGTGTTCTTCGCTATATACATGATACCAATCAGCACCACTGCATTCCCAATAGATATCCAAATCGCCCGCAAGGACCCCGTCTCTGCTCAGCGTGAACAGTGGCGCCTGCAGGTGGTCCTCCACGGGAATGCCCAACGTCTCCAGCATGATCAGCAGAATGTTACCCAGGATCTGGTACTCCGTGAACTGATTGGCCGCCACACGCACGGATGTTTCGCCTTCAGAGTCAAGCTTAAGTGCCTGCAATTCGGCCTGCAGTTCCCCTTGTTGAAGCCATTCCTTGGCCACATCATATTTTTCCCGTTCTTCGATACCAACGAGATAGTTGAGCCGCACCATGGTATCGTTGTCCAAAGCAGCACTGACATAGCCTGCGGCCTCGGCGATGACGGGGTATGCTGCAAGCACTTCTTCCCGGATTACCGGGGCCGCATGGTGCACCGAAAAGAACCCTCGATCGTCACGGAGTCGAATCAGATCGAGCTGTTTAATCTTGCCGTCGGTGGCAAACCCCAAGGCCGCATCCACGTCCGATGCACCCAGTGCTTCGTGGGTTAATCCGATGACCATGTCATATACTGTGTCGAATTGGAAATCATACAGCTCCTGCAGAGCCATCAGTCCATCGGGGCGTACATTAAAATCGTGCTCAGCTGCCAATCTAACAGCGGCAGACGTTTCTTCTTCTGGCTGGGGACCGATGGTTGTCAGAACAGCCAGCACCAAAAGCACTGCCACAATGGCGATTCGCTTCCAGACAGATAAGGTGAAAGATGACGCTTTCCTCATGCCATGATTCCTCCCTTACAGAGGCACAGAACAGCCAGCCGAATCTTTTGCAGGCAGGGTTAGGACTTCGAAAGGGCTCCGACCGCTGTTGGTGGTCCCAGATATTCCTACGCTCACCCAGAACCGCTGGTCTTGAAGTTTGACCGTCGTTCAAAGCAGCATAATACCCCACATGGCCAGCCCACCAACGAGAAACATCAACGGGGAGTCCCAGGTATGCGGCGAGAGCGCTTCCGCCAAGGTCATGCTCACGGGAACGACCCCTAAGGCGACGCCCAGCTGCAGCGGAGAAAAGTGACCGCAGTGGGCAGCCACCACAAGTACTGAGGTCACGAACACGCAGGCGCTTCCCTCCAACGTTCGGTAATAGTCCTTATTTGAGAAGAGACTGGGTACGCTGTACTTGTGACGACCAAAACGAACGCCGATGGGCTCGGCCAGACCATCCCCAATCCCGTAGATCAACAATGGAATGAGTATCAACTCCATATGGCCGAACTCAGATAACAACAAACCAGTAGTCAGCAGGACGGCATACCCGGCAGCGGTCTGCGTCACTAACCACAGCAGCGTATTGGGGCGATCTTCTGGACGATCAAAGGACGAAAACATGGTACGTATTACAAACACGCGATCGCGAATGGGTTTTACATAGAAAGCAAACTTAAGAACGGCCAATGACGAGCCCAGAACGAATAGACCCACTGTCTGATCCACCGCATATTCCCGGTTCAGAAGGATCGGCACAACGAACAGCAAAAAGTGGTTTATCTTGCGAGTGTAGTTCACCTTGACTCGATGGCGCAGAACCAAGAGCCCCGTGCTGAACTGGACAATAAACAAGAACGTGAGACTCACGGCTTGGGTGAGAAGGAACGATATGTCAATCATTTCAGTCATGATTACCTCACAGTGTATGAGTTGGCCTTATCTACTCTTGATTCTCAACCGGGCCCGCCAAACCCTGCCAAATGATGCCATTATTCTTGTTTCAGTCATACCTTTCTACTAACTGCACGAACAACCGCAGCAGTTCTGGCGATGGTTCGACTCCCTTCTCCCGCAGATAGAACCTGGCAAAATGATCCGTCATGCTGATTTCGTCCCAGGCTAATAGACTGTCTGGCGCTTGAACCTCAGAAAACAGGGGTCGAATGTGGAGAATTCCCGGGTGAGCGCGGCGTATCTGTTGGAGCTCACTGTGTGTCAGAGCTTCCGTAAGCTTGACTTCCACATCCACCCATGCATCGGGATCCCGCCGCGCGCTACTCCATTCCCGGAGCTCGGCGGGATTGGCTGCCAGCCAGCGCACCAAAGGCTTACCGCTGGTGAGAGTGATGTGTTCCACGTCTACCTGATTGGTGGGTGCAGCATCGACGATAGTGACCGATTTTGTCTGCTGTGCTTCGGCGAATCCATAGGATAAAGGCGATCCGCTGTAACGAGCGGTGATAGGGCAGTTGGGTACGTCCTGCGGACGATGCAGATGCCCCAAGGCCAGGTATTGGGCACCATTAGGCACGGCGGTCCTTGGCACGGTATAGGCACCTCCCACCTGGATGGGACGTTCGACGCCTGTTTCCTCACCACCAGCCATGTAGATGTGCGAAGCGGCCATGCGTACACAGCCATCATGCCACTGTTGGTCCATCTGCCGCCACAAGCCGGCTACCTTTTCGGCGTAGGCCTGCTGTAGTTGTTCATCGTCCATGACCGTACTCAACAGAACATTGAGGCGCTGCTCCGATGGGTACGGCAGCACAGCCAAGGACAGATCATGGTCTGCCATAGGAATGGGAATTCGCAGGGGACGAGGTGCCTCCTGGGGCAAACCGAACAGCAAGATTCCCTGAGACTCCGCCAAGGGCTGTGAAGCCGTCAGACGCTCTGGATTGTCATGGTTGCCTGCTAAAACCACCACTGGCCTGCGACCGCCGGCTGCCAACCGCTCCACGGCCCAGTAGAAGAGCTCTTCGGCGCGAGCCGGCGGGTTCACCGTGTCATAGACGTCACCGGCCACGATGACGCCATGCACATCGCACTCCTCGACGATGGCAGCGAGCTCTTCTAAGAACCGCTCCTGTTCCGGCAGACGACTGTGCCCTTCCAGTGCTTTGCCCAGGTGCCAATCTGATGTATGAAGAATTCGCACAGACATCAACTCCGTTCATTATTTGTGGTACAATAGTTGCTGAGACACACCACAGAAGATGCCGGATTGGCGTTGGGTGGAAAGGATGTGCCCCATGGAAAGGCCAATTGCTGTCATAGGAGCCATGGAAGAGGAAGTAGTGCTGCTGCGGGAACATATGCAGATCGAAAAGGAGTATCGTCAGGCAGGACTGACATTTTTCGAGGGGACGCTGGCTGGAAAAGCGGTCGTTCTTGTCCGTTGTGGCATTGGCAAAGTCAATGCCGCCATTTGCACTCAGATTTTGGCAGATCACTACAAGCCTGAACGAATCATCAACTCTGGAGCGGCTGGCGCCATCGCCCCAATAGCAGATATTGGCGACATCGCAATCTCCTCTGCCGCGCTCTATCACGATTTTGACACCACGGCACTGGGATTTTCCGTAGGTGAGATACCCTTCATGGCTACTAGCCGTTTTGCCGCAGACCAGCATCTAGTCCAGCTGACTCAGAATGCTGCCCGGCAGATCTTTGGTTCAGACAAAGTCCACACCGGATTGATTGTCAGCGGCGATCAGTTCATCAGTGGCGCCGGGGCAAAACAGCGAATCAGTCAGAGCTTTGCGGCCCTGTGCGCTGAGATGGAAGGAGCAGCAGTGGCTCACACTGCACACCTCAACTCCATTCCGTACGTCGTTATTCGCGTTATTTCCGACAAGGCTGATGCCAGTGCCCCGGAAAACTTTGAAACGTTCCTTCAGTCGGTGATTCCCCGGCTGACACAGGTCGTTGAGGCCGTGCTAGAAGCTTGTTGACTTTCCCGGAATACTGATCAACCACAGACCGGACACCTCAGTGAAATCGCAACTACAGCGATTTCGCGTCGCGTGTTATGAGCTCGCCAAGGTTCTTTATCGACACGTTTCTGGAAACGTGTTGACAACTACCAATCAGCGGGTTTGCAGAGAATTTCGTGGATCATCGTTTCAAACACGGCATTGGAATGGGCCGGTGTTAAGACAACCGCTGTATCGGCGCCGCGGCCGCTGCCCCCAATGGCAATGATCTTTTGTCCGTGAGGAATCAATCCCGCGTCCAAGGCCATAATGCCAATCTCGACGCACACCTTCACGCCTTGCCCCAGCATACGAAGGGAATGGGCAATAATCTCCGGAGGATAAATACCTTGAAACTGAAAGCGCAGTGCTCGATCCACGCCGGCCAAGGCATGCGTAGTTGTCAAAACCTTGGTCTCTTGGGCTTTTAGAGCATCTCTGGTCTCCGCGGCCATTTCGTCATGGCCTGGCTCTCGAAAGCCTACCATGTGGGTCACGCAGACGATGGCTGCCGCTGGAATGCCGGCTTGACATAATACTTCGATTGTGTCTCCCGTATTGGATGCTGCTACCACTGGCAGCTCCTGAGTCTGCCAATAGTCGGCAGCCACCCGGGCTGTCTGCTGCGTAAAGGCTGCGCCTGCTCCCTGCCAATACATAACCGAGCCTCCTTGATAGTACGTTGTGCTGCAAAATCTCGTTCGCCGAGTGCTTAAGAACGTGTGGATTTCCCTGAAATTCCGCGCAAACACAGACCAGACACCGCGGGGAAATCGCAGCTACAGCGATTTCGCGTCGCTTGTTAGGAGCTCGCCAGGGTTGTTTACCAACACGTTCTAGGGCATTATGCCTCTGCGCCGCGGGCATTGGGCGTGCTGCCTTTGGCGTGGTTCCCTCTTTCCCTAATGCATTAACCAAAGCAGACGAAAATCCTGCCGTCCATGAGCAATCAGTCTGCTGATCCTCGGCGGCCCGTTGAGGACAGGTATCGTCAATTATACATCTATGCTCAACAGAAAGCAAACAAACGTTCTGTTTTAGTTTGCCGCGATAGCGGATCACAGTCATGCGGCGAAAGGAGACGTGTCTGTCGTGTATTCTATTGGCGAAGCCCGCAAGCGCCTACCCAAAGAGTATATTGAATACCTTTATGCAGCATTTCCAGCCAAAGCTGCCGATGGTGCTCTGCAGGGAGCCGCACGTCCGCTGCCATCCAGTTTGCGGGTGAACTCACTGCGCAGCGACATTCACCCCGTGATGGACACCCTGCGCAGTTCTGGATTGAAGTTTCAGAGGCTTCCATGGTTTCCTCAGGCTTTGCTTTTCGATGCACCGGTTCTCAAGAAGCTGCAGATACTGCCGGAGTATAGTGACGGACGCATCTACCTGCAGAGCTTGTCCAGTATGGTGCCACCGCTTCTGCTTCCGCTGCATGCGGGTCAAGCCGTTCTCGATCTCTGCGCCGCTCCGGGCAGTAAAACGACACAGATGGCGGCCATGATGCGCAATCAAGGTTCAATCTTGGCCGTGGAAGTGGATACGCTGCGCATGGAGCGTCTGCAATATAACGTGAAACGGCAGGGAGTCATCATCGTCGAAACACAGGCGGTTGACGGCACCAAAGTAGGTCGTATGAGCGCTGATTACTTTGATGCCGTGTTGGTGGATGCCCCCTGTAGCGGCGAGGGACGCTTTCGTCTGGACGACCCGAAAACATACCGCAGCTGGAACGTTCGCATGGTAAAAAAGTTGGCCCGACTGCAGAAGCGTCTGCTGCACTCAGGCCTTGATGCCCTGAAGCCCGGCGGTCATCTTGTGTACTCCACCTGCACCATCAACACCAACGAGAATGAAGCGGTAGTGGCAGCGATACTGCAGGCCCGCAGCGACGTGGAAATCCTGCCCGCAAGACTGCCTGGCTTGAAAGTCACCGCCGGTCTCACGCAGACGCAGGAAGAGCGCTGGCCCAGCGCACTCAAACAGACCATGCGCATATGGCCAACGCCCGTTATGGAAGGGTTCTACTGCTGTCTTCTGCGAAAACGCTCCTAAATACTGGGTTCGCGAACCTTCGGCAGCGGCTGCTAGGATTTGTGGCTGACGGGCCGGCGCACTAGACTGTCCAAAGGGATGCCGGCCTTGCCCAATGCTCCGTAGAGAACTAAAGAAACACCGGAATCTAGGGCGTGGTGCAGCAGCGTCCCAATGCCTACCACAACCAAGGCTTGATACAAAGCAAAACCGAAGGGCATTACCACCAAACTTTCGCCGGCCGCATGGATAGGAGCGGTCAACAGCAGGACCTGCCAGGGTTTGAAGCCCCGCTGAAAGAGGAGCGCTCCTGCCAAGCCAAAAAGTATGTGAATGGAAGCTCGAGCAGCGATCACCGGACCCAGCGTAACCAAAAACCCGAGAGTGGACCCAAGGCCAACCAAAACGGCTACCCAGGGACTAATGAACATGGCCAGCATCGTCGGCACATGGCTGCCCACTGTAGCCGAGAACGGCGGAATATAGATCTGCAGCCAACCCCGGAATACTAAGGGGATCAGTATGGCAAAACCAGTAAGAAGAGCACCATAGAGCATTTCTTTAACACCAAGCTTCATCGTTATCACGCCTCCTGTATGTACATGTGTATATACACTTTGTTTCCCTTCTCTGCTGGCAGATTCCTTCTGCCGGCCCGTTGGGTTTTGGTTAAGTTTTGAGATACTCACTTAACGTAGGAGGGGTCGTATGTCCAGACAAGCCCGTCGCGAACGACTGATCCGAATTCTTGAGGAGTCACAGCAGCCCCTGACTGGTGCTCAGCTCAGCGACGAACTGCATGTTACACGGCAGGTTATCGTAGCTGATATTGCCATACTCCGCGCTTCAGGCATTGAGATCATGGCGACACCTCGGGGTTATATGCTGCAGGAATCTGCCTCCCCGCTTTACCAGAGAACCATAGCCTCCAAGCATCACAGCGATCCCGAAGCTATTCGGCGGGAGTTGTACCTTATCGTTGATATGGGTGGTGAGATCTTGGATGTGAAGGTTGAGCATCCGCTCTACGGCGAACTCACCGCCAGTCTGCAGATCCGATCCCGTCTGCATGTGGATCAGTTTATCAAGAGTTTGGCTGAGAGCAAGGCCGAGCCACTGCTCGTCCTGACAGACGGACTTCATTTACACACCATTGCCGCCGAAAGCCCGGAGGTGCTGGAGCAGATAGCCGAATCTTTGGCCGCCCATGGTTTTCTGCCCGAGGAATAGCCGCCGCGCAAAACCCCCGTATCGTTCCGGATCTCCGAAACGTACGGGGGTCCTCCATATGCTCGAACACATTCTCAGGATGCCACTTGCAACACCGCGTTGAGACATCCCTATGCAGCGAACCTGCTGGGCTGCAGTGAACGCTCAGAACAATACGATCTCAAAACCATCGCTACTGAAGGGTTCAAGTGCTGCGTGACCTGACAAGGAAGCGTCAATGGGCAGCCCCTGCTCCTCAGCGGCGGCCAAGGCATCCATTTGGGCTGCACAGGCTTTACACACAGCCTTAACGAGTCCAGCATCCTTGATCTTCTCCCACAACTTGCCCTGGGGAGAACTTCCAATGTCAGCCACGCGAGCACAGGACTGGCCCTCAACGATCAATGCCACTTCATAACCCTTTTCATGGTAATCCCAAACGTTCAATAGAGCATGCACAAAACACGACATGTTTCCTTGAAAGCTCACAATCGCCATCTTTTTCATTTCGGATTCCCTCCCATTGTGTACTGCAAATGCAACAGTGCGCCAACTATGTTGGCTGCGGGTTCCCGTTCACCTACGGCCACGGCTCAGCGCAACATCCGCCTTGATGGTGTACCATGACCATAAAGACCAAATCTGGGCGCCGCTTGCCGGAGAACTGGCCGATTTCGCGAAAACCTAAGGCTTCGTAGACTCGTATGGCCCGCTGATTGAAGGCTGCCACAGTGAGGCGGAAGATAGCTTCGGGCCGCTGGCGCCCAGCCAGGGCAAGCACAGCCCCTACGAAATTACGCCCTTCACCGCCACCCACAAAGAGAGGATTCATGCCTAAACCAACGTCAACAACCTCCTGCTGTCGGTTCTGGTTGTAGAACTCTTCTCCGCCGGGAACTTGGGCGCCGGTTCCGACACAATAATAGCCCCGCAGCCGCCCTTGGTCATCCAGAATGGCCCGGTAAGTGCCGTTCATCAGCTCTGTAGCTGCCTCGGGATCTGTGCCGAAAGAGTACATATCGTATGGTTCGGGGTAACACCATTGGGCAATGCTCCCTGCCAGATCCTGGGTCATACGTTGTTCATGATACACGGTTTACCCACTCCCTTCGACGGTGTAGTGAAGAAGAGGTAGTTTCCGGCCGGGCTTAACGGCACTTTCTGCCTCGCCCACTTGGACGGCACCCATATGTTCATAGAATGCCCGGGCATGCGGATCCGAATGAACGATCATGAGCATGCCATCGGCCCCGGCCGGAATGCGCCGTTGGATTTGTGCCACGGCATGTGTCCACAGGCGCTTGCCCACACCGCTGCCAAGGTGCCGAGGAAGAACAAAAAGGTGCGTTAGTTCAGCGCCCTCTCTGCCGTAGGTGATGGCATAAAAGCCCTGCCAATGGTTGGAGTTTCGACAGATGAAAACATCACCGCGCAGCATGGTCAGCCACGGTACTTGCAGATCGCCGGCGCAGGCGCGTAAAAACCCGCTGTCGTATCCCCACACAGCTTTAGATTCCAGGGCTAAGCGACCGAGAGCGGCGCGATGCCACCACGCAGCCCGAACTAGTTGCCTCGGCACATCCAATCCCCCTCACGGATCGTTTCCGCAGCGAGCCCATGGTGCGAGACCGATGGCCGCCCATCAGATTTCGGCTGGTTCCGCCAAGGGACGCTCCAGCGGCTAGCCCAGTGTGACAAGGGCAGCGGGCGCTGTCCTTCGCTGGCGGCGCAAGCCACACTACAACATCTTGATCCAGTGCCGGTTGGTACTGGGAACAAAACCCAGTCGCCGGTAGACCTGTTCGGCCAGGCAGTTAGCGGGTGTGGTTTCCAGCGTTATGCCTACGACAGGCTGGGAAAACCACTGCGGTAGGTTCTCCATGAATCGCCGGCTCCAGGAGCGGCCCCGCGCCCGGGGACAGATGTACATCTCATCCACGTGGATCATGATGCCACTCCATTCACTACTCCAAACGGCCAGCGCTAAGGCATAACCTACGATGTCGGGTCCATCCTGGAAAACGACGATCTTTAGTTGTTCCGGATGTGCTAGCGCATAGGCTATGGTGGCGTTGACCTGTTCTGCGCTCATGAAGCCGCCGGGGTCTTCCTCATAGAGAGCCATGGCCATAGTTACCAAACTATCAATGTCCGCCGGCTCGTACAGTCGGTATTGCACGGCATCACTCCCCTCCGTTCGCTCCGGACGACGCATCACGAGCCCAAAACATATGGTAAACCGTGAAATCTCCTCGCTGCAGCTGGGCCACCGTGGAATACCCCAAACGCCTATAGAGACGGACGTTAGCCGCGTCTCCGGTGTACAAATAGATTCCGCGCACATCCATGGTCACTGCCAACTGTTGACCCGCCTGCACAAGAAGCGACCCCAGTCCTTGACCTTGATGGCGAGGAGCGACCCCGAGCATTTCCAAAAGCAAATTAGGTGTCGGCACAGCACTGGGCATCTCCGACATGTGCAGCAGGTTGGCCAACGTGCCATAGCGAAGATACCAGACCAAAGGAGCTATGCGGAATAAGCGTACGACAAACTGCCTCAATCCGAATAGGATTGGAAGTTTGCCTTGGGGTCCTTTGTACAGAGCCACCGCCGCCAGGTCCTGGTCAACGAACAAACCCTGAATGGGATGTCCAGCAGCCCAATAGGATAGAAACCGCAGCTCAAGTACGGCTCGGGAAGCAGCTCTGGCTTTGGGTGACGACAAGCGGAACATGCGGGATGCAAATGCTTCATTCTTAAAGGCTTGCTCACTAATGGCTGCGGCGGCTGCCATATCCCCAGGCTGGAGTAATCGGATTATCGGACGTTCAATCGTGGGCACCTCCCCGAGGATGACAGGATCTGCCAGCAGTGCAGCTCCTAACATCACGTTTCATCGTCGTGATGACCCACAAACTCCTTGAAGAGTAGACTTGGCTGAATGCCGCGATTATGCTGGTATTTCCCGCTGACATAGGGCGTGTAGTCGCCTTCCAAGGTGTGGTAGTAAATCTGGCAAACCGGGATGTTCGGATAAATGCGTACGGGATGGATGCAGAACATTTCCAACGTCCAATAACCAGCAAACCCCACATCGCCAAAGCCAGCCGTGACATGAACAAATAGGCCCAGACGTCCAATGGACGAACGGCCTTCCAGCATCGGCACAACCTTTTCTGTGCGCGTATACTCCACCGTACGGCCCAAATACAGTGTTTGCGGTTCCAGCAGCAAACCACCGTTTGGAATGGTTATGGAGCGTGTCGCGTGCTCCCTTTTCATGTCCAGTTGGGCCTCGTCGTAGACCAGAAGCTCATTGTGGAGCCGTAAGTTGTAGCTGTTCGGGTTCAGCTGTGCTTCGCTGAACGGTTCAATGTGGATATCGACACCAAGGCGGCGGCGAATTTCGTGACCTGATAGCAACATAGATATGCGTCCTCCCGGATCATGGTTGGCTTCCTGCAGCCCATCGTTACCTTGGCAAACACCGCCTGTATCCAGCCAAAACCCCGTCGGCCCAGACATTCTGCCAGGCTTGACTGCGCAGCGGATTGGTCCGGTTGCGAATGTCTGGGTGCGGAACCGCTTCAGCCCGTACCCAGATGGCCTCCAACTGGTTTTTTTGGTCTCCGTTCAAGGAACTGCCGCCGAGCAGCCAAGGCACCTTGGCGGCCTCCCCACAGAGGAGAATGCGTCGGCTTTTCGCTAGGAACGGCAAATTGGTGAGGGTATCGGCCAGCACCATATCCTGGTGATAACGTTTGGCAAAGGGTCGCCCCAAGAACCAATAGGTGGCATTCAAGAAACCCACACCTTCCCTGGCCAAACGCAAAAAAGCGTCCCGGGGCGCGGGCAATGTGGGGGTCTGAGGATCGATCCCCAAGGAACGCAGGACATAGGTTCCGCTGGTACGATAGTCCAGCTCAGCCCAAGAAGATTTACAGAATGGAATCCCCACTGGATTGCTGGGATAGGGATCCTTGCCCACTATGCAAAGATCAAAGCTAGATACGGTTTCCCAGAGAGCTAGATAATCCCCGGGAAGCGGGAAAAACCCCGCGTCCATATGGCAATCCCCCTCCGTCATTGGCATCATTGTATGGTGGATGTATTTCGAGAAGCGGATACAGGAATCCTCTGCCCTATGTCGAATAAGGCAGGAGAAATGCCGCATGCTGCAACCCGCTAACGTTGCGGAGCGGGTTATCCAGCGAGGAAAACTTGTTAATCAGAAAGGAGCAAGCTATGCCAGCCTATGACTACCGCTGCCAAACATGCAGCAGCGAATTTGAAGTTCAGATGAGCATCCCTCACAAAGAATCCGGACAGGCAGTCAGCTGTCCAACGTGTGAGAGCACAGCGACCAAGCATCTGTATCGGCCTGCGGCGATGGTATCGCAGAGCCGAAATCCCGATCCTCACTGCCGTCATGCCATGACGGGGAGCTGTTGTGCCGCTGCCTCTGGCTGTGGCTGCGGGCCCGTGTGAATGGCAAAGGAGTACCAGGAACGACCTGGTACTCCTTTTTTTCAATATGTTTAATCAAAGATCGCGACTGCCGGGCTTGGTAATGGGTTCGGCGGCAGCACACATAGGACAGCCATCCGGATCGTAGGCCGGCAGCGAAACCTGCAGTAGGCTGTACAGCGGCACTCCAAAGTCCGCTCGACCACCGCTGCGATCCACCAAGACAGCCACAGCCACAGCCTGGGCTCCGGCCGCCTTCACCAGCTCCAAGACCTCTTGTACGGAACCGCCCGTGGTGACAACATCCTCCACCACCAGAACCTTCTGGCCTGGGTTTAAATGGAAACCCCTGCGCAAAGACATGACTCCCTGTTCGCGCTCGGCGAAGAGATTCACGACACCTAACTGCCTGGCAGTTTCGTAACCCATGAGCACACCGCCCACCGCTGGCGATAGGACAACATCTACGTCCAGATCAAGGTCCTCTAAGAGGGCCTCAACGCACTGCGCAGCGAAGGTCGTATCTTGGAATACACCAGCACATTGCATGTATCCATTGCTGTGCTTGCCTGATGTCAAACGGAAATGGCCACTCTGCAGAATACCTCGTTTCGCAAACTCCTCAAGAAAGCGCTCCTGAATCATCGCAAACCCTCCAACTCTTTGCTGATGTCAGCCAAGGCTCGGCCTGGATCGGCGGCTCCAGTGATGGGACGCCCGATGACCAGATAGTCGCTGCCCGCTGCAGCCGCTTGTTTGGGCGTGGTAACTCGCTTTTGATCGTCGGCCGCAGGCTGCGGCCGTATCCCCGGAGTCACAGTGACGAACTCGCTGCCCAAGGCTTCTTTGATCATGGTCGTTTCCAGCGGCGAACAGACGACGCCAGCTAACCCACTCTCTTGGGCCAAGCGAGCATAGTGCAGTACCGCATCGGAAACCGTACCAGGAATCTTGATGTCATCATTTAGTGTCCGCTGATCCGTACTGGTCAGCTGCGTCACGCCTATCAGGCGGAGTCTGGTGCCAGCCGCTTCAGCCGCCGCCTCCAGCATGTTCCTGCCCCCGGCACAGTGAACGTTGAGCATATCAACGCCCAAGTCCCGCAGGACCGTAACGGTCCGCGCCACCGTGTTGGGAATATCATGTAGTTTCAGATCAAGGAACACCCGCAGGTCACGCTCCAGCATCATTTCCACGATAGCAGGTCCGGAGGCATAGAACAACTCCATACCCACCTTCACATGGGTCAAGCGGGACCCCAAACGATCCACGAGGCTTAAAGCAGGTTCGAGCCCAGGAACATCCAAGGCCACAACAATCTTCGGCTTGCTCATAGTGCACTCCCCCTAATTTCGTCCAATGATCGCACTCCTTCTTGGTGCATCCAAGCCGCGATCTCGCTGACAATCCGCGGTCCGGCCCAAGGATCCGTGAAGTTGGCTGTACCCACTTGGACAGCATGGGCCCCTACCATGATGAACTCCAGTGCATCTTGTCCAGAAACTATCCCCCCGCATCCTACGATGGGCACATCCACCACCTTCGCCACCTGATAGACCATGGATAGCGCCACCGGCTTGATCGCCGGTCCCGACAAACCACCATGAACGGTGGACAATATGGGACGGCGGTTGGCTACATCCACTGCCATCCCTCGCAGGGTGTTGATCAACGTCAAACCATCAGCCCCACCTTCTACAGCGGCTTCAGCTAAAGGCCGGATATCCGTAACGTTAGGTGAAAGCTTCACAAAGAGCGGCATGTCGACCAGGCCCCGAACCTCAGCCACCAGATGCTTTAAGACGTCCGGATCTGTCCCAAAGGCCAGACCACCCTGCTTAACATTGGGGCAGGAGACATTTAGTTCCAAAACCTGTGCCAGGTTGGTGGCAGCCACCGCCTGGGCAATACTGCAGTATTCTTCC